>NZ_JBSPKW010000012.1:0-200363 GCF_053848065.1 Mesorhizobium sp. BHscii | reverse complement strand
TTGAATCAGAACTGCGATGATTTGGGAATCCCACGACTCTTACAAATCTCATCCCGCTCTAGCAATTTGTCGTGCTAACCAGATGATTGCACAAAAAAAATGCAAGGCACGAGGCCTTGCAATTTAAACGCGTCCGATCTGTTTCCGGTGTCCGGCGGCAGCGAGTAACCGCGCCTAGATCGCATCCTCCCAAGACTTTGACCGCGTAGGAGGGCAGATTTCTTTCCGCCCTCTCGGTTATCGGGGCACATTAGACCAAGGCGGGTGAAAATGTCACGCAGAATTTTGCCTGGAAATAAGCAATCTCGTGCTGCAGTGCACAATAGTGTGGCAGGCGTTGCTTGCGAAACGACCAGCAAGGCGGATGCGGCACTGCGGCGCCCTTTGCGACACCCGATGGGCGGGTTTCCATTCCGTCATGAAATGGCTATGAAGCCGGGGCAGGCAAGCCTGCGCTGCGCCGATTCCGGTGCGGCAATCCTCTCTCTTACGGACCAGTCCATGCGTTTGTCGCGCTATTTCCTGCCTATCCTTAAAGAAAATCCGCGCGAGGCCGAAATCGTCTCGCACCGGCTGATGCTGCGCGCCGGCATGATCCGCCAGCAGGGGCAAGGCAGTTTTTCCTGGCTGCCTCTCGGCAAAAGGGTACTGGACAAGGTCTGCCGGATCATTCGCGAGGAGCAGGACCGGGCCGGCGCGCTCGAGATCCTGATGCCGACCATCCAGTTCGCCGAGTTGTGGCGCGAAAGCGGTCGCTATGACGACTACGGGAAGGAGATGTTGCGCATCAAGGACCGGCAAGACCGGGACATGCTCTACGGTCCGACCAACGAGGAGGTGGTCACCGAGATTTTCCGCGCCTACGTGAAATCCTATAAGGATCTGCCGCTCAATCTCTATCACATCCAGTGGAAATTCCGCGACGAGGTGCGACCGCGCTTCGGCGTCATGCGCTCGCGCGAGTTTCTGATGAAGGACGCCTATTCCTTCGATCTCGACTTCGAAGGCGCCAAGGCGGCCTACAACAGGATGTTCGTGTCCTATCTCAGGACGTTCACGCGCATGGGGCTGCAGGCAATCCCGATGCGTGCCGACACCGGGCCGATCGGCGGCGACCTCAGCCACGAATTCATCATCCTGGCCGACACCGGCGAGAGCCAGGTTTATTGCCATCGCAACTATCTCGCGCTTGATGTGCCGGGTGCGGACACGGACTTCTCCAACGATGCCGAGATCGGCGAGATCGTCAAGACATGGACGACGCCCTATGCCGCGACCGACGAGATGCACGACGAGGCCGCGTGGGAGAAGGTTGCGACAAGCGACCGGGTCTCGGCGCGCGGCATCGAGGTCGGCCACATCTTCCATTTCGGCGACAAATATTCGAAGCCGATGGGCGCCAAGGTGACAGGGCCCGACGGCAAGGATCATTTTGCCTCCGGGGGTTCCTACGGCATCGGCCCGACGCGGCTGGTCGCGGCGATCATCGAGGCCAGCCACGACGACAACGGCATCATCTGGCCGGAGGCGGTGGCGCCTTTCGACGTCGGCCTGATCAACATGAAGGCCGGCGACGCCGAGTGCGACCGCGTCTGCGACGAACTCCATGCGGCGTTTGTCGCCGTCGGCAAGGACGTGCTCTACGATGACACCGATCAGCGGCCGGGCGGCAAGTTCGCCACCGCCGACCTGATCGGCCTGCCGTGGCAGGTGATCGTCGGGCCGCGCGGCGTGGCGGCCGGCGAGGTCGAAATCAAGAACCGCAGGACCGGCGAGCGCGAGACGCTGCCGATCGTGGACGCGAAGAAGCGCTTCGGTTTTGCCGCATGAGCGAAGCGGCAGTAGAGAAACCCCATGCCGCGGGACCTTTTTCCGTCTTCGAACGCATGGTCGCGTGGCGCTATCTGCGCTCGCGCCGCAAGGAGACGGTGATCTCCGTCATCGCCTCGATCTCGTTCCTCGGCATCATGCTGGGCGTCGCCACGCTGATCGTCGTGATGGCTGTCATGAACGGGTTTCGCGCCGAGCTCCTGACGCGCATCCTCGGCGTCAATGGCCATCTGATCGTGCAGCCGCTCGACATGCCGCTGGAGGACTATGCGCAGGTCGCCAGCCGCATCAACGGCGTGCCCGGCGTCCAGTACGCCATTCCGCTGATCGACGGGCAGGTGCTGGCGCAAGGCAATATCGGCGGCGGGTCAGGGGCGCTGGTTCGCGGCATACGCGGCGAGGATCTGGTTAAAATTTCGATCGTCGCCAACAATATCAAGCAGGGCTCGATCGCCGGCTTCGACACAAGCGAGGGCGTCGCCATCGGCAGCCGAATGGCCGACAATCTCGGTCTTGTGCTCGGCGACACGATCACGCTGATCGCGCCCGACGGCGATGTCACGCCGCTCGGCACGACACCGCGCATGAAGGGCTACCCGATCACGGCGATCTTCGAAGTCGGCATGTCGGAATATGACAGCTCCATCGTCTATATGCCGTTTTCGGAAGCACAGCTCTATTTCAACATGGATGGCCGAGCTCAGGCGATTGAGATCTATGTCGACAATCCCGACAATGTCGACGCGCTGAAACCGAAGATCGAAGAGGCGTCGCAGCGGCCGATCACCATGGTCGATTGGCGAGAACGCAACAGGACATTCTTCGATGCGCTGCAAGTGGAGCGCAACGTCATGTTCATGATCTTGACGCTGATCGTGCTGGTGGCAGCGCTCAACATCATTTCGGGCCTGATCATGCTGGTAAAGGACAAGGGCCACGACATCGCCATCCTGCGCACCATGGGCGCCACCCGCGGCGCGATCCTGCGCATATTCCTGATGACGGGCGCGGCGATCGGCGTGGTGGGCACCATCGCCGGCGTGCTGCTCGGCGTTGTAATCTGCCTGAACGTCGAGCGAATCCGCCAGTTCTTCTCCTGGCTGGCCGGCGAGAGGCTGTTCAATCCCGAGCTCTATTTCCTGAGCCAGCTGCCTGCCCGCATGGATGCCAGCGAGACGATCTCGGTGATCCTGATGGCGCTGGTGCTGTCGTTCCTGGCGACGCTGTTTCCGGCATGGCGCGCGGCCAGGCTCGATCCGGTCGAAGCGCTGAGGTACGAATGATGGCCGAGGCCATTATCGAGCTGAAGAGCGTCGAGCGGCACTATGTCCAGGGGCCGCGCAAGCTCACCATCCTCAACGGCGCAGATTTTTCGCTGAAGCGCGGCGAGATCGTGGCGCTGGTGGCGCCGTCGGGAACCGGCAAATCGACGCTGTTGCACACCGCCGGACTGCTGGAGCGGCCGGACGCCGGCGACGTGATTCTGGCAGGCCGCGCCTGCGGGCGGCTTTCCGACGACGAGCGCACGGCGATCCGCCGTAACGATGTCGGCTTCGTCTATCAGTTCCATCACCTGCTGCCGGAGTTCACGGCGCTGGAAAACATCATGATGCCGCAACTGATAAAAGGGCTGACGCGCAAGGAGGCTGCCGAGCGGTCGGCGCAACTGCTCGACTACATGCAGATCGGCAAGCGCGCGCAGCACCGCCCCTCCGAACTGTCCGGCGGCGAGCAGCAGCGCGTCGCCATTGCGCGCGCCGTCGCCAATGCGCCGCTGGTGCTGCTTGCCGACGAGCCGACCGGCAACCTCGATCCGGTCACCGCCTCCTATGTGTTCGAGGCACTGGGAGCGCTGGTCCGGCAGTCGGGCCTGGCGGCGCTGATCGCCACCCACAACCACGAGCTTGCCTCGCGCATGGACCGTCGCGTCACGCTGGCCGACGGCAAGGTTGTTCCGCTTTAGGGATCTCGCACAGCGCTCCCCTTGTCGACGGCTTCGCTGCGGTCGCAAATGTGCGCCGCGTTGGCGGCAGGCCTGACGCGTCGCTGTCCGCCGCCCGCGCCCGACCGGGGCTTAGCGCGGGCCATGCCGATCGCCGTAGAAGATTTCTGACGTCGCACCGATGATTTCCGCCCGTCTGTGTTGTCCTTATCAATGGGCGCGCCTGGATGGTCCAGCGGCCCGGATAGCAAGGTGATCCATGAGATTGTTACAAGGTCGGAATGTCGTCGTCGTTGGAGGCAGCCGTGGTGTCGGTCGCTCGATCGCAGAAGCCGCCCTCAGCGAGAGAGCGACGGTCATGGCTGTCGCCCGCGGCGAGCCGGCGCTGGCGCAATTTGCCTGGGAAACTCCGGGCGTGAAGACGTTCGCGGTCGACGCAACCGTGGAGTCCGCCCCTGACGAGGTCTTTGCCGCGCTGGAGCCGGACGCCCTGGTGATCTGCGCGGGTGCCCTTGCCCCCTCCGCGCCCCTACATGAACAGAACTGGAAGGCGTTCTCCGCAAACTGGGAGACGGACGTCAAGATATCGTTCCTGTTTTGCAAGGCCGCGCTCCGACGTCCGCTCAAACCGGGCGCCCGGATCATTCTGATCTCCAGTGGCGCAGCCTTGACCGGGGGGCCAGCGAATTCCGGCGGCTATGCCGGCGCAAAACGCATGCAGATGTTCCTGGCCGGTCATAGCCAGAAGGAATCGGATCGGCTCGGCCTCGACCTGCGCTTCATGGCGCTTGCGCCTATGCGCATCATGCCAGGGACCGGCGTGGGCGACGCCGGCATCGAGAGCATTTCGGCCTATATGGGCATCCGGCCGATGGAGTTCATCGCGGGCATGCTAGACATGCAAACGCCGGCCGAAGTGGGACGTGCGGTGGTCGCACTCGCCACCCAAAAACCGCAAGGATGTTCCTTCGCAGTGAGCGGTAGCGGGCTTGCGCCGGCGGGCTGAGGCGCGCGTAATGCAAACCGGACTCAAAAATGCCGGATCCGCATGACAGACGCCCAGGCACCTCTCAAGCCGATACGCCAGCCGGGCCAGCCGATCCTGGATCGACTGGCCTTCGAGCAGTTCACGGCGGCCCATCGCCGGGAACTTAAGCTCCATTGCTATCGCATGATGGGTTCGCTGCACGAGGCGGACGACCTCGTCCAGGACACGTTTCTGCGCGCCTGGCGTGCAAGGTCGGAGTTCGACGGGCGGGGTTCGATTCGCGGTTGGCTCTACACGATCGCGACCAACTCTTGCCTCAACGCCCTCAAGGCCAGATCGAGGACGCGTCGCATTCTCCAGCAGCCGGGACGGCCGGCCTTCCACGGACGGGCCACAGACGGGCCTGCAGCCGAGGTCACCTGGTTGGAGCCTTACCCGGATGCGGAGCTGCCAGGCCTCACTGATGGTGAGCCGGGTCCGGAAGCGCGCTACGAGACTCGCGAAGCCATCCAGCTCGCCTTCGTCGCCGCGATCCAGGACCTGCCACCCAGGCGCGCGCCGCTCTACTGCTTTCCGACGTGCTGGGATGGTCGGCTGTCGAGACGGCGGGACTGCTGGGTGGATCGACAGCTTCGATCAACAGCGCATTGCAGCGGGCCCGCGCAACCCTCGCGGCGCGATATCCAGAGGGACGTCCCATGCAGCGATCGAAGCCCGGCCGGGAAGAAGGCCTGCTGCTCGAACGTTACATGCAGGCTTGGCAGTCCGCCAATCTCGACAGCCTGATCGAGCTGCTGCGGGAGGACGCCACCTATCGCATGCCGCCCTGGCGGGAATGGTATCAAGGACGCGCGGCGATCCGCGGTTTCCTCGAGACCATCTGGGGTAACTTTGCGGGCTTCCGCACCATGGCAACCGGTGCCAATGCCCAGCCGGCAGTCGGTGTCTATTCCCGCAGCCACAATGACCCTGCGTGGCGAGCCCATTCCCTGCATGTGATCGAGCCCGCTGACGGCGGAATCGCGGCTCTGACGGTCTATGTGCCGCCGCTCGGCCCGAAATTTTTTCCGGCCTTCGGCCTGCCGCCGGCCTGGCGTCATGCTTAGAAGGCCTGGACCTCACATTCCCCAACGGGCCGACCGCGAGCCGCATTTTTCGGCAGGCGGTCACGGTGGGCTCTCAACGTTTCCTTAACCTTGCCGAACTGAGCGCCGGAATTTCGCGGCGCTCGGATTGCGGCCGTTGACATTCGAACAAAATTAGAACAAAATACGAACATACTGAAAACAGGAGAGTGTTATGACCGGTCTTGTTCAGGATGTCGTGTCACTAGTGTGCATGAGCACGTTTCTCATTTCCATGGCGATCTGGATCGGAGCGATGTGAGGCAGCGCTGAAGACGTGGCTCAAACGCTGACGTTCTTCACGGGGTGGGGGCAGCCGTCGGAGCTCGGTGGTTCAGTGCTGCTTTGTCAGCCGGCCTTGCGGGCTGCTTCGACAAGCAAAGGTGCCGCGGGTCCGAAGATGTCCTCGAAGGCGGATTTCAGCGCGAGATCGAGATCGGCCATCGTTATGGGAAGACCGAGATCGACGAGACTGGTGATGCCGTGATCCTGTACGCCGCACGGCACGATGCCGCTGAAGTGGGCGAGATTCGGCTCGACATTGATGGCGATACCGTGAAAGCTCACCCAGCGCCTCAGCCTGATGCCGATGGCGGCGATCTTGTCCTCGGCGAGCGATCCGTCGGCCAGAGGCGGGCGATCCGGCCGCACCACCCAGACGCCGACGCGATCCTCGCGCCGTTCGCCACGCACGTTGAAGGCGGAGAGCGTGCTGATGATCCATTGTTCGAGCGCCGCGACGAAGGCGCGGACATCCTCGCGCCGCCGCTTCAGGTCGAGCATCACGTAAGCGACGCGCTGGCCTGGCCCATGATAGGTGTATTCGCCGCCGCGCCCGGCCGCGAATACCGGAAAACGGTCCGGCTCGATCAGATCATCGATGCGGGCGCTGGTGCCGGCGGTGTAAAGCGGCGGGTGCTCGACCAGCCAGACCATCTCGCCGGCGGCGCCGCTTCGGATCGCTTCGGCACGCGCCTCCATCACGGCAAGCGCATCCGGATAGGCGGTGAGGCCGGGTTCGATCCGCCATTCGACCGGTGCCGAACCGGGCAGGGGCAGGAACGACGTGGCGATCTGGCTGCGTTCTGTCATGGCGTGTCTCGTGTCGCCTCACATATGGCGGCAATCGGCTGAAACGTCCAGTTCCGAGCGCGTTCCACCCCTTTGGAGCGTTATGCCGAATCCCGGGCAATTATTGCGCGACGCGCCCTTGTTTCGCCGGAAACGATTTGCTACACGCCGCGAGCCGGTTCGTTTCGGCTCCTACCACGTGCGGTCGTGGCGGAATTGGTAGACGCGCAGCGTTGAGGTCGCTGTGGGGCAACCCGTGGAAGTTCGAGTCTTCTCGACCGCACCAGCTTTATCCAATAAGCTGTTATTTTATTACGCAATTTTCTGTTTCACTACAGCTCTTCCCAAGTCTGTTTGTGCAAGCTGAAACGCTGTGCGAACCTGCGGCTGGTTGGGCGCGGAATGCCGCGCGCTGAGCGCATGGTTGAGCCGTCATCAAATGCCAGCTGCTTCAAAGACCCGAACCGTGTCGCGAAGCGGGCCATTGGGAATCCTCGGCAAAAAAATGCGCTTTTCACGCAAGCTCACGCGGCTATCTATTGATGTGATGCGCGGCAAATAGTCCGCTGGTTGCATTATCTCGGGGCTTGTTTGCGGACGCGACTTTCCAGCCGCATAAGCAAATAGTCGACTTCTTGTCTGGCCGCCGCCGACAACGCACTGCCCGGCTTGCGCTGGGCGTCGGACGCGATGGCACCGCGCTTCATCATCACATATTTGCGTACCGCAAGTCCGACACCGGGTTGCTGCTCATAGCGCAGGTAGGGCAGGTGGGCGTCGAAAAGATCGTGCGCCTTGTCGCGCTCGCCGGCGGCAGACAATTTCACCACGTCGACGAGCATATCGGGGAAGGCATAGCCGGTCATCGCGCCGTCGGCGCCGCGCTCCATCTCGAAGTCGAGGAAGAGGCCGCCATTGCCGGTGAGGATGGACAGCGGCCGCAGTGAGCCGTCCTTCTGAAAGCCGCGCAGCGCGCTGATCTTCTCCAGGCCCGGCCAGTCCTCGTGCTTGAGCATGAAGCAGGCCGGATTGTCGGTGACGATGCGGCGGATGACGGCCGGGGTCATGACGACCGAGAGGGTCAGCGGATAGTCCTGCAGGACGAAAGGAACATCCTCGCCGACCGCTTCGGATGCGTTGCGGAAATAGGTGACGATCTGGTCATCGGTGCGCAGCGCCGGCGGCGGCGCAATCATCACGCCTTGCGCGCCAACCTCGATCGAGGCGCGCGCAAGGCTGCGCATGGCGGCGAAGCCAGGGGCGGAGACGCCGACGATGACCGGCAGCCTGGTGCGCGCCACGATGCGCTTGACGATCTCGAGCGATTCGCCGGCGTCGAGCTTTGGGGCCTCGCCCATGATGCCGAGGATTGTCATCCCATCGACGCCGCAGCGCTCGTAGAAATCGACCATCGAATCAAGTGATTCCCAGTCGATCTTGCCATCCGCCTCGAACGGCGTCGGGGCAATGGTGTAGACACCTTTGGTGTCAGGACCGATGGCCATGAGATCCTCCTAAATTCAGCTTTCAGTCATAGCGCAGGACCGACGGTCCGATCCAACCCGGCAGTTGGTCCGGACGGGCGGGGCGCGAAGTAACCGCATGGTAAGCTTACTTCGCTATCACATTGATAATGCCATCGATGGCATATTTGCATCTCGGTAAATTAGTATGTCATTAACTATAGGGGTAAGGGACTACAGTCCATCGACAAGATGGTCGTTGCGCCTTGCCTTGTTTATGGCAACTTACGTGGCAGGCGCGTCTGCACTAAGTCCGCAGTCTTTCTTCCACCTAATTCTGGTTTATGCTCAGAAATTCACCGTCGGTATTCCGGTCTTGTTTATCAGTGGGGTCTGTTCTGCTGCGCTTATTTACGGCCGAGCAGAGCCAACTCGCTACGTCGTAGATTTGGTTCGAGGGCGCTGGCGTGCCTGTTTACTGGTTCTGCTGTTCTTCTTCGCGAGCTTGACCGCGTACTCTACCTACAAGATGGCCATCCCGTCCGTCGTTCCATTCTATGCGGACAACTGGTTAGCCGATCTGGATGAATGGCTGCACGGGACTGCGCCGTGGGAACTCACGCACAGGCTCGACAGCAATACGTGGTCGATCGTCGTCTTCAACAGCTATGAGGTGATTTGGTTTTTCCAATGGTTCGGCACCATGCTTTTCGTGTCTCTCTGGTCGGACAAGATTGGCCGCATCCGCTACCTCTGGGCAGCAGCGCTGACGTTAGGCATCCTCGGCACCATCTTGGCCTCGGCGCTGGCGTCGGTCGGGCCGATCTACTACCACCAGTTTGTTGGCGAGGACCGCTTCAGCGGACTCAAGGTCGCCATGGACGGTCTCGACTATAGCCACATGGTGCGGGAGCCCGCCGCATATCTTCTGACGGCTTACCAGAGCGGCCGGCCAGACCTTGGCGGCGGCATCTCGGCCATGCCAAGCATGCACGTCGCCTTTGCCACACTGAATGCCTATCTGCTTTCTTCCCTCAATATCTGGCTCGGTATTCTCGGTTGGATATTCGCAGCCCTGATAATGTACGGTTCGGTATATACCGGATGGCACTATGCTGTTGACGGCTACGTCTCCATTATTGTGGTGTCGGTGATCTGGTGGGTAACCGGACGCCAGCCAGCGCAAATTGAGACACAGCTTGCGATACGCCAACCCATAGAAGGTTAGATGTGCGACGCCTGACAATGTCAGCCAGGGGCAACAGCGCTGGTTAATTTATTGGCCGCGCCAGCAATTGCAGACGCCCCACAGCGACGGCGAGGTCAAATCATGGAAAAGAGAAGGTCTTGGCCGATCCCGGGAATGGCTTTGCTAGAGTGAAGATCCAGCTTTAACCTTCTGCAGCGCATTTCCAGGTCGAAAACCGGGTTTGATCCCCTATCTGTCCGGGAACGCCGCACGGAACGGAGCCAGCTTCATGAGTGACAGCCAGGTCAAGGTAAGGATTGCGGGTGGGAACGCCATTCGAAGCCTGCATGCCGACCTGCCAGTCAACGCCACGTTCCATATCTGGCTTAAGGCGGCCAAGCCGGACGTTCCGGGCTCGCTGTCTTTTTCCAATGTCCGTGGCAAGTTCGGCGAGGTGAGCGTTACGAACGCCGAAGAGTATGAATTCAGAATTTTTCACGTCTTCGGCGGTGGCAGTGTCGAACTCGACTACGACACGGATCAGACCTCGGTATCGGTCGCCTACTGGTTCGCATTGGCCGACGTGCTGGAGACAGGCATTACAGTTATCCACACCAATCCGGGAAATGCCCCGCCGAACATTCCTGACAGCTATCATTTTCGCCCGCCGTTCGGCTGGATGAACGATCCAAACGGATTCGGCCGGTTTGGAGGTCGCCCACATCTCTTCTACCAGCATTATTCCCATGGGCTTCGGTGGAACACGATGCACTGGGGGCACGCCGTATCTTCCGACTATCTGCGATGGCGTCACATGCCCATCTTCCTGTTCCCGTCGGAAGATCTTACCGCAAGGCCCGACAAACGGGGCGGTGCGTATTCCGGCTCAGCCATCCCGCTTGCCGATGGCCCGGGTATTCGCGTCTTTTTCACCGAGCAGGTACAGGACCGTATCCCGGAACAGCAGATCCAGCTCACTGCCACTTCCAGCGACCTCATTACGGCGGGAAATGCCGACGTCATCCTGCCCTACCGCCCCCTTGACGAGGGATTGACCACCGATTTTCGTGACCCATACGTCTTCAAGGGACCGGATGGCCGTTGGAAAATGCTGCTGGGCAGCCAGAGCGATGAGGGCGGCGTTGTCCTGCTCTACGAAACCCACGACCATACGGCCGCCACCGGCTGGACATATATCGGCAAGCTTCTGGTCGAGAAACACTATCGGACGACGGCGATCGAATGTCCCTGTCTGCTGCCGCTCGACGGGCCTGCGACCGATCCCGCGACGCGCTGGGTTCTAATTCTCGGCCTGATGAATAGTGAGGACCAGTCCACCCGGCGCAAGAATCTGACAATGGCCATTGTCGGCTGGTTCGATGGTCAGACCTTTTCCAAGGAATTCGAACAGGAACTGGACTTCGGGACGGATAACTACGCCTTCCAAGCCTTCGTCGACGGTGATGCCATTGTCGGTATTGGATGGCTTGCCAACTGGGCCGATACCGGACCGGCGATCGATTTCCCCACAGCCATGACGTTGCCTCGCAACATCCATTTGTCTGCAGGCGAGTTGCATACCCCGCCCATCGGAGCAGCCGAGAGCCTGCGGAGCCATATTCTGGACCGAACGCGCCTTGCAGCCGGAGAGCAGGTAAGCTTTATCAACGGCTCCGTCGAAATCTTGTTCGAGTTGGAAAAGCCGGGTGCCCATTTCCGCCTGAAGCTCCATCATCCAACTGTTCGCCTCGAGGTTGTCGTCGACGACGAGGGACTTGCCATTTGTCATGAAGACGGGGGCGCAGCTCAGTCTCCTCACTATATCGCCAAGGGAGCCCGTCCAAGACGGCTGCGGATATTCCTCGACTACGGATCGATCGAGGTCTTCGCGGATCACGGTCGTTGGGCTGGCACGAAGCGGATCAGCGGTTTTGAGCCGGTACAATCGGCACGTCTCATCGCCGAAACGGGCGCAGTTCTACACGCGACGGTATGGGGGCTCAAACCGTGACAAGGAGATCAATATTTCCAGTTTAGGATCGGGCGTCGTCAAACACCGACCAATGAACGAGGCCTTCGACGACGCCAAAGGCAAACTGTTCTTTCGCGCTGTAAATCAGCGGGTTGTCCCGAGCCATGTCAAGCAGTTCGGGTAGGGCATTGGCGACGACAATCCCGCGCGCACCCGGCAGGTCGAACATACTGCGATCGTTGTTGGTGTCGCCGGCGACCACCACCTCATCCAGGCCGATGCTGAGTTCATTGCAGAGCCAGGCCAGCGCCTGGCCCTTGTCTGCCGAACGCGGCAGGATATCGAGATCGCGTTCGCTGGAATAGATCATGGTCACTGACAGGCCGGCCTCGGCCAGAGCGCGCTCGATGCTGGCAAGGGCTTCCGGACTTGCTTCGTGCAGGTACCAACTCGATTTGAAGGCGTGTTGATAGCCGTCGGGTTGGCGAACGGTGTCTTCGAGCGATCCGAGCACCGCATCCACTTTCTCAAGAGACCAGCCTTCCGAAAACCTCTGGGTAAAGTGCCCCAGATCAGTAAAGTGTGCGAGACGCGAGGTGTGCCGCGGACCGGCGAGCATTGTGCCGACACCGCCGATCACGTAGTCCGGCGCTGGCAGGCCGACTTCGTCGACGAAGTTCAAAATATCGTCGGCCAGACGACCGCTGTTGTAGACGAGAACCGGCCGGTGCTCGGGGTCTAGCGCTTCCCATTTGGAACGGAAGCGTGATGTCGCCGGCGCGTCGCCTGCCAGAGTCCCGTCGAGGTCACTCGATAGAAGCGCGATCGGTTTCAATCGCCGTCGTTCCACGGCTCATCCCAATCATGGTCGTCGACCGCCTTCAGCACCGGACGTCCTTCGACAAGGCTGACAAGCTGCTGCGCGATACCTGTCCAGGTGAACAGGCTGCGCGCCTTGTGCGCGCCCATGCGACCCAGTCGGCCGTAGAGGCGCTGGTGCTTCATAGGCTTGACGATCGTGATGCCGAGATCTTCCTTGTCGAACGGATCACCGAACAGCGCGTGCCGGCCATAGCTGATCCCGCGATAGAGGCCGCCATGGATTGTAACCACGGTGGGCGTTCCGCAGGCCATTGCCTCGATCGCGGTCATGCCGAACGGCTCGTAGCGGCTCGACAGGACGAACATGTCCGCCGCCCGATACGTGTCGGCCAGATCCTCGTCGGCAACATATCCGGAGAAGACGACACGATCCTGCAAGCCTAGCTGTTCAACCTGTTCCTTGAGCTGGTTCAGGATCCTCTGTTCCTGCTCGTCCATGTTCTCGCCGCCGACAGCAAGTCTCAGGACCGCATCCGGCACACGCGGCGCCACCACGGAAAACGCATCGATCAGCAGGTCGTAGCCCTTGTTGGTGGCGAGCCGGCCGAGCGCCAGGATCGTTCGCCCTTCGAAGCCGAGCCGATGGCGGATCAGCCGGCGAGACGCCTCGCTGACGGGGAAGAACCGGTTGTCGTCGTAACCGGGCGGGATCATGTGCACGCGGTCGCGCTCGAGACTGTAGTCCTCGACCAGCATATCCAACTGCGGCGGCGTTGTTGCAATCACCATGGCACAGCTTCGATAGATGATGGTCTCGTGCTTTATGCGCTCGGTGAAATTGAACTCGGCCTCGAATGTATCGGCCTTGTCCGGGTAATCCGTCTTCATCTGGCGCTGCTTCCATATGCCGAGCGAATGCGGCGTATGGATGTGCGGGATATTAAGAGCTTCCGACAGTCGCTGCCCCGCCACGCCCGCATCCCAGTAGTGACTGTTGATGAAGTCGTAGGAGAGGTTTTCCCTGCGAATCAGGCGCAACGCGTTTTCACACCACTCGAGAAGGTGGCGGTGGAGGTATTCCTTCGGAATAAAATCGGGTCCGCCGCAGGCGACACGCAGGACACGAACCCCGTCTGCCACTTCATCGATAGGGGGCTGGTCTTCAAATCGCCGCGTCCAGATATCGACGGCATAGCCCAATTGGGCCAGCTTTTTGGCAAGTTCCAGGACGTAGACCACCTGTCCGCCGGTATCGGCCGCGCCGAGTGGTGGGTTGGCAGCTACGTAGCCGTGGGTTGAAATGAGTGCAATTCGAGGTGTCGCCGCATCCGAGTTGACGTCCGGCATCTGTATCCTTCTCTACGATTCTGCCCGCCCGCAGTCGAAAGCGTGCGCCAATTCACAACTATAGGGATTCCACCACCCATCCGCAAATTCCAAGCACGCGCTCAGGTCAGCGCAATTGACGTGATGGTAAGGCAAACCGGCTCTGTTGCATGTTTCGGTCACCGAGTGGCCTTAAACAGCGTTAGACGGTTGTTCGAGGATTTATGGTGTCCAAAGGCCGCCATTTCGATCGGTCTGTCATCCTTTGCGCCCGTTGGTCTCTGGCCTCAGGAGCTGAGCCTACGCCTCCCTGAGGAGATGGCCGAGTGCGGCATCAACGTCCGTCCCTCAATCCGGTTGCGCGTGGCTTCGCTCCCCGGTGAGGAAGGGTGGATTTCGTTTGATATTCCCGCGCATTGCGCAATAGAGCTGCGGAGCCTCAGGTCAAATCGTGCCGCCGCTCTATCTTTGTGTTTGAGCATCGGATTTTCCCAAAACCGGTTTCCACTTCTGGGTCCAATGCTCTAGACCTGACAGGCACCTTTTCCGGAATTCTGATGGCGGGAGGCGCTGGTGAAAGGCCAGGACGAACAGACGACCGGCGCCAGGGCCGCTGAGGACAGCCACGCCGACATTTATGGCGAGGACGGCGCCATTCTGTCTTCGTTCCTTGCCGCGATCGGTGCAGCGATTGCCGATCGCGACACGCTGACGCTGAAACGTGAAGTCGACCACCTGCACCAATCGGAACTTGGCGATCTGCTCGAGGCGCTTCATCCCGAACAGCGCCGCGCGCTGGTCGACTTGTTGGGCGTCGATTTCGACTTTTCCGCGCTGACCGAGGTCGACGAGGCGATCCGCCGCGACATCGTCGACAGCCTGCCCAACGCGCAGATTGCCCAGGGGGTGCAGGATCTCGATTCCGACGACGCGGTCTACATTCTCGAGGATCTCGAAAAGGAAGACCAGGACGAGATCCTATCGCAACTGCCGTTCACCGAGCGGATCAGGCTGCGCCGCTCGCTCGACTATCCCGAAGAGACCGCCGGCCGCCGCATGCAGACGGAGTTCGTCGCGGTGCCGCCGTTCTGGACGATCGGCCAGACCATCGACTACATGCGCGAGGACAACAACCTTCCCGACCGCTTCAGCCAGATCTTCGTCATTGATCCGAGCTTCAAGCTGCTCGGCGCCATCGATCTCGACCAGATCCTGCGCACCAAGCGCTCGATCAAGGTCGAAGAGGTCATGCATGAGACCAGGCACGCCATTCCGGCCACGATGGACCAGGAAGAGGCGGCGCGCGAATTCGAACAATACGACCTTCTCTCCGCCGCCGTCGTCGACGAGAACGAGCGGCTGGTCGGCGTGCTGACCATCGACGACGTGGTCGACGTCATCCAGCAGGAAGCCGAGGAGGATCTGCTGCGCATGGGCGGTGTCGGCGATGAAGAACTGTCGGATAGCATTCTTTCGACCTCGCGCTCGCGGGTTCCGTGGCTGCTCGTCAACCTGCTGACGGCGTTCCTGGCGGCCTCGGTGATCGGCCTGTTCGACCGCACGATCGAGCACATCGTGGCGCTGGCCGTGCTGATGCCGATCGTGGCGGGCATGGGCGGCAATGCGGGCTCGCAGACCATGACGGTCACGGTGCGGGCGCTGGCAACCAGGGACCTCGACATCTACAATGCCGGCCGCATCATCCGCCGCGAGATGGGGGTGGGCTTCATCAACGGCATCATCTTCGCCATCCTGATCGGCATCGTCGCGGCCGCCTGGTTCCGCGATCCCAATTTGGGCGGCATCATCGCAGCGGCGATGATCATCAACATGTTCGTCGCCGCACTTGCCGGCATCCTGATCCCGCTGCTGCTCGACCGGTTCAAGATCGACCCGGCCGTGGCCTCGGCGGTTTTCGTCACGACGGTCACCGACGTCGTCGGCTTCTTTGCCTTCCTCGGCCTCGCCACATGGTGGTTCGGCGTGCGCTGAGCGAACGTGCGGTTATGCCTTCAATTGACTTTTACGTAAATGCCATGCGAGATTTTGGAAGTGCCTGTCGGCCGATTCTGACGCGCGTCTGGACGATAACGAGGCCGCATGGTTGGAACTCGCAGCGCGGCTGGGCATTTGGAGTGACGATGCGGGAATATTATTCGATCACCGAACTGACCCGCGAATTCGATGTTTCGACGCGGACGCTGCGCTTCTACGAGGACGAGGGGCTGGTGCAGCCGGTACGTCGCGGCCGTACGCGGCTGTTTCGCCCGTCGGACCGGCACCTCATCCGCCAGATCATGCGCGGCAAGAGGCTCGGCTTTTCGATCAATGAAATCCGCGAAATCATCCAGATGTATAAGGAGCCGCCCGGGGAGGTCGGTCAGCTCAACCTGATGATCAAACGCATTGAGGAAAAGCGCGAGGATCTGCGCCAGAAGCGCCGGGACCTCGAAGAGACCTTGGCCGAACTCGACCAGGCCGAGGAATCCTGCGTCGAGCGATTGGTGGAGCTCGGCGTCAACACCTGACCGGCCCTTTCGATATTTCTACTCTGAAAAGACCTTGCGGCACGCCTCAAATCCAGCGTCGCACCTTTTTCGCGTAGTCCCGGTATTTCTTGCCGAATTTCGTCGTCAGCACTTTTTCCTCGCCCTCAATCGCCATTTTCTGCGTTGCGAAGGCGGCGATGATCGCCAGCGGCAGGAACCATACGATCCCCGAGACAAGGGCCACGCCGATCAGCAGCAGCGTGTTGGCCAGATATATCGGGTTGCGGCTGACAGCAAAGGGGCCTGATGTCACCAGATGGTCCGGCACGGCGTTTGGGTGGAGCGTCGTCTTTGCCCGGATCATGGTGCGCATCGCCGTGAACCAGAGTGCGACGACGCCGAACAATGCCACCCAGCCGGCCGCGAACAGGATGTCGCCGAGCAGGCCGCCGATCCATGGCAGCGGGTAGAGCAAGCCAAGCCCGATGCTGACGGCGATGGCCGCGACATAGATCAGCGGCGGCCACGGTATAAACCCCGGTTTAGGTTGCCCCGGTTTCTGTTGATGGTCGGTCATTGTGCTCCTCCCTCCATCAAAGTGCTGTCGGCTTTGGCAGTGCAGGCGCCGGCGAGCTCGTTAAGATGTGCCTTCCATTCCGCAGCCTGGTCGTTGCGGTAGAGCCGATCAAGCGTGGCCTCGCCCTCGAGTGTATCGAGCATGCACACACAATAGCTGGAGCAGAACTCCGTGTCGCGCGATTGCTCGCACGATGTCTGGCATTCTTTCAGGAAGGTGACCTGCCTGGTCTCGACCGGTGCCGGCACCACTTGCGAAAGCAGCCAGACCGAGCCGATCAGCACCGGCTGGTGGATCAGATAGAAGGCGAGGCTGTGCCGGCCGATAAAGACCAGCGGATTTGTCCAGCGGCCGGGCGTCAGGCCCGCCAGCCGCGTCAGCATGCCGGAAGCGAAGGCGAGTTTTGCCGCCGCGATCCCCACAAGCACGGCGCCGAACCATGGAAACAGCGGCACATAATCGTTGGAGCGAGGATTGGTTGCCGACAGGCCGACCCACCACAGGGCCGGATGGTCGAAGATCTCGGACCTGAGGTAGAGCGGCGCGGTGATGACGAAAGCCGCGACAACAAGCGTCAGCAGCGCCGGCAGCCGCAGAAACGCCAGGCCGAGCAGGCTGGCGAGCGCGATCTCGTGCAGGATACCGAAGAAGATGAAACTGTCCGGCGTGGCAAGCCTCGTGGCAGCCGATATGGCGAGCGCCGCACCAGCGACCATGGCGAAGCGTTTCCAGAAACCGTTCCAGCGGATCTGTTTGCCATGGGCGAGGAACAGACTGACGCCGACCAGGAACAGGAAGGTCGAAGCGATGCAGCGCGCGTAGAATTTCCACCAGCCGAAGGCGGTCAGGCCGGGATCGGTGTAGCCGAAGAATTCGAGATCCCAGGTGAAATGGTAACTCGCCATGGCAAGCAAAGCGACGCCGCGGGCGACGTCGATGGCGATGATGCGCTTCGGCTTCGGTTGATCCTGAACGGATACGGTCAGCGTGTCGATGCTCATGGTCTCGCAATTCTGATTCAGCAGAGCAAGACGACTATCACGATTGCCCCGGACAAAAGAAGGCGGCCACACACGGCCTCGGCTCCGGTTCGCGCCGGCGTCGCATCAAGGCCGGCATTAGAGCGACGTGCGTCCACTTGGACGCACAAAGTACGCTCTAACGCTTTTGAATCTACGCATCGTGCGTTCCGAGAATCGATTCCGATTTCGGGCCGATGCGGTAGGCCAGCGCCGGAAAGCCTTTGGCCGGTTCGCTTTTTGCCGTGAACGGGTCGGTTTCCTGTTACTGACCTGGGGATGGCCACGGCAGATTTGGCGCTCACGTCCTGCTTTGGGCGATTCTGCTTCGAGGACAGCAATGGCTACCCATGTGCGCCATCCAATCGCGCTTCCGGCCTTGCGACCGGCGGATGCGCGCACCTTCGCCTCGCTCTACGCGGTCGAATCCTTCGCGCGCGCCACCGTGTCGAGCGTCATCCCGATCCAGGCCTACGAAATCCTCCGCAACGAGCAGATCGTCTCGATCCTCTACACCGTCGTGGCGCTGGCCGGCCTGTCGGTGACGCTGTTCATGCCGATGCTCATCCGGCGCTTTGCCCGACGCTGGGTCTACACATCAGGTGCCTGCCTGCTTGCCGTCGGCTCGCTGTTCTTCGTCACGCACACGCTCACCGGGCAGCTGGTGGGCATGCTTTGCCGCGTGATGGGCGCCAGCGCGTTGTCCATCACGCTCAGCCTCTACATTATGGACCACATCCGCAAGACCGATTTCATGCAGGCCGAATCGCTGCGCATGGCGTGGTCGATGCTCGCCTGGACAAGCGGGCCGACACTCGGCATCTTCCTCTACACGCGGTTTGGCATCTATGCCGCGCATGGCGCGGTCGCCATCTTCGCCATGGCCCTGTTGGGGCTGTTCTGGACCTACCGGCTCGGCGACAATCAGTCGATCCGCCCTGGCAAGACGCGGCCGGCCAATCCGCTCGCCAATATCGGCCGCTTCGTCGCGCAGCCGCGTCTCAGGCTGGCCTGGCTGATCGCCTTCGGCCGCTCCTGCTTCTGGACGACATTTTTCGTCTACGGGCCTTTGTTCATGGTGATCACAGGCGAGGGCGAGCTCGCTGGCGGTCTGCTGGTCTCAGCGGGCAATGCGCTGTTGTTCACGGCCATCTTCTGGGGCAGAGTGGGGCAGCGTTTCGGCGGCCGGCGAACCATGACATCAGCCTATTTCGCCCTGTCGGCCATGCTGCTGGCGGCGGGCGCCGTCGGCGAATCCGTGCCGTTTCTTACCGGCGCCCTGCTGCTGTGCGGCGCGCTCTTCGCCATCGCTCTCGACGCGTTGGGCTCGACCGCCTTCATGCGCTCGGTGCGGTTCTATGAAAGGGCTGAGATGGCGGCAGTCTATCGCACCTATCTCGACTTTTCCGAGCTGACACCGCCGTTGGTCTATTCGGTGGTGCTGGCGTTTTTCGGGCTGGGCTCGGTGTTCGCCACGCTCGGCCTGCTGGCGGCGGGCTGCGGTTTTGTGACCTGGCGGTATCTGCCGAAGTCGCTTTGATCGTCAGAATTTGGTGAAAGCGTTGTATGCCGCTCGCGCACCCAGTTGTGGAAGCGATGCAATTCATATTCCTCGGGCATCAGCATGCCGGCCTTGTGGCGCATCGAGCGCAGGCCTTTCTGGTTGATCTCGCAGATATCAGCGTCCTCCTCCAGCACCTGCCTGCCGAAAGCGACGATGTTGTCGATATCAGCCGTTGGATCGGCGAGCGCTTCGGACGAAAAAAGCCATTCGGCGGTCAGTTCGGTCTGCTCCGAGCCGAGCGGCACCAGCCGCACGGTCCTGACATAGTCGACATGGCCGACGATGAACATCGACGGCAGGTTGGTGGCGTAGGTCTGCCCGGCGGAACGCTCGGCTGAAGTCAGGTCGGGAAAGACCGGCCGTGGACGCGCCCGTCTCGCAACCATGTCACGGCTCCGGCCCGCAGGCCACCGGAAACTCCGGCGCATCATTGTCGGCGTGACGGGTCCGTTCGGGGTCGTCGTCCCGACCCATCAGGCCGCGGCCATAGATCGACACCAGCCGCGACGATCTCCTCAGTGCCGACACAGAACGTCCTGAACGCCAGCGGCTGGGCAAGGTCGGCCTCTCGGCAGACGAGCAGCCAGCTACGATACCAGATGGCGTCGAGATCGCGCTGATAGGCCTCAATGTCCCAGTAGGCCGATGACGGCAGCGACGGTTCAAGTCGCGTCAAACCGTTATAGGGATCGTGCTCGCTCGGGCTGGGCTGCATGACCGGCTCCTGTGATACGCCAGCCGACACCCGGTCGCGAACACTGTCAATCGCGACGCCGGGCTGGCTGGCCTGTCGAGAGGCGCATTCGCGCTGGTGGCTGGCGGAATTTGGTTTGCCGGACGCGACGATTCTGCCTATAGTCGCAGCTGTCGTCGGTTCCGTTTGGAGCCGCGCATGATCCCGAAACCGGAATCGGTTCCGGAAAGGTCATGCGCAGAGTCTAAGTGTTAGAGCGTCCTTGTGCGTCCATTCGGACGCACGGCGCCCTAAAGGGAATGCGGTGAGGGCGAATTGTTGGCCCAATGCCGTGGCTGCCCCCGCAACTGTGTGCGGTTAGTCCTCTCCATATGCCACTGAAGAGTTTCTTCGGGAAGGTGGGGAAGGGCGTTGATCCGCGAGCCAGGAGACCTGCCGGCGACAGGAAAACTGACTTCTATGCCCTCGGGTGGAGGGCGAAAGGACAAGACATGAATACCGCTTCCGTCTCGCTCGGCACTTCCGTCTCCTCGCAGTCGCGCTTCGTGCAGCTGGCGCTTGCTGCATTTCTCGGCATTTTCGTGATGGGCTTTGTCGGCTTCTCGCATATCGATGCGGTCCACAATGCCGCTCACGACTATCGCCATTCGATGGCGTTCCCCTGCCACTGACGAGGGGCTGACATCATGACACTGTTTCGCAACGTCGTGTTCATCGCGGCGATCGCAGGGCTTGTGGCAGGCGTCGTTCTCGCCTGCATGCAGGCCTATGCCACGGTGCCGCTCATTCTGAAAGCGGAAGTCTACGAACAGGCCGGCGGTGGTCACACGCATGACCATGCCGCGGCGCCGGCTGCGAACGCCGGCGATACGAATGCTATGACCAGCGCGGCGCCAGCGCCGGCCGAAGCTGCCGCCCCGGAAGAGGAGGGCTGGACGCCGGCCGACGGCTTCGAGCGCTTCGCCTTCAATATCGTTGCCAATGTGGTCACCGGCATCGGCTTTGCGCTGATCTTGGTCGCCGCTTCGGAGTTCGCCGGCGGCATCGGCAATTGGCGTCAGGGCCTGTTCTGGGGCTTTGCCGGCTTTGCCGTATTCACGCTGGCTCCGAACCTTGGCCTGCCGCCCGAATTGCCAGCGATGCCGGCGGCCGATCTCACCCAGCGCCAGATCTGGTGGACGGCGACCGTGATGGCGACCGCGGCGGGTCTCGGCCTGCTTGCCTTCCGCAAGTCGTTGCCACTGGCGCTGATCGCCGGAGCGTTGATCGTGGCGCCGCATATCGTCGGCGCGCCGCAGCCCGACAGTTTCGAATCGCCGATCCCAGAAGGCCTGCATCACCAGTTCGTGGTGGCGGTGACGCTGACCAATTTGGTGTTCTGGCTGGTGCTCGGCGGCATCGTCGGCGTGGTGCGTGGCCGCTTGACCGGCACCGCGACCGGCCTGCGCGACAGCTTTGCCTGATCGCGTTACCGGGACGCTGACCCTGGTCATCGGCGGTGCACGCTCCGGCAAGAGCGCGCATGCCGAAAAATTGGCGACGGCCTGCCCGGCGCCGTGGGCCTATATCGCCACGGCGCAAGCCTATGACGACGAGATGCGCGAACGTATTGCGCTGCATCGGTCGCGGCGCGGCGAGGGCTGGACGACCATCGACGCGCCGCTCGATCTCGTCGGCGCGATCGAGGCGCTGCCTGACGGCCGGCCCGTCCTGATCGACTGCCTGACTTTGTGGCTGACCAACCATATGCTGGCCGAACATGACGTTGAGGCCGAATGCCGAGGGCTGGCGGATGTGCTGTCACGACCGCGCGGGCCGTGGTTCGTGGTTTCCAACGAGGTCGGCCAGGGCATCGTGCCGGACAATGCGTTGGCTCGCCGGTTTCGCGATGCCGCCGGCCGGCTCAACCAGCAAGTCGCGGCAGTGTCCGATACGGTGCTGCTGATGGTGGTGGGACTGCCGCTCAAGGTGAAGTGACATGGCTGATACTATCGATCCCAAGGACGAGGAGCGCCATCGCGCCAAGATGGCCAAGCGCAAAGCGGTGCAGGACGCCGAGGTCGCGGCAAAGACGGTCGAGAAGGGGCTGCTGATCGTCAACACCGGGCCCGGCAAGGGCAAGACCACTGCCGCCTTCGGGCTGGCGCTGAGGATGCTCGGCTACGGCAGGCGCGTCGGCGTCGTCCAGTTCATCAAGGGCAAATGGCACACCGGCGAGAAGGACGCCTTTGCCGCCTTCGGCGACCGGGTCGTCTGGCATACAATGGGCGAGGGCTTCACCTGGGAAACGCAGGATCTGAAGCGCGACATCGCCGCCGCCGAAGCGGCCTGGGCCAAGGCGCTCGAGCTGATGGCCGATCCATCGATCAGCCTTCTGGTGCTCGACGAGCTGAACATCGCGCTGCGCTACGATTATCTCGATCTCGACAAAGTGGTGGCGGCGCTGAAAGGGCGCCGCGAAAACCTGCATGTCGTCGCCACCGGCCGCAACGCCAGACCGGCGCTGGTCGATGCCGCCGATCTTGTCACCGAGATGTGCGTGACCAAGCATCACTTTTCCGCCGGCGTGAAGGCACAGCAAGGAATCGAGTTCTGATTACTTCTCAGCCGGAGAACTGTCTGTTGGAACAAGCGGTAATCGTCTATCTTCTTCTGAATGACGGGCAGTTTGGAACGTCGAAAGAACGCGCTTCCATTCTCGCGCTGGAAGATCGGCTAGAGCAAGTCGTCGGCAATGCTTCGGTCGGTGAGTTTGATGGCGATGAGTTTGGCGACGGCAAGTGCATCCTCTATATGTACGGGCCAGATGCTGAGCGACTCTTTGTTGTGATTTGAACCAGTATTGAAATCTTCTCCTGCAGCTGTCGGTGGCTATGCGATCAAAAGGTTTGGCAAGGCGGCTGATTCAAGCGCAAGGGAAGTCCGCGTTACTTGGTGACTTGAGTTCCCGACCCGTCCGATGGGTCACGCAGCGATGACGATCACCGACAGCAAGCCGAACAGCGCGATCAGCAAAAAGTCGGCGACCCGATAGAGTTTCAGCGCCCGCCTGATGTCGGCGCTCTCGGCATCGCGGTGGCCGCCTTCGCCCATGAACGCATCGTCGACCATGACGCCGTCATAGGAACGCGGGCCGGCGAGCGCCAGGCCGAGCGCGCCGGCCATCGCCGCCTCCGGCCAGCCGGCATTGGGCGAGCGGTGCTTTGTCGCGTCGCGCTGCACGGTGCGCCAGGCGGTGCCGGCATCGGCGCCTTTGACGAAGAAAGAGGCACCCACGATGAGCAGTGCGGTCAGCCGCGACGCCGGCAGGTTGATCAGATCGTCGAAGCGCGCTGCCGCCCTGCCGAAGGCCTCGTGGCGCGGGGTGCGGTGGCCGATCATCGAATCGGCCGTGTTGGCGGCCTTGTAGGCGACGCCGCCGGCCAGCCCGCCGACGCCGATCCAGATGACGGGCGCAACGACGCCGTCGGAAAAATTCTCGGCCAGGCTTTCGATCGCCGCGCGGCAGACGCCGGCTCTGTCGAGCTTTTCCGGATCGCGGCCGACGATCCTTGAGACGGCAGCACGGCCAATGTCGAGTCCACCATTGTCCAGTCCGTCGGCCACCGCCTCGACATGCTCGGCCAGGCTCTTCTGCGACAGCAGCGACGTCGCCAGGATTGCCGTGAGGACCAGTCCGGCTGGAAGGCCCGAAAGCATGGTTTCCACGGCGAAGGCGATGGCGGCCGGCACCAGCACGATGATCAGCAGCGCATGAACACCGCGCCGGCGACGCAGGGCGTCGGAATCAGTATCGCGGTTGAGCCTGCGGTCGAGAAAGGATATCAGCCTGCCGAACCAGGTGACGGGATGGCCGATGGCGCCGAACAGCCAGGCCGGGTAACCCACGGCGAATTCAACAACCAGTGACAGGAAAGCGGTCAGGATCGACATGAAGTCTCTTGATGGAGCGGCAACAGTGGTGGATCACGGCGGAAGCCTTGGCCGGGCGAGGGCGCTTTTTCCGCATGCGCCGCAGCCCTTCGTCGACCTCTCGACCGGTATCAATCCGCACTCCTATCCGTTTTTCGATCTGCCCGCCACCGCCCTGTCCAGATTGCCGGAAGCAGCGCGGGTCCGCGAGTTGGCCGAAGTCGCGGCAAGCGTTTATGGCGCGCCATCGGCAGCGAATGTGGTGGCGACGCCGGGCACGCAGATCCTGTTGCCGCGCGTCGCCTCGCTGGCGAGCCCCGGCAAGGCGCTGGTGCTCGGGCCGACCTATGCTGAACATCAGCGGGCAGCGGCAATCGCCGGCCATGCTGTGACGGAGGTCGATGATTTCGAGGTCCTGGCAGGAGCCGATCTCGCCATCATCGTCAACCCCAACAATCCGGACGGGCGCATCATCGAACGCAAGAAGCTGCTCGATCTTGCCGGAAAATTGCGCGCCAAAGGCGGGTTGCTGGTCGTCGATGAGGCGTTCATGGATGTCGGGCCGCGCGCGGAAAGCCTGGCCGGCGATGTCGAGCAAGGCGGCATTGTCGTGCTGCGTTCCTTCGGCAAATTCTTTGGCCTCGCCGGCCTGCGGCTCGGCTTTGCACTGGCCGACGCGCTGACGGTCGAACGGCTCGAGGCGCAGTTCGGGCCATGGGCGGTCGCCGGCCCAGCGCTCGAATACGGTATCCGCGCGCTTGCCGACAGCGGCTGGCGGGCCGAGATGCGATGCCGTCTGGCAGAGGATGCAGCACGGCTCGATGCGTTGTTCGGCCGCTTCGGCGTCTCAGTCGCCGGCGGGACCACGCTGTTCCGCTATATCGGGTTGGCGGACGCCGCCGGACTGTTTTCGGCGCTTGGCGAGCGCGGCATCCTGCTTCGGCATTTTTCCGGCCGGCCGCATGTGCTGCGCGCCGGGCTGCCGGGTCCTGACGAGGAATGGCAGCGGCTCGAATCGGCTCTTGCCGACTGGGCGCAACAGCGCGACGATAACACCAAGGAGGTCAAGCAATGATCCATGTCTGTTCGCTATCGAAGGTCGAAGAAACGGTCGCGAGAACCGGCGCCGAGCGGCTGCTTTCCCTGCTGGCTGCCGGTACCGAGGTGACGCGGCCGGCGTCGATCGCCCGGGAAAACCATCTGCATCTGGTCATGCATGACATTGCGGTGGCGCAAGAGGGCATGACCATGCCGGGCGAAATCCATGTCCGCGATCTTCTCGATTTCGCGCGCCGATGGGATCGTGCAAGGCCGCTGGTCGTGCATTGCTATGCCGGCATCAGCCGTTCGACCGCCTCGGCTTACATCATCGCGGCGGCATTGGCGCCGAAGCGCTGCGAGGTCGAATTGGCTGAGACGCTGCGCGCGTTGTCGCCGACGGCGACACCTAACCCGCGGCTGATCGCGGTCGCCGATACGCTGCTCGATCGCAACGGCCGCATGATCGGCGCGATCCAGGCGATCGGGCGCGGCGCGGACGCCTTCGAAGGCACGCCTTTTGAGTTGAAGATCGACGTCTAATGCTGTCGCCCAAAAGTGCGCAGCGGTTTTGGGATTACGACACGTATAAAAACAAGAGCTTAAAGCGCGTCGCATAAATCCGTTCAGACGCGACGCGCTTTAGAGTTTGACCAAGATCTTTTCCGAAACTCGGTTTCCGCTGTTTGCTGCGCTGACCTTCGGTTCGGGACCATGGCCTGACTATGCCAGCCAGTCGGCCAGCTTCGCCTTGCGCACATCCTTCAACAGGCTGATGAAGCCGTCCGCCTGATGGTTGGCGGTAAGCCTGCCCTTTTCGGCCGTTGCAATGCTGGCGTCGCCGACCACGCCGTTCGGGTTGAGATCGGTGGCGATCCAGGCGAAGGCGTGCGTTCCGGTGTGGCGCAGCAGTGAAAATTCCTTTTCGGCGCGGGCGACGTTGGACACGAAATTGTCGGCCTTTGCCATGTCGACCAGATCCGGCCGGAAATGCAGCATCAGCGAGGTCTCGACATCGCCGCCATGGATGCCGTGGCGATCCTCAAGCTCGGTATACATGCCGGCCGGCCGGCCAAAGCGCTGCCAGCTCGTCTTCACCGCCAGCATCTTTGCACGCACGCGCAATTCGCGGGTGATGATGCCCATGATCTCTTCGTTCCCGCCATGCGAGTTGACGACGATCAATTTCCTTAGCCCGGCCCGCGCGATCGACAGGCCAAGCTCGGTCCACGCCTCGATCAAGATCGGCGCCGGCAGAGTGAGGGTTCCCGGTGCATGCAGGTGCTCGTTCGACTTACCCACCGCCTGGACGGGCAGGATGCGGATGTCGAGATCGGCGGGCAGGCGGGCGATCACCGTGTCGAGCATGCCGGTCATGATCGAGGTGTCGGTCGAAACCGGCAGATGCGGGCCGTGCTGTTCGATCGCCGCCACCGGCAGAACGGCGATCGTCGCTTCCGGATCGATCGTGGCGTATTCGGTGGTCCGGTAATCGCCCCACCACACGCGTCTGTTTGCAGCGGTCATGTCATGCCTTTTCGATAAACTGGCCTTTTCGATAAACTGGCCTTTTCGATAAACTGGCCTTTTCGATAGACTGGCCTCTTCGATGCACGGCCAGACCTAGCGCGGGAAGGATCGCCTGTCGATCACCCTGCCGCGATGACCTCGATCTCGACCTTGAATTCCGGCCGCGCGAAACCGGACACGATCATCAGCGTCGAAGCCGGCGCCGGGCTGGCGAACAGCCGATCGCGAACGTCCATATAGGGCAGCAGGAAGGCGCGGTCGGTGACATAGGTGTTGATGCGGACGATGTCGGAAAGTCCAAGCCCGGCCTCGCCAAGAATCGCCGCGATGTTCTGAAAACAGAGTTCGGCCTGTGCGCCGGCATCCTCCGGGATCTGATCGTCCGGAGCGATGGCGACCTGGCCCGAACACAGCACCAGCCTCTTGCCGGGAGGCACCTCGATGCCATGACTGTAGCGGGCGAAGGGCGGCTTGATCGACTTCGGCGCCAGGAATTTGAACATGAAAATCTCCAATCTGATGTCAGCCTAAAGCCGGATTGGCGGCCCATTCAAGATGCAGTGCATACTATCAGGGCGATTGTGGACAGGCGTTCAAAAAATAGGCACGATGCCCCCGGTACAGCATGACCGTCCGGCCTTCGTGCACCACCGTTGCGCAGGCGGGCGGCCTCGGTGATGGCATGTGTCTTGCTTCTTGAGTCGATGGTGTCGAGCCGGTGCGTGGCGCGCCGGAGCCAACAGAGGGTGGTGTGGATGGACGGAAAACTTAAGATTTCGGTGGGCGCGATCGTGCTGCTTGCCGCAAGCACGCTAAGCGCGGCAGCGAACGAGAAGGTCACCTTCGGCACCAACTGGCTCGCCCAGGCCGAGCACGGTGGCTATTATCAGGCGGCCGCTGATGGCACCTATGCGGCTTGCGGGCTCGACGTGACGATCATGCAAGGTGGCCCGCAGGTCAGCGGTCGGCCGCTGTTGCTCGCCGGCAAGATCGACTTCTATATGGGCGGCAACATGCTGCAGGCCTTCGACGCCGTTCAGCAGGACATTCCGCTGCGCGTGGTCGCCGCCTCATTCCAGAAAGAGCCGCAGGTGATCATGAGCCATCCGGGTCAGGGCCTCGACAAATGGGAGGATTTGAAGAACGCGGACCAGTACATTATTGGCGACGAAGGTGCACAGAGCTTCTTCCAATGGATGATCACGGAGTTCGGCTTCGATCCGGCCAAGCGCGTGCCCTATACGTTCAACCCCGCACCTTTCATCGCCAATCCGAAGTCGATCCAGCAGGGTTACGTGACCTCGGAGCCCTTCGCCGTCGCCAAGGAAGGCGGCTTCCAGCCCAATCTGTTCCTGCTCGCCGACTACGGCTTCGACACCTATGCGACGACGATCGAGACCATGCAGGCCACGATCGACAAGCGGCCGGAGGTGGTTCAGTGCTTCGTCGATGGCTCGGCCAAGGGTTGGTACAATTATCTCTACGGCGACAACGCTGCCGCCAACGCGGCGATCAAGAAGGATAACCCCGACATCAGCGACGAGCAGATCGCGTTTTCGATCGAGCAGATGAAGAAATTCGGCATCGTCGATTCCGGCGACACGGAAAAACTCGGCATCGGTGCGATGACTGACGCGCGCATCGAAAGCTTCTACGACAAGATGGTCAAGGCCAAGGTCGTGCCGGCCGGCGTCGACATCAAGAAGTCCTACACGCTGGCCTTCGTTAACAAGGGCGTCGGGATCGACCTGAAGAAATAGCACCCAGGCATGATGCAGGAGAAAGTGCCGCAAGCGCCGGCAAGCGCATCGGGCAAAGGTCCGATGCTGCTGGCGCTGCGTGGCGTCGGCAAGGTCTTTTCCAACGGCGTGACAGCGCTCAGCGATGTCGACCTGACGATCCGGGAAGGCGACTTTCTCAGCCTTCTCGGCCCGTCCGGCTGCGGCAAGTCGACGGCCTTGCGCCTCATTGCGGGTCTTGCGACGCCGACCTCCGGCGTGCTCGACTGGCGCGGCAGCAGCTCTGTCGACCGCTCGAATATCAGCTTCGTCTTCCAGGAGCCGACGCTGCTGCCCTGGGCCGATGTCTTCGACAATGTCTGGCTGCCGCTACGGCTGAAGGGCGTGTCGCGGGCCAAGGCTGCGCCTGTCGTCATGGAGATGCTGGCGCGGGTCCACCTGACCGGCTTCGAGCATGCCGTGCCGCGCGAGCTGTCCGGCGGCATGAAGATGCGCGTCTCGATCGCCCGCGCCATGGTGACCAAGCCGCGCGTGCTTTTAATGGACGAGCCGTTCGCAGCGCTCGACGAGATCACCCGCTTCAAGCTCAACAACGATCTTCTGGAGCTATGGCAGGACGAGCATTTTACCGTCGTCTTCGTGACCCACAGCGTCTTCGAAAGCGTTTTCCTCTCCAGCCGCGTCGTCGTCATGGCGGCGCGACCGGGCCGGGTGTTCAAAGAACTCGTCATCGATGCGCCCTATCCGCGCAATGAAGCCTTCCGTACTTCGCCCGCCTATGCCGCGCTTTGCCGTCAGGCGTCCGATGTGCTGATCGGCGCCATCAACTCAACTGCCGGACCGCACCATGACGGCCATTGAAGAACACGTGCTGAGGCTCGATCCCGAGGAGGCGCGTCGCGTGCGCCAGGAGCGGCTCGAGCACATCGGCCGATGGGTGCTGCCGCTGGCGATCATGATTCTGGCCATCTGGCTGTGGGACCGCATCTGCGTCTGGAACGACATCCCGAAATATATCCTGCCGCGCCCCGGTGTGGTGCTGCAAACGCTGTTTGACGATGCCGGGCTGCTGTTTTCCTCGCTGCTGGTGACGCTCAAGATCACCTTCCTCAGCCTGCTTCTGGCCATCGTCGGCGGTGTTGGGTTGGCGGTCCTGTTCGCACAATCGAAATGGGTGGAGATGTCGTTCTTCCCGTTCGCCATCGTCCTGCAGGTGACGCCGATCGTCGCGATCTTCCCATTGATCAACATCTACGTCGACAACCAGACGACGAAGCTTCTGCTGTGTGCCTGGATTGTCGCCTTCTTTCCGATCCTGTCCAACACCACGCTCGGCCTCAATTCCGTCGACCGCAATCTGCGCGACATGTTTAGGCTTAACGGCGCGACCCGCTGGCAGCAATTGCGTTATCTCAGGCTGCCGGCAGCGATGCCGTATTTTCTCGGCGGGCTGAAGATCGCCGGCGGCCTGTCGCTGATCGGCGCGGTGGTGGCCGAGTTCGTCGCCGGGGCAACCGGCCAGTCGTCGGGGCTTGCCTCTCGCATCATCGAGGCCGGTTACCGGCTTAACGCCCCGCGGCTGTTTGCGGCCCTGATCCTGATCTCGTTCACCGGCATTCTGATCTTCCTGGTGCTGTCGCTGATCTCGCATCTCATTTTGCGGCGCTGGCATGAAAGCGCGCTGAAGCAGGAGCGATGAAATGTTGGAGATACCGGCCTCTGGTCCTTACCATCTCACCAACGTCCGGCTTCACGCATCACTGACGCCGGGCCTTGCCGCAGCCTTCGATGCCGACGGCTTTGCGCTCGGCGATATCGCCGTCGCCGACGGCAAAATCTCCAGCATCGTCGCGCATCGCCAGTCCAATTCGCCCGCAGCTGCCGCCGACCTCGGCGGCCGCGTCGTCATGCCGTGCTTCGTCGACTGCCACACGCATATCGACAAGGGCCATATCTGGCCTCGAAAACCCAATCCGGACGGCACGTTCATGGGCGCGTTGAACGCCACCGGCGCCGATCGCGCTGCCCGCTGGAGCGCAGACGACGTTGCCCGCCGCATGGCTTTTTCGCTGCGCTCAGCCTACGCGCACGGCACCAGGGCTATGCGAACCCATCTCGACAGCGTCGCGCCGCAGGAAGAGATCTCCTGGCCGGTGTTCGAGACGATACGGGAGAAATGGCGTGGCCGCATCGAGCTGCAGGCGGCCTGCCTGCTTGGCATCGAAGGCGTGCGCGACAGGAAGTGGTTCGAAAGGCTGGCCAAACGCGTCGCCGCGGCCAACGGCGTGCTCGGCGTCGTCACCTATATGCTGCCGGACCTGGAAGAGCTTCTCGACCAGGTGTTCGCGCAGGCGATCAAGCATGGCCTCGACCTCGATTTCCACGCCGACGAGACTGACGATATCTCGGCGATCTCGCTGAAGAAGATCGCCGAGGCGGCCTTGTGGAACGGTTTTGAGGGAAACATCCTCGTCGGCCACTGCTGCTCGCTGGCACGCCAGCCCGATCTCGATGTGCTCGACACGCTGGATAAGGTGGCGAAGGCGAGGCTTGCCGTGGTGTCGCTGCCGATGTGCAATCTCTATCTGCAGGACCGGCGCGGCGACAAGACCACGCCGCGCTGGCGTGGCGTGACGCTGCTGCACGAGATGAAAGCGCGCGGCATTCCTGTCGCCGTCGCCTCCGACAATACCCGAGATCCGTTCTACGCCTATGGCGATCTCGACATGCTGGAGGTCTACCGCATGGCGACGCGCATCCTGCATTTCGATCACCCGGTCGGCGATTGGCCACAGGCGGTGACTTCAACGCCGGCCCAGGTGATGCGGCTCGACGGTTTCGGCACCCTTGCAGCCGGCGGCGCCGCCGATTTCGTCGTCTTCAAGGGGCGGAGCTGGACGGAATTGCTGTCGCGGCCTGAATCGGATCGCATCGTGGTGCGCGACGGCCGCGCCATCGAGCGCCAATTGCCCGATTATGCCGAACTCGATGATCTGATGGTGGGATGATGGAGCTGGCTACGCTCAAACGCGATCTCGACGGTCTGAAGATCGACGACCATCCGGCGATCGTCCAGCAAAAGAGCCGTGACTTCTACTGGTACAGCCCGGTGCTGAAGCAACAGCTCGACCATGTGACCGGCGATCTGATCGTGACGCCGAAGACGGAAGACGAGGTGATCCGAGTGCTTGCCGCCTGTCACCGGCATGGCGTGCCGGTGACGCCGCGCGGCAGCGGCACCGGCAATTACGGGCAGGCGATGCCTTTGTCCGGCGGCGTCGTGCTCAATCTCGCCGAAATGAATGCAGTCAAGACGATCGCGCCCGGCCGCGTCGTGACCGGACCCGGTGCCGTCCTCGCCGACATCGACAGGGCGACGCGCGCGCATTCCGGCCAGGAGCTGCGAATGTCGCCATCGACCTATAACACCGCGTCGATCGGCGGTTTCGTCGCCGGCGGATCGGGCGGCGTCGGCTCGATCCGCTGGGGTGGGCTGCGCGACCTCGGCAATGTCATCCGGCTCAGGACCGTGACGATGGAGGCGGAGCCTCGCATCATGGATCTTACCGGCGAGGAGGTGCTGAAGGTGATGCATGCCTACGGCACCAACGGCATCATCACCGAGGTCGAGATGCCGCTGACCGCATCTTACGACTGGATCGACGTCATCGTCGGCTTCGACGATTTCATGGATGCGGCCGGCTTCGGCAATGATCTCGCCATTCAGGACGGCATTCTAGCGAAGCTGATCACGCCGATCGCCGCGCCCATCCCTTACGATTATTTCAAGCGGCACCAGCGGTTTTTCAGGCGCGAGCAAAGCATCGTCGTCTGCATGATCGCGCCGCATGCCATGGACGCCTTTGTCGCTCTTACTGCGCGCAGCAAGGGCGAGATCGTCTTCCGCGCCGACAAGGAGGCCGATCTCAAGGGCCTGCCGCCGGTCTATGAGCTGACCTGGAACCATACGACGCTGCGCGCCATCAGGGTCGACCCGACGATTACCTATCTGCAGACCCGCTATCCTTCGCCGGATCACCTCGCTTACGTCAAGGCGATGATCGACCGCTTCGGCGACGAAGTGCCGACACATCTCGAATTTATCCGCTTCGACGGCGCGATCGGCGTGGCCGGACTGCCGCTGATCCGCTTCACGACGGCCGAGCGGCTCGACGAGATCATCCGCATCCACGAAGAGAATGGCTGCTGGGTCTTCAACCCGCACCGCTACACGCTGGAAGAGGGCGGCATGAAGCAGACGGACGAGGTGCAGCTCGCCTTCAAGCGCGAGACCGATCCGCAAGGGCTGCTCAATCCAGGCAAGATGATCGCCTGGGAAAACCCGGACTACGATTATCGCTCGGGCAAGTCGTTCCTGTTCAAGGGGTTGCAGAAGGCGGGGTGATGAACATCCTCGTTCTCTACGCCCATCCGGTCGAGACCAGCTTCAATGCCGGTTTGCACAAGGTGATCGTCGAGCGGCTGACGGCAGCCGGCCACGCCGTCGACGACTGCGATCTCTATGCCGAGAATTTCGATCCCCGGCTGACGCGGACCGAGCGGCTCGGTTATCACGACGATCGCGGCGCCGGTGATCCGGCAGCGCCCTATGTCGAGCGCCTGCTGCGGGCCGAGGCGCTGGTGCTGTCGTTTCCGGTGTGGAACTTCGGCTATCCGGCGATCCTGAAAGGCTTTTTCGACCGCGTCTTCCTGCCCGGCGTCTCGTTCAAGCTGGTCAATGGCAAGGTGCAGCCGTCGCTGCACAACATCCGCAAGCTGGCGGCGGTCACCACCTATGGCGGCAGCCGGTTGCACGCAATGCTGATGGGCGACCCGCCGCGCAAGCTGGTCAAGCGTGTGTTGCGCGCCACGGTCAAGCCAGGTGCCTCCGTGTCCTATCTTGCGCATTATTCGATGAACCTGTCGACCGATGAAACGCGGAAGAGATTCACGGCGAAAGTCGCCGCCAGCATGGATGCCTTCTGATGCGGGTCCTGGTGGTTTACTGCCATCCGGTCCCGGAAAGCTTTTGCGCCTCGATCCGGGATCGTGCCATCGAGGTGCTGAAGGCGAGGGGCTGGGAGGTGCGGCTGCTCGACCTCTATGCGGAAAATTTCGATCCGGTCATGGGCTGCGGCGAGCGACGCTCCTATAATGAACACGCCCCACAGGATCCGGCGCTCAAGCCGCACATCGAAAATCTCAACTGGGCCCAGGCAATCCTCTTTATCTATCCGACATGGTGGTATGGGCTGCCGGCGATGCTGAAGGGCTGGCTCGACCGGGTCTGGGCGACCGACGTCGCCTTCCGGCTGCCGGCCGGCAAGCGACGGATTCAGTCGCTGATGAGGCATGTGACGAAGATCGGGGTGATCACGACCTGCGGCGCACCGACCTGGTGGAGCGTCGTCGTCGGCCAGCCGGGACGCAAGACAATCCTGCGCGGCATGCGGGCACTCTGCGCCACCCGCTGCAGGACGTTCTTTCTGGCGCACTACCTGATGGACTCATCGACACCGAAGACGAGGGCGGCGTTCCTGGAGAGAGTGCGAACGAAGCTGGAGCGCTTCTGAGCTACATCCGCACCCGTTCCGATTTCGGATCATACATCGGCTTCAGCGATGCCTCGGCGGCGAAGCGCTCGCCGGCGATTTCGATCGCGTAGCACGACGACAGCACGTCCGCCTCGCTCTCGCCCTTGCAAGGCACGTAGCCGAGGCCGATGGCGCCGCCGAGATGATGGCCGTAATTGCCCGAGGTGATCGGGCCGACGATCTTGCCGTCGCGCAGGATCGCCTCATTGTGAAAGAGCAAGGGTTGCGTGTCTTTCAGGCGGAACTGCAGCAGCCGCCGGTCCAATCCGGTTTCTTTTTTTCTCAGCACGGCGTCGCGGCCAAGGAAATCGCCCTTGGCGGTCTTCACTGCGAAGCCTAGGCCTGCCTCCAGCACATTGTCCTCATCGGTGATGTCGTGGCCGAAGTGCCGGAAGGCCTTTTCGATGCGGCAGGAATCCAGCGTGTGCAGGCCGCAGAGTTTTAGGCTGACATCGGCGCCGGCCTCCTCGATCGCCTCGAACACGTGGGCGGCCTGGTCGGTCGAGACATAAAGCTCCCAGCCCAGTTCGCCGACATAGGTTACACGGTGGGCGCGGGCCAGCCCCATGCCGATTTCAATCTCCTGAAACGTCCCGAACGGGTTGGTTTCGTTGGAGAAATCGTTCGGGCTCAGCTTTTGAATCAGCTTCCTCGCATCCGGACCCATCAGGCAAAGCACGGCTTCGGCAGCGGTGACATCGGTGATGACGACGAATTCATGGGAGAGGTGTTTTTTTAGCCACGCGAGATCGCGCTGCAGCGTCGCGCCAGGCACGACCAGGAAGTAGGCCGTTTCAGATAGCCGTGAGACGGTGAGATCGCTCTCGATACCGCCGCGCTGGTTGAGCATCTGGGTATAGACGATCTTGCCCGGCGCCACGTCCATGTCGTTGGCGCAGAGTTTCTGCAGGAAGGCGCAGGCATCGCGGCCCTCGACACGGATCTTGCCGAACGAGGTCATGTCGAACAGGCCGACGCCGTTTCGGACGGCCAGATGTTCCTCGCGCTGGTTGTCGAACCAGTTCTGCCGCTTCCATGAATAGCGGTATTCGCGCTCCTGGCCGGGCCTGGCGAACCAGTTGGCGCGCTCCCAGCCGGCAACCTCGCCGAACACCGCACCGCGCGCCTTCAGATGTTCGTGCAGCGGCGAGCGTCTGACGTTCCGCGAGGTCGCCATCTGGCGGTACGGAAAATGGTCGGCATAGAGCAGGCCGAGCGTCTCGGAGACGCGCTCCTTCAGGTAGCGGCGGTTCTTCTGGAACGGCTGGGCGCGGCGGATGTCGACCTCCCACAGATCGAAGGGTGCCTCGCCGTCATTGATCCATTGCGCCAGGGCCATACCGGCGCCGCCGGAGGAAACGATGCCTATCGAATTATAGCCGGTCGCCATCCAGTAGCCGGAAAGCTCCGGCGCCTCGCCGAGATAGTAGCGATCATCAGGCGTAAAACTCTCGGGACCGTTGAAGAAAGTGTGGATGCCGGCGCTGGCCAGCATCGGCATCCGGTTGACGCCCATTTCAAGGATCGGCTCGAAATGCTCGAAATCCTCCGGCAACTGGTCGAAGCAGAAATCTTCGCGGATGCCGTCCATGCCCCATGGCTTGGCCACCGGCTCGAAGGCGCCGAGCATCATCTTGCCGGCGTCTTCCTTGTAGTAGGCGCATTCGTCCGGCACGCGCAGCACCGGCAGGCGGGTCAGGCCGGGGATCGGTTCGGTGACGAGGTAAAAGTGCTCGCAGGCATGCAGCGGGATGGTGACGCCGTTCTGGCGTCCGAGCTCGCGCGCCCACATGCCCGCGCAATTGACGACGACAGCGGCTTCGATCATGCCTTGCTCGTCGCCTTGCGTCCAGGAGACGCCGGTAACGCGGCTATCCCTGGTATGGACCTTGGTTACCTTCACGTTCTCGACGATCGTCGCACCGCGCTGGCGTGCACCCTTGGCCAGCGCCATGGCGATATTGGCCGGGTCGCACTGGCCGTCGAGCGGCAGATGCACGGCGCCGACCACATCGGAAATGTTGAGATGCGGGTACATCTCCTTGACTTCATCAGGCGAAATCTCGCGCACGTCGACATCGAACGCGCGGGCGAGAGACGCCTGCCTATAAATCTCGTGCTTGCGCTCCTCGGTCAGCGCCACGGTGATCGAACCGACCTGCCGCATGCCGGTGCCGACATCGGTCTCGGCTTCGAGCTTGACGTAGAGGTCGGCCGAATATTTCGCCAGCCGCGTCATGTTCTGCGAACCGCGCAGCTGGCCGATCAAGCCGGCGGCGTGCCATGTCGTGCCCGATGTCAGCTGCTTGCGTTCGAGCAGCACGATATCGGTCCAGCCGAGCTTGGCCAGATGGTAGGCGACCGAACAGCCTGAAACACCGCCGCCGATGATGACGGCCCTTGCTTTGGGAGGAATGGCCTTTGTCGGGATGGTATTCTGGGGCAGGGCGCTCATGCCGCCTCACGGCGATAGTTGGAAGCGAAGCGGCGCAGGCGAAGGGCTGCTTCCAAAAGTATCGCCTCGGGCTGGCAGAGGCTGACGCGGATGTGGCCGGCGGCGGCATCGCCGAAACTCGAGCCCGGCATGACGCCGACTTTTTCCTTGTCGAGGAAAGCCCAGGCGAATTTCTCGTCGTCCGGCTCGATGGCCGAGATGTCGAGCATGACATACATGCCGCCTTCGGAGCCGCGCACGGTGATGTTGTTCATGCCGTGCATTGCGTCGAGGACGACGCTGCGCCTTGCGGCATAGCGTTCGGCGATCTCCTTGACGCCATAGCCGTTTTCCAGCGCCTCGGCGCAAGCGAGGCTGATGAAGGCCGGCAGGCCGTAGGTCGTCACCAGATTGAGGTTGGTCAGCAGCGAGATCATATCGTCTGGCCCGGTCAGCCAGCCCATGCGCCAGCCGGTCATGCCGTGGCTCTTCGACATGGAATTGATGACCAGCGTGCGTTCCGCCATGCCGGGTAGCGAGCGCGGCGAGATGTGCTCGCCGCCGCCCAGCGTCCAATAGACCTCGTCCGACAGCAGCCAGAGGTCATGTTCCCGGCAAATGTGCGCCAGGTCTTCCAGCCGCTGGCGCGAGTAGACAGCACCCGTCGGGTTGTTGGGCGTATTGATGAGGATGGCGCGCGTGTTCGGCCGGAGCGCGGCACGAATGTCGGCGGCTCGCGGCTGGAAACCATCCTCGGCGGGTGTCTCGACCACGGTGAAATCGGCGGCCGCTGCACTGAACGTGTTGGGGTAGGTTGCGTAATAGGGCGCCACCACGATGGCATGGTCGCCCTGGTCGAGAACGGCTTGTACCGCCGCGTAAAGCGCTGCCTGTCCGCCTGGCGTGGCGATGACCTGGTCGGGGTTGGTCGCAATGCCGGTGCACACGGTCGACGCCGCCGCCATTGCCTTGCGCAGGCGCGGAATGCCGGGAAGCGGGGTGTAGTGGTGGTTGCTGGCGCGAACCGCGGTCACGCAGGCTTCGATCGTCTGCGCCGGCGTGTCGAAGTCGTGGTCGCCAACCGACAGCATGATGATGTCCTCGCCGGCCTCCTTGCGTGTCCAGGCAGCGAAATGAACCTCCCAACCATCCTTGCCGGAAGGCACGATGCCGGAAATGCGCGATGATGGTCTGGGCATTATGCTACTCCCGAAATTTCGTAGCCGGCCTGTTCGAGCCGGTCACGCAGGGCGGCGATGTGGGCCGGTCCGACTTCACAGCAGCCGCCGACGATGCCGGCGCCGGCCTCAACCCAGCCGACTGCCTGGCCTGCATAGGCGTCCGGATCAAGGTCGTGGCGGGCGTGCAGCACTTCCACGGTGCCGCCATGCTTGAGCGCCCCAATCGAGGTGAAGCCGTTGGCATAGGCGCCGACCGGGCCGCCGAGGCAGATCAGTTCGGGCAACGCTGCAGCAATCGCTTCGGGCCTGCAGCAATTGACCAGTCTAGCTGCGACCGGCAGCCCGTCGAGAGCGCTCGACGCAGCCGCAATGGCTTCGCCGCTGCGCAGTCGTGGTGCGCCGTGATCGGCAAGTGTCCAAGACACCCACACCGGTTTGCCGCTTTCCGACGCCGCGGTGACAGCCGCGCGCGCCTCCTCGGCCGACGCCATGGTCTCGCACAGGAACAGATCGACGCCGTCAGCCTGCTCGGCAACGATGCGGCGGTAGATGTCGAGCGTATCCTGGAAGGATATCGTCAGTGCCGGCGCGTAGCTGCCGAACAGGGGCGACAGGCAGCCGGCGATTGCCGCGTCGCCGGCCTGGTCGCGAGCTTGCCTTGCCAGTTCCATGCCGCGCTTCTGCAGCGGCTTGAACAGCTCTTCCGCGCCCTCCCGCGCCAGCCGTTCGGGCGTTGCCGAATAGGTGTTGATGGTGATGACACGGGCGCCGGCCCGGATGAACTCCGCATGCAGGTCGCGCACCAGGTCCGGTTCGTCGATCAGCACCCTGGCCGACCATAGCGGGGTGGGATCGGACTTGCTGCGGCGTACCAGTTCCTGACCCATGCCGCCGTCAGTGAGGATAACCGTCTTCACGCGCGCAACCTCTCGTTCTTTGGATCCCACAGCGGTTCGTCCTTCTGCACGATCGCTTTGAAGCGCTCGCCGAAGATCTCGACCTCGACCGTGGTTCCCGGCTCAGTGAGATCGGCGCGCAGCATGCCGAGCGCGATCGATTTGTCGATGCGATGACCCCAGCCGCCGGACGTCGTCTCGCCGACTATCCGGCCGTCATGCCACAGCGTCGACATGGTGGGCGCATCGCAGTCGCCGGGGTTTTCGATGATCAGCGTGACAAAGCGTTTCTTGACGCCCTGCTGCTTCTCGTTCTGTAGCGCTGCCTTGCCGCGGAAGTCGGGCTTGTCCCATCTGACGAAACGCTCCAACCCACCCTGCAGGATCGAATAGTCGGTCGACAGGTCGCCTTTCCAGGCGCGATAGCCTTTTTCGAGCCGCAGCGAATCCAGCGCGTACATGCCGAACGGCTTCAGGCCGTGCTTCTGGCCGGCCGCCCAGACAGCGTCGAAGACGGCGGCGGTGTCGTCGACCTTGGTGTGGATTTCCCAGCCGAGTTCGCCGGCGAAGGACACGCGCACCAGCCTTGCCCAACGGCCGGCGACCGTCGTCTCCTGGTGCGTCAGCCAGGGCAGAGCAAGGTCGGCGGCGCAGACATCGGCGAGGATTTTTCGCGAATTGGGCCCGGCGAGGATCTGCGTGGGGTATTCCTCGGTCCGGTCGACCAGCTTGAATGAAGCGTCCTTCGGCATGCGCCATTTCAGCCACTCGAAATCGTGCCACTGCGCCACCGCGGCGGTGATCAGCGTCATCAAATTCTCATCGTGGCGCACCACCGACATTTCGGTGACGATGCGGCCCTTGTCGTCGGCAAAATAGACGAGCCCGATGCGGCCGGGTTTCGGCACCAGCCCCGTAACCTGCCGGCTCAGCCATTCCGCAGCGCCAGGGCCGTCGAGGTTGAAGCGGGAAAAGCCGGGCAGGTCCAAAATGCCGGCGGCGTCGCGCACGGCGAGGCATTCTTCGCGGACGCGATGCTGCCATGGCCCGTCGCGACGGAAGGTCAGCGTCGCGGCTTCCGAAACATCGTCGCCGGCTTGCGCGTACCAGGTGGCGCGCTCCCAGCCATTATAGGCGTCGAACTGGGCGCCGAGCGCCTTGATGCGATCATGGATCGGCGACAGTTTGCGGTCGCGCCCAGCCGGCCAGGCATGGCGCGGAAACTGAATGGCGTATTCGTTGCCGTAGATTTCCATGCCCTTGGCGACGCAATAATCCGGAGCCGAGGCAAAGCTGGTGAAGCGGCGCGGATCGCAGGACCACATGTCCCACTCGGTCTGGCCCTCAGTCACCCATTCGGCCAGCACCTTGCCGGCGCCGCCGCCCTGGGCGATGCCGAAGGTGAAGACGCAGGCCTCGAAGGCGTTGGGCACGCCGGGCATCGGCCCGATCAGTGGATTGCCGTCCGGCGCGTAGGGGATCGGGCCGTTGATGACCTTGGACAGACCGGCGGTGCCAAGGATCGGCACGCGGGCGACGGCATCGGCCAGATAGTCCTCCAGCCGGTCGAGATCGTCGGGGAACAGCTGGAAAGAAAAATCGTCTGGCATCGGGTCGTTGTGACCGACCCAATGCGCACGGCAATTGCGCTCATAGGGGCCGAGATTCATGCCGTTCTTTTCCTGGCGCAGGTAATAGGAGGTGTCGACGTCGCGCAGCAGCGGCAGTTTCTTGCCTTGCTCCTTCGACCATGCGGCCAGTTCGGGGATTTCCTCGAACAGGATATATTGATGGCTCATCACCATCATAGGCACGTAGCGGCCGAACATCTTTCCGACCTCGGCCGCACGGTAACCGGCGGCGTTGACGACCACCTCGCAGCGGATTTCGCCCTGCGCGGTCTCGACCACCCACTCGTCGTTCTCGCGGCGCACGCCGGTGACCGGACAGAAGCGAATGATCTTCGCACCTAGGTCGCGGGCGCCCTTGGCCAGCGCCTGGGTCAGCTGCGCCGGGTCGATGTCGCCATCGTTCGGATCGTAGAGCGCGCCCTTCAGCTCATGCGTTTCGATGAACGGGTAGCGGCGCTTGATCTCGTCGAGCCCGATCACGTCGATGTCCATGCCCTGATAGCGGCCCATGCCCTTGGCGCGCTGGAACTCCTGCATGCGCTCGGCTGTATGGGCCAGCCTGAGCGAGCCGGTGACGTGGTAGTTCATGGGATAGCCGACCGCGTCGGCCAGCCCGCGATAGAGCTCCGTCGAATAGCGCTGCATGTTCATCAGCGACCATGACGAGGAGAAGGTCGGCACGTTGCCGGCCGCATGCCAGGTCGAGCCGGAGGTGAGCTCATTCTTTTCCAGGAGCACGCAGTCGGTCCAGCCCGCCTTGGCGAGATGGTAGAGCGAGGAGGAGCCAACGACACCGCCTCCGATGATCACCACACGTGCCGTGATCGGCAAACCGGCCATGTTTTTCTCCAAACCTAAAGCGCGGTCCAGCGCGCTTTGATTCTGTTTTGATGCATGTCGTTATCCCAAAACCGCTGCACACTGTTGGGGGACATGCATTCAGTAAACAGGTGGCGAAACCACCCAGATGACTACCGCCGGCTCCGCTCCAGGATTGCGCCAGCGGAACGGCTTGCCGTCGAAGCGAAAGGAGTCGCCTTCGCCAAGCCGGTGCCAGACGCCTGATATCTCGATGTCGAAGCTGCCGGAAGCAACATACCCGGCTTCCTCCGTCGGCCGGCGCGCTTCGGTCTTCAGTTCAGCACCCGGCGCGAAGACCGAACGCAGCATTTCGAAGCTACCGCCGAGATCGGGCGACAGAAGCTCCTCCACCAATCCGGAATCGCTTGTACCAAGCGTGCGGCGGCTGCCGGCGCGCACGACCACGCCGCGCTCGTTCTCCACAGGCACGTCGTGGCTGAAGAACAGGCTGACCGGCACGCCGAACAATTCCGCAAAGGCTTTGAGATCGCTCAGCGATGGTATCGACAGGCCGCGCTCGACCTGACTGACCCAGCCGACGGAGCGGCCGAGCTTCAGGCCGATCTCGGCAAGGGTCAGACCGCGCGCCCTGCGCAGCGCCCTGATATCGCCGGCCAGCAGCCGTTCGCGGTCTTCCTGCTCCGATCTGACAGCGGTTGAGGGCAAAGCCATTTCTCTTGATGAAATTTCTTGGTGAGAAATCCCCTTCGTGAAAAAGTCGGGGCAAATTTCATGAGACGTCAGGTTCGTGAAAAAATCAAGAGGATTTTCATAGGGCCACAAGAATTGCTTGCGCCATTTTGGCAGTTCAGGCAAAGGCTCGGCCACGAACGGCGAGTGAGGGCGTCCGGTCGAGGCTTACGATAGAGCGCCACGCGTCAAATTGGACCCGCAATGGTGCTCTTTCATTTTCTGGACGGCGCATGATCCTTTCCGGAATCGATTCCGGGTTCCGGGTCAGGCGCAAAGGACGCCCATGCTGGAAAACAGGACTAAGATTACAGATGATGCGGCGATCGTCGACGAGGCGATCACGTCGCGCCGCTCGGTCCGGGCGTTTCTGCCCGACATGGTCGACGACGAGACGATCCGCGCCATTCTCACCGTTGCCGCGCGCGCCCCTTCGGGCACCAACATGCAGCCCTGGCGGGTCTACGTGACCAAGGGCGAGGTCAAGCAGCGGATCACCGATGCCATCCTCAACTCCGGCATCCGTGCCGAAAAGGCCGAGTGGGACGAGTATCGCTACTATCCCGACCAGTTCTTCGAACCCTATCTCACCCGGCGGCGGGCCAATGGCTTCGGCCTCTACAGCGTTCTCGGCATCGGCCGGCGTGAGGTGGACAGGATGCGCGCGCAGCACGACCGCAACTTCGTCTTCTTCGACGCGCCGGTCGGCATGATCTTCACCGTCGACCGGCGGCTGAACAAGGGGTCGTGGATCGATTACGGCATGTTCCTGCAGAATATCATGGTGGCGGCACGGGGCAGGGGCCTGCACACTTGCCCGCAGGCCGCCTTTGCACCCTACCACAAGCAGATCAGGCCGGTGCTCAACATTCCAGACGAGGAGATCGTCGTCTGCGGCATGGCGCTCGGCCATGAAGACACGTCCAAGCCCGAAAACGAGTTCCGCACCGACCGCGCGCCGCTGGAAGAGTGGGTGACGTTCGCCAAATGAGATGGCGCCAAGTGAGGCGACGACGCGCCGTCTCGGTCTACTGCACTTCGTAACCGACTTCCTCGCTGGCGTGACAGAGCGCCTTCCAGAACGAGCGCGCAAACGACCGGAATACATAGATGTCGAACTGGTCGGCGCCGGTGCGCTGGATCTGGGCGAAGACGTCATGATGCATGGTCGAACGGCCGGCACCGACCGGAAAGGCCGGCAGCGCGAAGTCGATGGCGAAGAATTTCGCCAGCACCCATTCGGCCTTCGGTCCGGCGATGCGGATCGCGGTGCGGCCATGCGACAGGTCGGTCATCGTGCCGATCGCCGGCGTCACGACACCGGCAAAGCCCGACACCAGGCCCTCGGCCTCGTCGACCACCGTGAATTTTCCTGGCGCGAAACCGAACACCGATCTCACGCCGTCGGTGCTGCCGGCGCCGGCGCCATCGGGCAGAGCAAGGCCGGTCACGGTGCGGATACCGGCGATCAACTCCTTCTCCTGGCCCGGCCAGGCAGCGAGCTGCAGGATCGACCCCGGCCTGGTTTCGGAGAGGATGACATCGATGCCGTGTTCGAAATCGCCGTGCGAGCCGGTGCGCAGTTCCGGCTCAAGCGGTGCCGGCTCAAGCGGTGATTGGCGCTCAACCATGCATGCGGCTCCCGTCCGGATCAAAGAAGTGGTTGGAGACGATCTCGACCGGGCCGAACCGGTTGCGCAGGGGATCGGAGATATGGGCGCGCGTGCCGCGCCGTGCCTTGCCGTCCTTGACCAAAGCGAGCGCGATGTACTTGCCGATGGCCGGCGAATAGCAGCAAGCGGTGATGTGGCCGATGGAATCGTGCGGATTGGCTTCGTCAAGCGCCTCGACGATATGCGCGCCGCCGTTGAGCGGCTGGTTGTCGAGCGAAATCAGCCCGACGAGTTCCAGACGGCCGGGTGCGATCAGGCCCTCGCGATCCATCATAGCCGAGCCGATGAAGGGCTTCTTCTTGGACAGCATCCAGTCGAGATGCAGGTCGCGCGCCGTGGTGCGGCCGTCGATCTCGGCGCCGGTGACGTGGCCTTTCTCGATACGCATCGTGCCCAGCGCCTCAAGCCCGTAAGTCACCAGTCCGAACGGCTTGCCGGCTTCGATCAACGCTTCCCAGACATGGGTGCCGTAGCCTGCGCCGGAGTAAACTTCGAAGGCCATTTCGCCGGAGAAGGAAAGCCGGCAGATCATTACCGGCACGCCTGATATCTTGCCATGCACGATGCCCATGAAGGGCAGTGCGGCGTTGTCGACGGCAGTGCCGGTGACGCAAGCAGCAAGAATGGCTCGCGCCTTTGGCCCGCCGATCGCCGCACCCGCCCATTGGTCGGTCACCGAGGTCACGTGGACCTTCAGCTCCGGCCAGATGACGTCGAGGAAATATTCCAGGTGCTGCATCACCTTGCCGGCATTGGCGGTGGTGGTGGTCATCAAGAAGTCCTGTTCGCCGAGCCGCCATGTCGTGCCGTCGTCGAAGGCAAGGCCGTCCTCGCGCAGCATCAGCCCGTAGCGGGCCTTGCCGACGGCCAGCGTCGAGAACATGTTGGTGTAGACCCGGTCGAGGAATTCCGCCGCGTCCGGACCCTGCACGGCGATCTTGCCCAGCGTCGAGACGTCGACGATGCCGGCGCTCTCGCGCGTCGCCTTAGCTTCGCGTACATAGGCCTGCTCGATCGTTTCGCCGGCGTGGCCGTAGATCATCGGGCGAAACCAGAGGCCGGCCGAATACATGGTCGCGCCGTTGGCGACGTGCCAGTCATGCATCGGCGTCAGCCGCTCGGGCCTCAGATCACCGAACCGTTCGGCGGCGAGTGAGCCAATCGACACCGCCGAAAAGGGTGGGCGAAAACGTGTCGTGCCGACTTCGGGGATCGGCTTGCCCAATGCTTCGGCCATGATGGCGAGGCCCGGTATGTTGGAGCTCTTGCCCTGGTCGGTCGCCATGCCGAGCGTGGTGTAGCGCTTCAGGTGCTCGACCGAGATGAAGCCCTCGCGATGCGCCAGCCGCACATCCTCCGCGGTCACGTCGTGCTGGAAATCGACGAAGCTTTTTCCATCAGCCTTGATTTCGAACACCGGCGCCGGATCGGGATCGCCGGGTGCGGCTTCGACGACCGGCAAGGCCGCTGGCGTGCCCGTTCCACCCGCCGCGGAAAGGCCGGCGGCGCGGCCTTCGGCGATTGCCTCGGCGGTGGAAAAGCTGCCGGTGAAGGCGCCGGCGCCAATCCATCGCTGCGTCGCGTTCGGTGGTAGGAAGGCTTGTCTGGCGGCATTCCATTCCGCCTTGGCGCCGGCCTGGCTGGCCAGATGGATGGTCGGCGACCAGCCTCCCGACATCAGCAGGCAGTCGGCTTGAATGCTGCGCGCGTCGCCGGCAAGCGCGCCGTTGGTCATGTCGAAGCGCTGCACCTTGATGCCGGACAACGCCTTGCCGCCTTCGGTGGCGACCACGGCGTGAGCGGAAAGGTTCTTGGCCTCCACTTCGTCGGCGAGCTCGCGCATCTCGCTCGAAAGCTCCGGCCGCACGTCGACGATGGCGACGATCGCCGCACCGGCCTTCTTCAGCGCAAGCGCGGAGCGATAGGCGCTGTCATTGTTGGTGAAGAGCGCGATCCTGTTGCCCGGCAGCACGCCGTACTCGTTGGCGTAGCGCTCGGCGGCATGCGCCAGCATCACACCCGGCCGGTCGTTACCCGGAAACACCAGCGGCCGCTCGAAGGAGCCGGTGGCCAGCACCACCGATTTGGCGCGGATGGTCCAGTAGCGATGGCGCGGTTCGCCCTTGCCGGGCCTCTCCTTATGATCGGTGACCCGTTCGAGCGCGGCGAGCGTGTTGCCATCGTAGTAGCCCCAGACCGTGGTGCGCGGCAGCAGGCGGGCATTGTCATAGCCTTCGAGCTGGCCGGCGGCTCGCGCTGCCCAGTCGGCGGCCGGCATGCCGTCGATCGTCTCGCCCGACCAGTTGGCCGAGCCGCCGAAATGCGGTTCGAGCTCGCTGAGGATGACACGCGCGCCCTGATCGGCGGCGGCCCTCGCAGCCATCAGCCCGGCCGGACCGGAGCCGACCACCAGCACATCGCAGAAAGCGTTCATGCGCTCATAGCGCGCCGTGTCGGCAGCGATCCCAGCACGGCCGAGACCGGCGGCGCGGCGGATGAAATGCTCGCACAACATCCAGAAACGCGTGCCTTTCAGCGGGCCGATCGCAGGTCCCATGAAGGTCTTATAATAGAAGCCGGCAGACAGAAGCTTGCCGCCGAGCTGGTTGGCGGCGCTGAGATCCCAGGACAGCGATGGAAAGCGGTTCTGGCTGACGGCGGTCAGCCCGTCATAGATCTCGACCGTGGTCGCGGCAATGTTGGGCTCGCGAACCTCGCCCCGCAGCACCGTCACCAGGGCGTTCGGCTCTTCGACGCCTGATGTCAGCACGCCGCGCGGGCGGTGATATTTGAACGAGCGCCCGAACAGGGTGACACCGTTGGCCAGCAGCGCCGAGGCAAGCGTGTCGCCGGCATGACCGGTGTAGGGCGCGCCGTCGAAGGTGAACCGGATGGTTCGCAGCCGGTCGATCCGGCCGCCGGCATCGGTGCGGCGCGGGCTCATGGCTTGCCCTCCGCCTTGTGGCGCGCGGCGGATTTGTGATCGCCGCGCGCGAAGGCGACGCTGGAGACCTCGTGTGTCAGCGTGTTGCGCACGACCCTGAGGTGGGCGCGGCAGCCGCCGGAATGCTGCCAGATCTCGTTGTGGTCGCCCGCCGGGTTCAACCTGTTGTAGACATAGGCGTTCCAGGCATCGAGGTTTTGGGAGGCAGGCTGAGGGCGCTCGCGGTTGCCATCGCCCTGATAGGTGAACTCGATGACGTCGCGCGGGCCGCAATAGGGGCAGGTGATGAGCATCGATGTCCTACCTAATGCAGCCTAGGCGTTGCGCCCTGGCCCTTGTCGTCGATCACAAGGCCGCGATGGAAACGGTCGAGCGTGAAGGGGGCGTTAAAGTCGTGCGGCTCGTCCTTGGCGATGGTCCAGGCAAAGCACCAGCCGGAGGCCGGCGTCGCCTTGAAACCGCCGTAGCACCAGCCGCAGTTGAGATACATGCCCGGCACCGGACCGGTGGTGATGATCGGCGAACCATCCATCGACATGTCGCAGACGCCGCCCCATGAGCGCAGCATGCGGACGCGGGCGAGACCCGGAAACAGTGCCAGCATCTCGCTCATCACCTCGTCGACAACAGGCAAACTGCCGCGCTGGGCGTAGCTGTTATAGCCGTCGAGGTCGCCGCCATAGACAAGCCCGCCCTTGTCCGACTGCGACATGTAGAAATGGCCCATGCCGAAAGTCAGAACCGTGTTGATGAACGGCTTCAGCGATTCCGTCACGAAGGCCTGCAGCACATGGCTCTCGATCGGCATGGTATCGATGCCGGCGAGCCGCATGACTTGCCCGGTGCTGCCGGCCACCGCGACCGCCACTTTCTTGGCGCGGATCTCTCCGCGCGACGTCGAGACGCCTGATATGCGGTCGCCGTCGCGCAGGAAGCCGGTGACCTCGCAATTCTCGATGATGTCGACGCCACGACGGTCGGCGCCGCGCGCATAGCCCCAGGCGACGGCATCGTGGCGGGCGGTGCCGGCGCGCCGCTGCATCAGGCCGCCGACGATTGGGAAGCGCGCCGTGGCGGAGACGTCCAGCGCCGGCACCAGGCGTGCGATCTCGGCCGTGGTCATCAGTTCGGCGTCCACGCCGAGATGGCGCATGGCGTTGCCGCGGCGGGCAAAATCGTCGAGCTGGGCGGGTGTATGCGCGAGGTTGAGGCAGCCGCGCTGCGAGAACATGACGTTGTAGTTGAGGTCGTGCGAGAGTTTCTCCCACAGCTTCATCGAATGTTCGTAGAAGCGCGTGTTGGCCGGCAGCAGATAGTTGGAGCGCACGGCCGTCGTGTTGCGGCCGACATTGCCGGATCCGAGCCAGCCCTTCTCCAGCACGGCGACATTGGTGATGCCGTGCTCCTTGGCGAGATAATAGGCGGTCGACAGGCCATGGCCGCCGCCGCCGATGACAATCACGTCATAGGACGCCTTAGGGTCCGGTTTGCGCCAGGCCGGCTTCCAGTCCTTGTTGCCGGTCAGCGCGTTTTTGAGAAGCGAAAAGACCGAATACTCCGCCATTCTTTTTGTTATCCGTTCTGGCTTTTTGTCATCCGTTTTGGGCGATGGGGCACACTATAGAGCAGGCCGCTGCCGCAAAGCCAATATTGCGCCATCGCTTTTCGACTGGCCGACGCCGAGACCGCCGGACAGAGCGGACGGCTTGCTCCCCGGTATGAGCGTCTTTATCAAGGACGAGCTTTAGAACGCCTTACCGCCTGTGAGTCGCCAAACGATCATGCTTTTCCGACTGCTCCGCTTCGTTCTGGTCCTGGCGATCGTTGCCTCGGCGCCGCTTTCGCTTGATGCGGCGGCGCAGGGGCTTGACCATGCTGCGTCCGGGGTGGTCGCCGACCAGCAGAAAATCCTGCAGGATCTGACGACGAGGACCGACAATCTCGAAAAGAAAATCCAGGAGGACGGTGCCGACGACGCCAGCCTTGTCGATATCCGCCTGCAGCTCGAGGAAATGTCGCGAGGTGCGCTGAACAGCGCGCTTGCCTTCCGCCCGCGACTTTCGGAGATCAACGCAAGGCTCGATCAGCTCGGGGTGCCGCCGGCCGCGGGCCAGCCGCCCGAACCCGACATCGTGACCAGCGAACGCCAGGCGCTGGCGTCCCAAAAGGCCGAGATCAATGCTGTTATCGCCACGGCGCAAAACCTGTCGATCCGCATCAGCGGCCTCATCGACAAGATCGCCAATATGCGCAGCGAGCTGTTTCGCAATCTGCTCACTAAGCGCTACGTGCTGTCCGACGCTCTGAGCCCTGAGGTCATTTCCGATGCCAACGGTGAATTTAGCGGCTTCTACAAGGCGGTGTCGTCCTGGCTGACCTTCGCCTTCAAGTTCAAGTTCCAGGCCGTGCTGGCCGCGACCTTGACGGCGCTCTCCCTGGCGGCGGTGCTTTTTGTCGGTGGGCGGCGTCTGTTCGGACGTGTCTTCGAAGCAGACCCTTCCGTCGAGGATCCGTCCTATCTCAGCCGGCTGTCGGTGGCGTTCTGGTCGACATTGCTGCCGACGCTGGCGGTCGGCGTCTTTCTCGTCTCGACCGTGTTCTTTTTCAACTACTATAACGTGTTGCGCGGCGACATTGGCGTTTTCCTGAATGCGCTGGTCGCCGTCATCGCGGTGGTGTTCTGCGTCAACCGGCTGACCAATGCGGCGCTGGAGCCGCGGCTGCCGAACTGGCGGCTCATACCCGTTGAAACGGGTCCGGCACGCTGGCTGGTGCGGCTGACGACCGCCATGGCGGTGGTAATCGGCGTCAACAATTTCCTGTCGGTCGTCAACGACAAGATGGGCTCGCCGCTGTCGCTGACCATCGCCAGAAGTTTTGTCGCCACCATCATCGTCGGCGTCATCCTGATCCTGATGGGGCTGCTGAAACCGTTCAAGGCACCCGACGGAAGCTGGCGCCCCTGGCCGGTGTGGCTGCGCTACACGGCTGTCGCGCTCGGCGTTTTCACCATCGCCACGGCGCTGCTCGGCTATATCGGCCTCGCCATCTTCGTCTCGCTGCAAGTCGTGGTCACCGGAACCATTCTGGTCACCGCCTATATCGGCTTTCTGTCGGCGCGGGCGATCAGCGAGGAAGGCGGCTTTGCCAACACGTCGATCGGGCGCTGGCTATCGACCAATTCCAGCTATGAGGAGTCCGCGCTCGACCAGCTCGGCCTGGTCGTCAGCGTCGCCATAAACCTGATGATCGTGCTGGTGTTCCTGCCGCTGATCCTGTTGACGTGGGGCTTCCAGCCCGGCGACATCCAGGCCTGGGGCTATAAGCTGGCGACGGGCCTCACCATCGGCTCGGTGACGATCTCGGTGACCGGCATCCTGACCGGCATCATTGTCTTCATTATCGGCTATTTCCTGACGCGCTGGTTCCAGGGCTGGCTCGACGGTTCGGTGATGGCGCGCGGCAAAGTCGACACCGGCGTGCGAAACTCAATCCGGCTGGCGGTCGGCTATGCCGGCGTGGCGCTCGCAGCACTCGTCGGCGTCTCGGCGGCGGGCATCGATCTCTCCAATCTGGCGCTTGTCGCCGGCGCCCTGTCCCTCGGTATCGGCTTTGGCCTGCAGAATGTCGTCTCCAACTTCGTCTCCGGTCTGATCCTTTTGGCCGAGCGGCCGTTCAAGGTCGGCGACTGGATCGTCGCCGGTGACATCAGCGGTACGGTCAAGAAGATCAGTGTGCGCGCTACCGAGATCGAGACGTTCCAGCGGCAGTCGGTGATCCTGCCCAATTCAAACCTGATCAACAATGCCGTCGGCAACTGGACGCACCGCAACAAGCTCGGTCGCATCGACATCAAGGTCGGCGTCGCCTACGGCAGCGACGTCAAGCAGGTCCATGCTGTCCTTTTGGAGATTGCGCGCGGCCATCCGCTGGTGCTGAAGAATCCCGAACCCTTCGTGCTGTTCACCAATTTCGGGCCGGCCGCTCTCGAATTCGAAATCCGTGTGTTCCTGGCCGACGTCATGAATGGCAACATCGTACAGAACGACATCCGGTTTGCCGTCCTCGATGAGTTCGCGGATCAGCATATCGAAATTCCGTCGGCGCCGCGCGCCGTCGTCGAGACCAAAAAGCATGACGCATGGCCGATCGACGATGACCAGATCGAGGCTGAATTCGCCGAGAAGGAGCGCGCGGCGGCCGAAGCCGCGGCCGAGACGAAACGCCTGGCCAGATCCGGGCGCAAGACGCGCAAGCCGGATCCCGATTAGGGTAATATTGATATTCAGGTATCACCGGCTTTCGACACAGCGAAAGCAATTGCGGCATGAATGCGGCATTCAGTTGCCGTTCAGCTTGCATCTCATATAAGCTCACATGCAAAGGGCGAGAATGCCTTGCGAAATGCAAACAGAGGCGGTGGAAACACCGATATTGCAAATGTGGAAGTCTCTCGTCGCCGCCATCGCATTTCTTGCCGTGGGCGGTTCAGCCTTCGGCGCCAGCGCGACCAACAAGGACGCCGAGACCCGCACACTCGTCGTGACCGAAGGCGGTGGCAAGACGGAGCTGGCGCTAGCCGCCGGCGAAACCGCGGAATTCTGCCCGACCGGCTGTTTCGTTACCATGCCGAATGGCGACCTCGAGGCGCTGACCGGTTCGGAAACGATCGAAATCTCGGGCGGCGTCGCCCGTATCAAGTAGCCGCGTCAAAAAACGTTGACGATTTTTCGAAGGCCGGGCAATGCCCGGCCTTTTATCGTTTCGGGTCAGCGAAACTTAACGATGAAGGGCGAAATACCGTCACGCAAGCCAGGCCAGGCTGGGCGTTTTAACATTCGCTGCGCTGTTCCCCGTTATATCGGGCCGAAGACGCCGAAGCACGGCGCGGATTTTGGAATGGCGCATGATCCTTTCCGAGAAATCGGTTTTCGGGATCATGGGCTTTTAGGCAGGGCAACGGAAAATGGACGCGCGGTCGGACAGGAACGCAATTCCGCTTGCCGTCGATCTCGACGGCACGCTGATCGCGACGGACCTGTTGTGGGAAGGGCTGTTCATCCTTCTCAAGAAGAATCCGCTCTATATTTTCCTCGTGCCGTTCTGGCTCGCCGGCGGGCCGGCGCGGTTGAAGCAGGCCATCGCTCAACGCATCGACATCGATCCTGCGTCGCTGCCTTACCGCGAGGCGCTGCTTCAGCGCCTTCGCATTGAACATGGCGAGGGCCGCCAGATTGTGCTGGCGACCGGTACGCCGCGCAAATCGGCCGAGGCGATCGCCGCACATCTCGGGATATTCGATCGCGTCCTGGCGACCGACGGCCCCCACAACATGACCTCAGGCAGAAAGCGCGCCTCGCTTGTCGCCGCCTATGGCGATGGCGGCTTCGACTATGCCGGCAATAGCCGGCACGACCTTAGGGTATTCGACGCCGCGCGCGCGGCAATCGTCGTCGCGCCCGACCGCCATGCTGCGCGATGGCAGGCCGCCCACGGTGCCGAAATGATGCCGGCGCCGAAGCCGACGTTCAGAACCATCGTCAAGATGCTGCGCGTTCATCAGTGGCTAAAGAACTCGCTGATCGCGGTGCCGATGGTACTGTCGCACGAATACTTCAACGCCGACATGGTCTGGGAATGCCTGCTGGCATTCGTATCGTTCAGCGCAGTCGCTTCCGCCATCTACATCCTCAACGATTTCTTTGATCTCGCGCTCGATCGCAAACACCTGACCAAGCGCAACCGGCCATTCGCCAGCGGCGCGCTGTCGATCCCGTTCGGCCTCGGTTCGATGATGGTTTTGCTTGCAATAGGTGTTGGTGCAGGGCTTCTGCTGCCGATCGAATTCCTCGGCGTGCTCGGCGGCTACATAGTCATCACCACCGCCTATTCGCTGTCGTTCAAGCGCATGCTCCTGATCGACGTGCTGACGTTGGCCGGACTCTACACGATCCGCGTTCTGGCGGGCGCCGCGGCGACCGGCGTCGACGTCTCGTTCTGGCTGCTGGCCTTCTCGATCTTTTTTTTCCTGTCGCTGGCGCTGGTGAAGCGTTTTGTCGAGCTGCGCACGACCGCGATTCCGGCCGGCGAACGCATTGCCGGCCGCGGCTACCGCACCGAAGACCAGGAGATCGTCGCCCAGGCGGGCATGGCCTCGGCCTTTTCCTCGGCGCTGGTGCTGGCACTCTATATGGACAGTGTTGCGGTGCGCGAACTCTATCCTCACCCGTGGCTGGTCTGGCCCCTGGCGCCGATCGTCCTGTACCTAACCATCCGCGTCTGGATTCTCGCCCGCCGCGACGAGATGCATGACGATCCGGTCGTCTTCATCATCCGCGACTGGCGCAGCCAGATCGTCGTGCTCATCGGCGCCGTGTTCCTGGTCGCCGGAGGCTGGTAGGCGTGGCGAAGCAGCGGTTCCAGAGCTTCGGTCTTGCCACGCCGCCGGCACTCGATGTGACCCCGGCGGACGACGCTGTTGCGCTGCTGAAGAGCGGCAAGGCGGCAAGAAATGCCTTGCTCGCCTACGGCAACGGCCGCTCCTACGGCGATTCCTGCCAGAACCAGGCCGGCATGGTCGTCGACATGCGGCCGCTCAACAGGATCCGCGCCTTCAATGCCGAGACAGGCGTGATCGAGGCCGAGGCCGGCGTGCTTCTGTCCGACATCATCGCCCATGCAGCGCCATACGGCTTCTTTCCGGCCGTCGTTCCAGGCACGCAGGTCGTCACGCTCGGCGGCGCCATCGCCAATGACGTTCACGGCAAGAACCATCACCGGCGCGGCACCTTCGGCTGCCACGTCGAATCGTTCACGCTGCTAAAATCGGATGGACGGCCCCATTACTGCTCGGCCACCGACAATGCACGCCTGTTTGCGGCGACGATCGGCGGCATGGGGCTGACCGGACTGATCCTGTCCGCATCGATCCGGCTGATGCGGGTGCCATCCCTCGATATCGTCGAGACAGCGACGCCGTTCCGCGACCTCGGCGAATTCTTCGAGCTTGCCGAAGCGGCCGACCAAGCCAACGAATACGTCGTCGCATGGATCGACCAGCTTGCCGGCGGCCACGGCCGTGGGCGCGGGCTGCTGTTTACCGGCAATCACGCCGAGCATGGCTCCCATGTGGCCTCTCGTGCCGGCGGCAACCTTTCGGTGCCGTTCCAGCCGCCGTTCAACGTGCTCAACCGGCCGTTCCTGACTGCCTTCAATGCCGCCTACCGGTGGAAGAAAGGCAGGTCTACCGCGCCGCGCCAGGTAGGCTACCAGGGTTTTTTCTTTCCGCTCGACGGCGTTGGCAACTGGAACCGGCTCTACGGACCGAACGGGCTTTTCCAGCACCAGAGCGTGGTGCCGGAAGACGTCGCGCGCCGAGCGGTGCCGGCGCTGCTTGCGGCGGCAAAACGGGCGGGGCAGGGCTCGTTCCTGACGGTCCTGAAGCGCTTCGGCTCGATCCGCTCGCCGGCACTGCTGTCGTTCCCGCGACCGGGTTTCACGCTGACGCTGGATTTTTCCAACCGTGGCCGGGGGACGCTGGCGCTGCTGAAGGAGCTCGACCACATCACGGTCGAGGCCGGTGGCGCGGTCAATCCCTACAAGGACGCCCGCATGGGCGCCGACACTTTCGCCGCATCCTTTCCGGAATGGCAATGCCTCGAAGCGATCCGCGATCCCGCCTTCATGTCGAGTTTCTGGGCGCGAACGGCGAAAAAACTCGAGGCTCGGCGCGAAACCGCTGAAGCCGCAGAATAGATAAAATTACAACGGTTCGTGATTAACGGTCTATAAGACCAAGATTTGCTTAAAACGTTTTGTGCTTCATGAAGCGTTTGCAGGTTTGTAATAGAACGGCTGAAGGGCTGGCGGAAGAAACATGAAATACATCGTCTTCATTCTGTTCACGGTCATGACCAACGCCGCTGCGCAGCTCATGCTGAAGCAGGGCATGATGTCACTCGGTACGATCTCCTTCGAGGGCACCAATCCGTTGCTGAAGCTGTTGCAGATTGTCTTCAGCCCGTGGGTTTTCTTCGGCCTGTGCACCTTCGTCATCTCGATGGCTTCGCACCTCTATGTGCTGTCCAAGGTCGAGCTCAGCTTCGCCTATCCGTTCCTCAGCCTCGCCTATGTCGCCGTTGCTATCTTCGCCTATTTCATCTTCCGCGAAGACCTCAATGCCTGGCGCATTGCCGGCATCGCCTTCATCTGCGTCGGCACGGTGCTGATCGCCCAAAGTGGCCGAGACTTGGGCGATCGAGAGCACGAGGACGAGACGGCTGGCCTTTCCCCCGACAAGATTCACACCAGCGGGATTGTTCGATGAGACATGTGATCTTTGGCGGCGACGGTTTCGTCGGCCGCCACCTTGCCCCGAAACTTCTGGCCGACGGCGAGGAGGTGGTCGTCGCCGACATCGCCAAGAGCGACCTGCCGCATTACCGTTCGGTCCGATATGTCAGGTGCGACGTCACCGATCCGGCCTCGGTCGCTTCGGTCGGGCTGAAGGCCGACGACATGGTCTATAATCTTTCGGCGAAAATGCTGTCGCCGATCCAGGTGCGCGCCAAGCGCCACCAGTTCTTCTTCCCGGTGAACTTCCACGGCACCGAGCACATCATAAAGGCGATGGACAGAGCCGGCGCGCCCAAGCTCGTCCATTACACGACCGACATGATCTACGGCCATACGATCACGCAGCCGATGACCGAGGAACATCCGGTCGCGCCGCTCGGCGAATATGGCTGGTCGAAGCAGAAGACCGAGGAGCTGGCCGCCGAATGGCGCAAGCGCGGCATGTCGATCTCGCTGTTTCGGCCGCGCCTGATCATCGGTCCCGGCCGCCTCGGCATCCTCGAAAAACTGTTCAAGCTGATCGATTGGAATCTTCCGGTGCCTATGATCGGCTCGGGCAAGAACCCGTATCAGTTCATCTCGGTGTTCGACTGCGCCGAGGCAGCGCGCGCCGCCTGGAGAGCCGGCGTGCCTGATGAAGCCTATAATCTCGGTTCGCTCAACCCGCCGCCGGTCAGGAAACTGCTCGGCGATCTGATCAGGCATGCCGGGTCGAAGTCGATCCTGATCCCGACACCGGGCTGGGCAGTCAAGCGCACGCTCGACCTGCTCGATCTCTTGAACATGCCGATCATGGATCCGGAGCAGTATCTGATCGCCGACGAGGACTGCGTGCTCGACGTGTCCAAGGCCGAACGCCAACTCGGCTGGGTGCCGCAATATCGCGACGAGGACATGCTGATCGCCGCCTATAGCGAATACCGCGCCAAGAAAGACGGCCATGCCGTCGCCGCCAGACATGTGCCCGCCGAGTGATGGGCCAGCAGGAGACCCTTGAGATGACCGTCATGACGAAGCCAGACCACACGACTGCGCGCGCCACGGTCAGCGCGCCGGCGCTTTTGCCCGCCATCACCGCCAAGCCCGATTTGATCAGCGTCGAGCAGGCCAAGGCGATGGACGTCGCGCGCATGACCGACCTGTTCAAGGCGCATCTCAATCCCGGCCAGCTGCATTTCATGAAGCTGCTCGGCTTCCACAAGATCAAGATCGAGCGCGCCGAAGGCATGTTCTACATCGATCAGAACGGCCGCAGGATCCTGGATTTCTTCGGCGGCTTCGGCTCGCTGGCCTTCGGCCACAACCATCCGCGCCTTCTCGAAGCGCGCAAGAAATTCCAGGAGGAGAAGCGGCAGGAGATCGCCATCGCCTTCATGTCGCAATATGCGGCCGCCCTGGCGCACAATCTCGCCAAATGCTCGCCCGGCGATCTCGACATGGTGTTTCTGGGCTCGTCCGGCTCGGAAGCCATGGAGGCGGCCGTGAAGCTCGCCGAGCGCGCCGCCGGCCCGAAGCGGCCAAAGGTCGTCTATGCCGAGAATTCCTTCCACGGCAAGACCAAGGGCGTGCTGGCGATCACCGACGGCTCGCTTTACCGCGCCGACTTCAAGGTGGCCGACAATGTCGTGCGCATCCCTTTCGCCGACATCGAAGCGGTCGAGCGCACCTTCCGCTCGGACCCGGAGATCGGCGTCATCGTGCTGGAAACCATCCAGGGTGGTGGCGGCATCATCCAGGCGCCTGCCGAATACTGGCAGAAGCTGCGTGCGCTATGCGACCAGTACGGTGTGCTGTGGGTCGCCGATGAAGTGCAGTGCGGCTATGGCCGCTCCGGCCGTTTCTATGCCTTCGAGCATTACGGCGTCGTTCCTGATGTGACGGCGCTGGCAAAATCGCTCGGCGGCGGCAAGGCGGCGGTCGGCGCGATGATTGCCAGGCGCGAGGTCTACATGAAGGCCTATGGCACGCCGAAGACGGCGATGATCCACGCCATGGCTACCTTCGGCGGCATGGGTGAGGCCTGCGTCACCTCGATCGAGGCACTTAACGTGCTTTACGACGAGGGGCTCATCGACAACGCCGCTGTGACCGGCGACTACCTGCTGCAACGCCTTCAGGCGTTGAGGGAAAAATACCCGAAGATCATCAAGGAGGTCCGCGGCAAGGGCCTGATGGTCGGGCTGGAATTCCACGATTTTTCGCAGACCCTGCCGATGGTGCTGCGGCCGGTGGTCAGCGTGCTCGACGAGAAGCTGAAGGGATCCTTGTCCGGCTTGGTCGGAGCGCTGTTGCTGCGCGACTACGACGTGCTCGTCGCCTTCACCGAATACAACCGCAATGTCATCCGTCTCGAACCGCCGTTGATCTGCCAACGCGAACATGTCGACCGCTTTGTCGAGGCGCTCGACAGCCTGTTGTCGCGCGGCATCGTGTCGATCGTGAAGGATTTCGTCAAAAGCCAGGTCCGCTAGCCAGGTCCGCCGAGCGAAACCATGCTGACCAAATCTCCCGTTTCGACAAACCTGCTCGACCGGGTCACCGAGGCCGGTCTGGCATGGGGCGAGGGCACCTATGCGCGTCTTGCCGCACCGGTCGGGGCGGCGGCCTTCGCGCTTTACATCGTGTTGATCGCCGTGACGACATGGTTCATCCCCGACGCCAATTGGGACATGCTGCCCTACCTCGCGATCGCCGAGGAGGGCAGCTATCCCGATGTGCAGGCGCTGCACGACTATGCTTATGGCACGGTTAGGGACGGCGTCTCGGCGGGCGAGTACAAGACACTGACGGACGACAGCGGCGGCTTCCGCAGTCATATGGCCGGGAATGCCGCCGATTTCCATTCGCTGCTCGGCATGTACCGGGTCAAGTTCCTCTACGCCGAGATCCTTTCGACGATGAGTTCTGTGATGTCGCCGGTCGAGGCGATGCGTGTGATCTCAGTATTGTCGGTGCAGCTGTTCGGTGCGATCGCGCTGCTCTGGCTGCGGTCCGAAGGCGCGCTGGCGCTGGCGCCGGTCGCCGGCGCGGTGCTGATCATGGCCGAATTCGGCGACGCGGCGCGGGCAAATACACCTGATCTGCTATGCTCCGCCCTGTTCCTCGGCGGGCTTTTTGCGTATGTGCGCGGTCGCGAAGTGGCCACCGCGATCCTGCTCTTTCTCGCCTTCATGGCGCGGCCCGACAACATCGTCTTTCTTGCCATCTTCGCCGTGTTGCTGGTCGCCTTCCGACAGAAGGCGTGGGGCGCGCTGGCCGGCTTTGCCGCCTCGCTGGTCGCCTATTTCGCCATCTCGCATTGGGCGCAGCATCCCGGCTGGTGGCCGCATCTGTGGTTCTCCAGCATCGAGCAGCACTACAATATGAATGGTTTCGATCCGCCGTTCTCGGCTGTCGCCTATCTCCGGGCCTTTGCCGCCTCGCTGGTCCGCGCCGTCAGCCTGAACAGCTGGGTCGGCGTCTCAGTTCTGGCGCTGGCGGGGTGGTATGCCTTAAGTCGCGCCGGCTTCAAGCTCGACCGCCGTGCCGGTATCCTGTTTGCGGCGCTGGTGCTCGGCGCGCTGGCCAAGTTCACCGTCTTCCCGATCCACGACACCCGCATCTACTTTCCCTATCTGATCCCGCCGTTCCTGCTGCTCGCCGGCCCCTTCATGGCGCTGTGGGCGAGCATCGAAGGGCGTCGCGCCCCAGTGTTGCACGTCGTTTCGGGAGATGAACCATGAGGTCCGTCTCCAGCCTGGCGCGCATCATTTTCCCTTGAAGCAGCTGATCTCAACTGCAGTGCCCCCGCGTCTTTTTGGGCGCGCAAAGGACGCTGTGGAATTTTTCCGCGCATGATCCAGGCGAAAATCGATTCCGATTTTCGGGGGCATGCGCCGGGGTCGCGCCGCACCTGTGGCGTGTCGCAAACAGGCGGTAGCGCGATGGCCGTCGTCTGCATATTGTGCGCCGGTCAGCGGGCGCCGGCGTCCGCAACAGCACTTTTGGAGTCGCGGGCATGGCAGGGTTTCCGGAAAAGGCGAAGGTCGTCATCGTCGGGCTGGGCGGCATTGTTGGCGCATCGGTCGCCCATCACCTGATCGAGCGCGGATGGGACGACATCGTCGGCATCGACAAATCAGGCATCCCGACCGACATCGGCTCGACGGCGCACGCCTCCGACTTCTGCTACACGACCAGCCATGACTTCCTGTCCTGCTGGACGACGCTCTATTCCATCGATTTCTACGAGAAGATGGGCCATTACGCCCGCATCGGCGGCCTTGAGGTCGCTCGCGTCGGCGACGACGATCGCATGGAGGAGATCAAGCGCAAGATCGCCTCGGCAAAGGCCTTCGGCACGCGTGCCCGCCTGATCGATCCGGCCGAGATCAAGCAGAAATTCCCGCTGATCGAAGAAGGGAAGGTGCAGGGCGGCCTGTGGGATCCGGATGCCGGTCTCGTCATCCCGCGCTCGCAAACGGTCGCCGGCAAGCTGGTCGATCAGGCGGAAGCCTCCGGCAAGCTCAAATCCTTCGCTAACACGCCGGCCAAGTCGCTCGTAGTCGAGAACGGGCGTATCAAGGGCGTGGTGACCGACCGTGGCACAATCGAGGCCGACTACGTGATTGTGTGCGCGGGTATCTGGGGCCGGTTGATCGCGGAAATGGTGGGCGAGGACCTGCCGGTGATGCCGATCGACCATCCGCTTACCTTCTTCGGGCCCTACACCGAATTCGCCGGCACCGGCAAGGAGATCGGCTGGCCGCTGCTGCGCGACCAGGGCAACTCGGCCTATATGCGCGACACCGGCGACCCCAAGACCGCCGAAGGTGGGCAGATCGAATGGGGCTATTACGAGGAGACCAATCCGCGCCTTTGCCATCCGCGCGACCTTCTGGAGAAACACCAGGCCCGTCTTTCGCCCTCGCAACGCGACCTCGACATGGAACAGATCCTGGCACCGCTCGAGCGCGCCATGGAACTGACGCCGATCCTGGGCGAACTGGGTTATAATGAGAGCCATTCCTTCAACGGGCTTCTGCAGGTGACGTCGGACGGTGGCCCCTCTATGGGCGAGAGCCAGAAGGTGCGGGGCCTCTGGTATGCCGTCGCAATATGGGTCAAGGACGGCCCCGGCATGGGTAAGCTTATCGCCGACTGGATGACGGACGGCCGGACGTCGATCGACCACCACGCCATCGACTATTCGCGCTTCTATCCGCACCAGACGCAAGAGCAGTTCATCTGGGACCGCTGCACCGAAACGGCGATGAAGGTCTACAATCCCGCCGTCCATCCGCGCGAGCCCTTCTCCAAGGCTCGCAACGTGCGCCGCTCGCCCTTCTGGAAGCGCGAGAAGGAACTCGGCGGCTATTTCATGGAGCTCGGCGGCTGGGAGCGCGCCCATGGCTATGCCGCCAACGAGCACCTGCTCGAGAAATACGGCAACCGGGTGCCGGTGCGCGAAAACGAGTGGGACAACCGCCATTTCTGGCGCGTCTCCAATGCCGAGCATCTCGCCATGAGCGAGGATTGCGGCATCGTAAATCTATCGCATTTCGCGATGTACGACGTGGAAGGGCCGGATCATGTCGCGCTGATGGAATGGCTGTGCGCGGCCAAGATCGGCGGCGACGGCAATATCGGCAAAGGCATCTACACGCATTTCCTCGACGATGAAGGCATGGTGCGCGCCGACCTGACCGTCATCCGCATGGCCGACCGGTGCCGCGTCATCGACGGTGCCGATGCCGGCCCGCGGGACTTCCACTACATGCAGCGGACGGCAGAAGACAAAGGGTTCGACGTCACCATCACCGATGTGACCGAGAACTACGTGACCGTCGGCATCTGGGGTCCGAACGCGCGCTCAACCTTGCAGAAGGTCGTCGAGGACCCGGACGGGCTGACGCCGGAGAACTTTGCCTTTGGAGCGATCAAGCCCGTCAAGATCGGCGGCAAGGACGTGACCGCTTTCCGCATCTCCTATGTCGGTGAGCAGGGCTGGGAACTGCACATGCGATATGAAGACGGGCTGGCCGTATGGGACGCGTTGCGTTCGACCGGCGTGATGGCTTTTGGCGTCGAGACCTATGCCAACAGCCGCCGCATGGAGAAGAGCCTGCGCCTGCAGAACGCGGATCTTTTGACCGAGTACAATCTGCTGGAGGCCGATCTTGCCCGTCCGAAGGTCAAGGAGGCTGATTTCAGCGGCAAGGCAAAGCATCTGGAGTATCGCGCCCGCGCGCATCAGCCGGCCATGCTTTGCACGCTTGTCATGACGGACAATGTCGATTCCAGGGGCGTAGCCCGTTATCCGGTCGGCACGATGCCGGTGATGGACCCGCAAACGGGTGAGACGCTGGTCGACGAACTCGGCCGCCGGTCGTTCACGACCTCGATCGCCTATGGCCCGACCATCGGCAAGAACATCGCGCTCGCCTATCTGCCCTGGGCGTATTGCCAGGAAGGCCGCAAGCTGAACGTCGAATATTTCGGCGAGACATACCCGGTTGAAGTGGCCGCCGTCGGCTACAGGCCGCTCTACGACCCGGAGAACCTCAATCCACGCAGCTGAGCCTCCCACAATAGATGGTGAGGGGCGGACTCGCAAAAATGTGAACGCAAAGCCTTAAAGCGCGTCGCGTCTGAGGGGGGTCATGCGACGCGCTTTAAGTTATTGTTTATATGCATGTCATTACCCCAAACCGCTGCACACTTTTGGCGACATGCATTAGCCCGGCGCTGGGCTTTTCGCTTTGTGGCGCGACGATTATCGCTTACCTTGCTGCAATGTCTGCTTTTCCCCACGCAAGACATCTCCTTTCAGGCGCCGCTGCACTGGCGCTGATGCTGGGGCTGGCGCCGGAATCCCGCGCCGCCGAACCCGTCGATATCGAACTGGTGCTGGCGGTTGACGTTTCGCTGTCGATGTCACCGGCGGAGCTCGAAATCCAGCGTCGCGGTTATGTCGCGGCGCTGACGCACGACACGGTACTGCAGGCGATAGCCGATGGCGCCTATGGCAAGATTGCCGTCACCTATGTCGAATGGGCCGGCACGACCTGGCAGCACGTCATCGTGCCGTGGACGGTGATCGCAAATCGTGCCGACGCCGAGCGGGTGGTCGAACAGCTCGCCGCCCATGCGCCCAACAGCGCACGGCGCACCTCGATTTCCGGTGCCTTGCAATTCGGCAGCGATCTCTTCGCCGAAAGCGGCTTTCAGGGCGTCAAGCGCGTCATCGACATTTCAGGCGATGGCCCCAACAATCAAGGTGCTCCCGTCGACATCATCCGTGACGAGCTGGTCAAGCAAGGCATCACCATCAACGGCCTGCCGCTGATGACTCGGAGCGGCTTCACCAGTGTCTACGACGTCAACTATCTCGACCGCTACTACACCGACTGCGTCATCGGTGGGCCCGGCGCGTTCATGATCCCGGTCAATGAGTGGACGCAGTTTCCCGAAGCGATCCGCCGCAAGCTGGTGCTCGAGCTTGCTGGGCCTGCCTCACCGCAATGGGCGGCGGACAAAGCGGCGCATCCGCCGGTGGTACTGGCGCAAGACAAGCCGGCCACCGACTGTCAGGTCGGCGAGAAAATGTGGCGCGACCGAAGCTGGATGTTCGACAGCCGCTAGAGCATCGGACGTTCCAGACTTGGCGAGCACTCCTCTCCGGGAGGCAATGGCGTCTACACCATCCAGGTGTTGCCTTTTTTACGCGACCAGCAACTGCTTGCGATCGACGCGCTCCTGCTGCGGCGAGCGCGCATAGAGCTCGCGGTAGCATTTGGAGAAATGCGAGGCGGAGACGAACCCGCAAGCGACCGCCACTTCGACCACCGGCATCGATGATTGGATCAGCAAGTGCCGGGCCCGGTCGAGGCGGATTTCCAGATAGTAGCGGGCAGGGGATCGTCCCATTTCGGTGCGGAACAGGCGCTCGATCTGGCGGCGCGACAAGTCGACATGATCGGCAATCTCGATCAGCGACAGCGGCTCGGACAGGTTTGCTTCCATCAATTCGATGATGGTCAGCACTTTGGAATTCTGCACGCCAAGGCGCGCACGCAGCGGCAGGCGCTGGCGATCGGTCGGGCTGCGTACGCGGTCGGTCAAAACCTGCTCGCAGACCCGGTTGACGAGGTTGTCGTCGAAATCGTCGCCGATCAGCTTCAGCATCATGTCGAGCGCCGCGGTGCCGCCGGCGCAGGTGTAGATGTTCTGGTCAATCTCGAAGAGGTCGGCAAAGACATTGGCCTTCGGGAACGCCTCGGAAAAACCCGGCAGGTTCTCCCAATGAATGGCGCAGCGCTTGTTGGACAACAGGCCGGCGGCGGCCAGTATATGTGCGCCAGTACACAAGCCGCCGATGGCGACGCCGCGGTTGTATTCCTCGCGCAGCCAGGCGAAGGCCGATCTGTTCTGGTAGCGCTCGACATTGATGCCGCTGCAAACGACCGCCATGTTCGGCCGTTCGGGGCCGGACATCTTCTTGCGTTCGTCCTCCAGCGAGGTGTTGACGGCGCATTCGACGCCGTTTGAGGCGCGCACCGGCTTGCCGTCGATGCTGGCGAGCCGCCAACGATAGGCCTCGTAGCCGAGCATCCGGTTGGCCGAGCGCAACGGATCGAGCGCCGTTGCAAAGGCGATCATGGTGAAATCGGGGACCAGGAAGAATACAAACGACCGCCTGATCGGATGATTTACGACGTTCACAGGGTAACCCTCACGCTGCAATGGCGCGAACAGGATGTCGCGATCAGCATAGCGACATCAGGAAAAACCTTTCCTGTCAATTGGTAGGCGGCGAAAGACAGACTTTATTTGCGACATGGGTCGCAAATGGGCAATCGCTATGCGTTGACGGTCCCAACATGCCGCCGGTTTGAGCAAATATGCGGCATGTGGTCGGCACATAAAAAACACGCCGCCTCGGCAGAACCGAAGCGGCGCTGTGATCAACTTCGAAGCAGCAGCAGATAGCGCCGCTTGCGAGCTTGTCAGATCAGGCGACGAAGCCGAGGCGTGCGGCGGCCACGGCGCCGGTCTGGCCGGGCATGGTGTTGGCAAGGCGCTGGCGCTCGAGCGCGGTCGTCAGGTTCATTTCACGGCGAGAAAAAAGGCGGGCAAAAAGCTTCATCATCTTCTCCATTCGGTTGCTCAGACGGGTCGCCTTCGCTTGATGGAGTGGGGCAGCTCGTTGGCTGGCGCTGATATAGGCTTACGTGGGGGGAAACTAAATCGCAAAAGCGAAGCACTTGATATGAAAAGCGACACGGAATGCGACAACTTTGGGCATTCCGCCCAATATTTATGATCACTTACAAGGCCTTAGTTCGAAATGTGAGCTGCTATGCAGCTCGTTCATATGCGCCATGCAGCGGCGACATGGCTTCAAAAACATTTGACTGCAAACAAAAAGGCCTGCCGGGCATGATCTGCGCGACAGGCCGTCAGCTTTGAATACACACGATCTATTTTGCTCCGCCAGCCCAGGATCCAACGCCATAGCGAGTGCCGGTCTTGGTGTCGGCGGCTTCAGGCCAGCCGATATCCTTCTGCAGTTCGATCGGCAGAGAGCGGATGGCGCGTTCAGTCTGGTAGCGGGCGCGAGCCGCGCTGAATTCGGTCGCGATGCGGCCGATCGATGACAGGATGGACATTTTCATTCTCCTTTTGCATTGGGTCGGGAGCTTGCCGATTGCTCGGCATACGAAGCGCTACACCGGTTGTTTCAGCTTCATTTCGTGTCGATTGCAGATCGATGTCGTGGGCGTTCAAGGCCGCTTTCGATACATCTGCCTTGGATGGAGTTGACTATCCCACCAAAGTGATGTTCAATCAAACGAAATGGAATGATAGCTTGCATCAGAAAAATTGAAGGCTGCTTCCCATGAACGCCCCACTCAATCATCCGTTGCCGCTGCTTGATCTCGACGTCTTGCGCACCTTCGTGGCAATCGCCGAGACCGGCAGTTTCACAACCGCGGCCAATGCCGTCTTCCGCACGCCTTCGGCCGTCTCCATGCAGATCAAGAAGCTTGAGGATATTCTCGGCCGCTCCGTGTTTGCGCGCGACGCGCGCTCGGTGACGCTGACCACGGATGGCGAGATGCTGCTCGGCTACGCCCGCCGGCTGTTGTCTATCAACCGCGAGGTGGTGTCGAAATTCATCATCCCCGACATTGTCGGGGTGGTGCGGCTCGGCTCGCCGGACGATTATGGCGAGCGCGTGCTGCCACATGTCTTGAAGCGTTTTGCGCAGTCGCATCCCTCTATCGCAGTCGATGTCACCATCGACCAGAGCAGCAATCTGCGCCGGCGCATGGACGACCGGGCGCTCGACATCACGCTGCTCACCAATTCCTATAAGACCAGCGCGCTCGGCGCCGAAGTGCTGCTCACCGAACCGATCGTCTGGGCCGGTGCCAAGGGCGGCTGCGCGCATCTGCGCGAACCGCTGCCGGTGTCATTGTGGGAAGAGGGCTGTGCCTGGCGGGCCGGGGCGCTCGAAGCGCTCGGCCGCGAAGGCCGCAACTATCGCGTGGCCTATATGAGCGCGCATACGGCCGGTCAGCGCGCTGCAATCATGTCCGACCTCGCGGTAGCGCCGCTGCCGAAATCGTTCCTCGGCAGCGACATGGTCGAGCTTTGCCCGAAGGACGGCATGCCCGATATTGGCACCTACAATCTGGCCATGGTCGTGGCGCCGGACGCCAGCGCGCCGGTGAAGGCGGTCGCCGACCACATCCGTGCGACTTTCGAAGTGTTCAGGGAAACCGGGAAATTTTGATTCAGGACCTCAACGGCGTAGCCAGGTTGTGAGCGGTGACGCCGCGATTTGCCTTTTGCAGTGACAATTTGTCGGCTTTGGCGTGATAGCTCTCGGTTTCGCTGGTCAAAAACGCCACGATGCTATCGCGCGCACGCCGCGCCTCGGGCATGTCGATGAGCGGCCATGCATGGAACATGCCTTGCTCGAGAACAACCTCAATTTCGACACCGGCGGCACGGGCCTTTTGCGCGAAGATCAGGTTGTCCGGGGTCAGCATGTCGCGCGAACCGGTCAGAAGCAGCGTTTTCGGCAACACCGAGAGGTCACCGTAAAGCGGGCTGATGCGCCAGTCGCTGGGATTTATGCCGGCACTGTAGAGCCGGACCGCCTCCAGCCCGCCCGGAATTCCCAGCCACGGATCGTAGCGTTCCGCCTCGAACACTTCGGGGTTGGCGAGCGACACGTCGAGGCCGGGCGAGATCAGCACATGGCGTGACGGCAAGGGCAGGGCGTCTTCCGCGGCCATCATGGTCAGCACCACGGCCATGTTGCCGCCGGCGGAATCGCCCATAAAGACGATGTCCTGCGCTTCCGTCTCATCGAGCATCTGCCGGTAGACCTTGCCGACCATGCCGAACATGGAGTGGAAATCGTGTTCGGGAGCAATCGGGTAGATCGGCACGGTGATGCCGAAGCCCAACCGACGGGCCATATCGCCGATCAACCGCCAATGATACGGCGTGATTTCAAAGACGTAGGCGCCGCCATGCAAGTAGAGGATACGCTTCCGTTCGCCAGCCTTTGGCGCGATTTCATAGACGGGAAAGCCGTCCACGCTGCGCGTCGTGATGTCGAAACGTGATCGGAGCAAGGCAGGCGGCTGATGGTTCTCCGTCTTGCGCGCATAGGCGATCCAGCGCTGCAGGTTTTCCGGACTGGAAAAGGCTTTCTTGCGGCTATACCTGAGGACAAAGGAAACGACGTGGCTTTTGAGGCTGGGCATGCGGACACACGGACTTCGGTTGAGCCGACTAAGAGAACCCCCGCTATCGAAGATCGTGCCTTCGCCCAGAATGTCAAGATTTGCGCTGAGACAACACGGCGGTGTGATCTGGCTGGCAATCAAGGCCAGCAGCTAGTCATGGCTCGCTGCAATGCTCAGCGCCGGTGCAGCAGTGCGGCGCGCAACCGAGGGTCGCTTGCCGCCGGAGCCGTATGACGGCTCCGGCGCTTGGCCAGCAGCTTGCATTTGGCGGCGAACGTCATCAGCGCGCCGAACCCAGAAGCAGGGCCGAGAAGGTGACCTGCGGGTCTTCGCGCGGCGACACTGGCCAGCCGATGTCCCTCTGAATTTCGGGCGGTAGGCTGTTCAGGGCCCGGACGGACTTGTTCCTGTTGTGCGCATGCTTGATGGCCGTACCAAAGCGGCCGAGGCTTTCGAACATCGACATCTTCATCTCCCTTGGAGTGCTGCGGCGGCTGGAAGTTATTTCCTGCCTGCCGTTCGATGCCGGTTAAATGCGCCGCGCATGTATCTGGTGGATTTCACGAAAACAGCGCCTTGTTTCAGTTTGGGCTGATCCGGAAACATTTGCATGCAAACGAGAATGAGGGCGAAGTGCTGCTTTCGCCGGCGGGATATTACCCCCGGCCGCGCCGGGCCGCGTGGCCTTCGCGCGAACGCCGCCGCGGGGCGGCGTCGCCGGCAATGCCGTCTTCGCTGACCGTCTTTCGCGGTGGCAGTTTCACCGCCGCCGAAAGTTTCGGGAACGGGTCGACCTTGTTCGGCAGCGCCATGGCGTAGACGAAGTGCTCCTGGAATTTCTGCTCCAGCGCGGTCTCGATCTTCTCGATCCGGCTCACCGTTTCCTCGATCTCGCGGCGATAGCCGCGGTTCAAAAGCGCCATGCGCGCGCCGGCACCGGCGGCATTGCCGACGGCCGAGACCTTGTCGAGATCGCAGTCGGGGATCAGTCCCAGCACCATGGCGTATTTCGGATCGATGAAGGAGCCGAAGGCGCCGGCGAAGTGGATGCGGTCGACATGATCGGTGTGCTGCTTTTCCATCAACAGCTTGGTGCCGGCATAAAGCGCAGCCTTGGCGAGTTGGATGGCGCGCACGTCGGTCTGGGTGATGGTGATCCTGGGCTCGCCCTCCTTCAGCACGTAGGAGAAGGTGCGGCCATTCGCGGTGACCCGCGGCGAGCGGGCGGAGAGCCCGCCATCGACGACGCCGTCCTCGGAGATGATGCCGGCCAGATACATTTCGGCGACCACCTCGATGATGCCGGAGCCGCAGATACCAGTGACGCCGGTTGCCTGGACGCTGTCGAGGAAGCCGGGCTCGTCGGACCACAATTCCGAGCCGATGACGCGGTATTTCGGCTCTAGCGTATCGGGATCGATGCGCACGCGCTCGATGGCGCCGGGCGCGGCGCGCTGGCCGCCGGAGATTTCCGCGCCCTCAAAGGCCGGACCGGTGGGCGAGGAGGCCGCCACGACCCGCTGGCGATTGCCGAGCACGATCTCGGCATTGGTGCCGACATCGACGATCAGCATCATCTCGTCCTGGCGGTGCGGGCCTTCCGACAGCGTCACCGCAGCCGCGTCGGCGCCGACATGGCCGGCGATGCAAGGTAACATGTAGAGCCTGGCACCCTGGTTGAGCTTCAGGCCGATATCCGACGCCTTGATGTGCACGGCGCCCGAGATGGCCAGCGCGAAGGGCGCGCCGCCGAGCTCGGTAGGGTCGATGCCGAGGAACAGATGGTGCATGATCGGATTGCCGACGAAGACGGAATCCAGAATGTCGTTGCGCAGGACGTTGCCTTCCGCACAAACCTTATCGACGAGACCAGAGATCGCCTCGCGCACCGCGACCGTCATGCCTTCGCGACCGTCCGGGTTCATCATCACATAGGAAACGCGGCTCATCAGATCCTCGCCGAAGCGGATCTGCGGGTTCGACGTGCCCGACGAGGCGGCGACGCGGCCCGACAGAAGCGAGACCAGATGCATGGCGATGGTGGTCGAGCCGATATCGCAGGCAAGCCCGTAGGCCTCGTTCTTGAGGCCGGGCCACAAAGAGATGACCCGCGCGGTCTCACTTTCGGCATCCTTGTGGATGGCGGCGGTCGCGGTCCAGTTGCCTTTGCGCAAGATGCCTTGCACCTGCGGCAGCAGATGGACGTCGAAATCGAGGCTCTTGAGTCCCCAGTCCTTCATCAGCGCGATCTTCAGGCGATCGAGATCGCCTAGCGGCTTGTGCATGTCGGGCTCTTCGATCTCGACATAGCACATGTGGATTGCCGAATCGCGGGCGATGACCCTGGTGTCGGCGTCCTTGCGGATGGTCTGCGCGTTGATGACCGTGTCCTGCGGCACGTCGACGACGAGATCGCCGAGGATCTGCGCCGAGCAGGACAGGCGGCGTCGTTCGGGAAGGCCGCGCACGCGTTCGTAGCGCTCCTCCTTGGCACCCTTGGGCGAGATGTGGTCGTTGGAAGAGACGATCTTATGTTTGGCGAAATTGCCTTCCTGCACCTCGACCTGGCAGCGCCCGCAAGTGGCGCGTCCGCCGCACACGCTCTCGACATAGACGCCGAGCTGGCGTGCGGCATCGAGCACCGGCGTGCCGACCGGAAACCGCCCGCGCTTGCCGGACGGCATGAACAGCACGAGCGGATCGGTGATGTTGGCAGGAGAGTTCACGATTGCGCGCTTATCCCCGGGCCATACGGGCTTCACGGCCGCCGCGCCGGCGGCCGCCATTGCCGTTGCCTTCGCCAGGCGCGTTGACCGCCGTCGGAGCTGCGATCGCCTGGCCACCTTCGGCCGGCTTGTAGTCCTTGTAGGTCCTGATCCAGTTGGTGCAGTTCTCGTCGGTGCCGTTCAGCACATTGGCGCCGCGCACCGCTTCCATCTCCTGCGGCCGCACCGGATTCATGATCGCCGAGGTCATGCCGGCGCCGATCACCATCGGGATGAAGGCAGCATTGATGCCGTGGCGGTGCGGTAGGCCGAACGAGATGTTGGAAAGGCCGCAGGTGGTGTTGACCTTGAGCTCTTCGCGCAGGCGGCGCAGGAGGGCAAAGACCTGGCGGCCGGCATCGCCCAGCGCGCCGATCGGCATGACCAGCGGATCGACGACCACATCGTGCGCCGGAATGCCGAAATCGGCGCAGCGCTCGACGATCTTCTTAGCGACCGCGAAGCGCACGTCCGGATCCATCGAAATGCCGGTCTCGTCATTGGAGATGGCGACCACCGGGACGTTGTATTTCTTGACCAGCGGCAGGATGGCCTCGAGCTTTTCCTCCTCGCCGGTGACGGAGTTGACCAGCGGCCGGCCCTTGGCGACCTTGAGCGCCGCCTCGATGGCGGCGGTCACCGAACTGTCGATCGACAGCGGCAGGTCGACCAGGCCCTGCACGATCTCCAGCGTCTGCACCAGCAGCGCTGGTTCGGTTGCGTTGGGATCGACGGCGGTAACGCCGGCATTGACGTCGAGCATGGTCGCGCCGCAGGCGGCCTGTTCCAGCGCGTCCCTGATGACGGTGTCGAAATTGCCCGCGATCATTTCGGCGGCGAGCTTCTTGCGCCCGGTCGGATTGATGCGTTCGCCGATCACGCAGAAGGGCTGGTCGAAGCCGATGATGATTTCTCGTGTCGCCGAGGCGACGATCGTCCGGGTCATGAAGTCTCTCCCTCGTGATATAAAGACTTCTTTATATCGTTTCTGATTTCGATCAAGCGAATGGTGACCGTCCGCGCCATCAATGCGCGGTCTTGACCATATCCACTTGGGTTTCGGTGATCTCGTCGTGCAATATGTGGTCGAGCCTGTCGGCGACGAGCTGGTCGTCGCGGCGGATCTCGCGTTTCCAGGGCTGGCGGCCCTTCAGCACGCCCGATTCATCGACGATCTCGGCGACATATTCCTCCTGGCGATAAGCCATAACATGGACGCCGGAGACGCCAGGAATTTCCTTCACCTGGTTGATGATGTCGATGCAGAGCTGCTTGCCTTCCTTCTTCTGATCCTGCGCGCCTTCCAGCCGCTTGACGATAGAATCGGGGATATGAATGCCTGGCACGTTGGAGCGGATCCATTTGGCCGTCTTGGCCGAGGCCAGCGGGCCGACGCCGCACAGGATGAAGCATTTTTCCGTAAAACCGAGATCGCGGACCTGCTGCATGTAGGTGCGGAACATCGGCACGTCGAAGCAGTATTGGCTCTGCACGAATTGGGCGCCGGCGGCGATCTTCTTGCCCAGCCGGTAGGGGCGGAAATCGATCGGCGGCGCGAAAGGGTTGATCGCCGCGCCGAGGAAAAGCTGCGGCGGCGTCGTCAGCTTGCGGCCGGACAGGAACTTGCCGTTGTCGCGCATGATGCGGCAGGTTTCCAGGAGCGACATACAGTCGAGATCGAACACCGGCTTGGCGCCCGGCTGGTCGCCGGCCTGCACGCCGTCGCCGGTCAGGCACAGCATGTTGGCGACGCCCATCGCCGCCCCGCCCAGCACGTCGCCCTGGATGGCGATGCGGTTCCTGTCGCGGCAGGCGATCTGCATGATCGGGGCATAGCCCATGCGGGTCAGCAGCGCACAGATGCCAACCGACGACATGTGGCAGTTGGCGCCCGACGCGTCGACGGCGTTGATGGCGTCGACCCAGCCGTCGAAGATTTTCGCGCGGTTGTAGACGTCCTCCGGATCGGCGCTGTCGGGCGGGTTGAGTTCGGTGGTCACCGCGAACTCGCCGCGCCTCAGAACGCGCTCCAGCCGGCCGCGCGAGGTGTGGCCGGGCAGGGGATCGAGTGGCAGGTGGATGCCGGCCGGGTTCTCGTCGCGCTGGCGGCCGATCATGCCGATGCTCCAGGGTTAGAGGTGTTGCGCGAGGCTTCGCGGGCGGCGGCAGCCTGTGCCGTCACCCGCAGCCATGCCGAGGTCTCACGCAGCGACTGGTCGACGGGCTTCTGCACGTCGAGAATCTTGTCGCCATGCACCATGTTGCGTGAACCTTCCCAGGCCTTGACCCAAACGCACGGCATATCAGGCTCGACCTCGCAATTGCCGTTGGCGCGCACACCGCCGCAAGGGCCATTGCGCAATTGCTTGGGGCAATTCATCGGGCACGACATGCCGGTAGAAGAAAGGATGCACTGGCCGCACATGCGGCAGTCGAACATAAAACCCTTGACGCGTTTTTCGACAAATTTGATCGGACCTTCGACGCGGCCGTAACCGATGCGCTTCCACAGCGGATGGAGGAGCAAAAACATGTCGGAGAACTTGGCGTAGAACCATTCGAGGAGTCGCGAGTGGCGGACGGACCACAGCCTGACCGCGAAGGAGCGCTGCACGCGCCGCTGCGGCGACACGTCGGCCGGCTTGTAGTCGGATTTCGGCGCTGCCTTCTTGACCAGAGTGGCCTGGGTAATCGCCGGGGTCGTTTCAGACATCTTCTTTCCCGCCCGCTTTAACCAGAGCGACCAGCCGTTCGCGGTCGTATTTCGCGTCGATGTCCTGAAGGGCTTTTTCGGCCTCGCCTTCAAGATCATCGCTGACCGGCACGGGGTCGGCCTTGCGCCATTCGGCCAGGTAGTCGTCGGTGCCGCCGGCGCCGGTGCGCATCGCACACATGTCGATCGCCTCGGTGAAACGCAGCGGCAATTCGCGCTTGGCGTTCTGCCGGCCTTTCTTGACGATGACCTGGGCGGGGATGTCGCGCCAGTAGACGACGATCAGATCGGCCATGAATTCCTACTCCCGTAGAGCGCCGTGCGTCCAATCGGAAAGGACGCTCTACTACTTTGGCTCAGCTGCATCGTACTTTTCCGGAGATCGATTCCGATCTTCGGGCCGATGCAGTGGTTCGGAGCATTGCCGGAAGCGCTGTTGGGCTGCTTGTTATGGGACGACGCGCGCGCATTCAAAAGCGACGCAATTGGAGGCCGCAAAAGGAAAGGTGAGAGTTTTCGATATTTGGCTTGGTTTGGATCAGCCGGTGCGACGATCGAAGCTGCCGACAAGCTTCCTGTGGAAGCGGATATAGCCTCGCTCGGTTGTTCGCAGGTGTTCGGCGACGATCTGATGGAAACGCGGCAGGCGGTGAAAGGGAACGGCCGGATAGGAATGGTGCTCGGAGTGGTACGGCATGTTCCACGCCACGAAGCGCACCAGCCGCGTGGTAAAGGTGGTGCGGGTGTTTTCGAGCATGTTGGCGACATGCGGGCAAAGCGCGTGCTCGGCCAACAAATAGGCCCGCAAGAAGGGCTGGCCGACGAGCACCGGCACAATCCAAACCCACAGCAGCAGCGACGACTGCACGGCCAGTGAGATCATCAGCAGCACCGCATAGGCGGTCAGGAATAAGCGTGCTTCCGAAATCACCTTGTCGCGGCCCTTTTCCGGCACGAAGCCGTCGCGGTTGCGGCCGGCCGCGTTGACGACGATCACGCGCGCCATGCTGGTCCAGTAGGGGACGCCGGAGAGATAACGCAGGTACTGGACTATGGTCTCCGGTTTCGGCGCCATCAGTTCGGGGTCGTTGTCCGGATCATGCGTGTGGCGGTGGTGCGCGAAATGGAAATAGCGGAACCAGGCCGGCGGCAGCAGGATCAGGAAGCCGGTCACGGTGGCGATGGTCCGATTGAGCCACGCCGTCCTGAAGGCCGTTTCGTGGATGGTCTCGTGCAACAGCGTGAAGAAGAAGACGATCAGGACCCCCTGCGGCAGCATGAGAATGGGCCAGAACGGAATCCGGGCGGCGATCAGCACGCCCAGCACGACAACCAGCCCGCCGTGAACGGTCAGCCGGACAATGCCGGGCCTGTCCAGTTTGGCGGTGAGGTCGCGACGATCCTCGACCGAAAGGCTGGCGATGATGGTGCGGTGGTCGATTTCGCTCATACCGGCAAGCTTATCGCCGGGGCGCCGTCCGGTAAATCGGCGCTCGGTAACAGACGCAGGTTTTTACGCCGGTCCAGAAATAGAACCAGATCGTCGCATGACCACTGTTTCGAGGGCAGGCCCGGGATATGATATGGCAAGCTTGCCGGCTGCGCATCCCTGACCGCCTCGATGCTATCGCGTGAGAATGCCGCCTGCCGCAGCGCGTAGCTTGAAATCATATCGCCTGCCTCAGGCTTGCCGCGCACCTGCCGCAGCACGCCGCAAGCCAGGGATCGCGCGCTCAGCGCTTGAATTCAAGGATGTCGAGCTTCGATTCGTAATAGGGCGCCGGGAACTCGATGCGCCATTCGTTGGCGCTGTTGCGAAAGGTATAGCCGACCTGATCGCTTTTCGGGCCGCCGCCATAGGGTTTTGCAGGATCGTCGTTGACAGAAAGGGAGCCGAGATAGATCGAGCGCTTTTCGCCGTCGTCGAAGAAACGCCCCTTGGTGCGCTGCGAACCGGTGATTTTTTCCAGCATCCAGCCCGAACCGTCGTCGCTCACCTTGCACTTGAACCAGCCATAGATGACGAGCGGGCTCAGCCCGCCGGCCTTGATCGTACGGCACTGCCAGTTGCCGGTCAGGTCCTTGTCGGAAAACGAGACCAACGGCTTTGCCAGCAAGGCGTCGAGCTGCTTGACATCGGCGGCGTCGCCAGCCCTGGCTTCGTCAAGGGCTGCCTTGCGCGTCTCGTCATATTTGTCGAGCCGCACCTTGTCGGCGGGCGTGATCAGCTTCTGCACCTCGCCATCGGCGAGCGCGGGCAGGGCGAAGCAGACAACGCCTGCGGCAATCAGGAGGCGAGCGATCATCGGTGCGTTTCCTGGTCGAAAGCTGGAACAGCCTGTTTTCTCGTTTGGCATACAACTTACCCGTTCGCGGTGACATGTCATCCGTGCTTAACAGCGATCAGCTTAAAAATCGTGGTTTCGCCGATGCGGATCTTGCTTACGGGATCGTCAGGGTGGCTGGGCAGCGCGCTAGCGCCGCGCCTGCGGGCTCTTGGCCATGGCGTCATCGGTCTCGATCCCGCCCTGTCGGCGCAAACGCAGGTGATCGGCTCGGTCGCCGACCGTGATCTGGTCATGCGGACGATCAGGGAAAACCGCATCGAGGCGATCATCCACAGCGGCGCGCTGCACAAGCCTGACATCGAACACCAACGTAATGAGGATTTCATCGAGACGAATGTGCGCGGCACGCTCAACCTGCTCGACGCGGCGGTGGTATCAGGCGTTCAGCGCTTCGTCTTCACGTCGACGACCTCGCTGATGATCTCCAAAGCCATACGCGCAGGCTTGACCGGCGGTACGCGCAAGGCCGCCTGGCTGACGGAAGACGTGACGCCCGAGCCGCGCAACATCTACGGCGTAACCAAGCTTTCGGCCGAGCATCTTTGCCGCCTCTATCACGCCCAGTCCGGACTGCCGGTGATCGTGCTGCGCACTGCGCGGTTCTTTCCTGAGGCAGACGACATGGCGCATGCGATCGAGCAGTCGGACGCCAACACCAAGGCCAATGAGCTGTTGTTCCGCCGGCTGACCGTGGAAGATGCCGCCGAGGCCCATGTCGCGGCGCTGGAGAAGGCGCCACGACTGGGCTTCGACATCTTCATCGTCTCGGCGCCAACGCCGTTCCGGCCCGATGATTGCGAGGCATTGATTGCCGATGCATCGTCCGTCGTCGCGCACTATTTTCCGGAATTTCCGGCGCTCTATGCGCGAAAGGGCTGGACGATGTTTTCCTCGATCGACCGTGTCTACGACGCCTCGCGGGCGCGGGACAGGCTGGGCTTCGTCTGCAAGACAAGCTTTGCCGATGTGATTGCCGCGCTCGCAGCGGACGAAGGGGCCGCCTGATCGAACCGTCAGGCTTGTGCCGCAGCGCTGGCCAGCTCCGTCGTCAGGTCGCCATAGCCGGTCGAGCGGCGCTCATAGGCGAGGCCGAGCATTCTTGCGGCCTTCTCGGCGACCTTGTCGAGTTCCGGGTCGTCGGTCTGGGCGATATAGACCAGCTTCTCGTAATTCCCGAAATAGTCCTTGATCAGCTCCGGATGCCTGTCGAGGCCGAGCGGCTTCATGAAGAAGGCGTCGAACTGCCGGCACAGGAAATCGGTCATGTAGAACGACATCATGTCGTCGTCGGCGACCTTCGCATAGGCATCCATGCCCTGATAGAAGGCAAAGCAATGCGGCCCGGCCATGCGCTCGACCCCATGCTTCTCGCAGACACGGTCAAGCAGGCCGCCGGTGCCGCAATCGGCGTAGCCGACGAAGATGTTACTGTAGCCGTCTGCCTTGGCCTTTTCGATTGCCTTGTCCATGGCTGGCGCGATGCGGTCCGGGTAGAAATGGAATTCCGCCGGCAGGCAGGTCAGGTCGAGATGGTCGAGCCCCAGCTGCTCCTTGACGGCCAGAACTTCGCGCGCAATCATCCCGCAGGCGATGACAAGCAGCCTGTCGCGTTGATCGGGTTTTAGCTTTCGCGCAATGCTCATGGAACCAGTCTAACCGATTTTCGTTGCTGTCCCACGAATCTATCTGTTGAGGGAGATACCATTCATGAAACCGCTACGCATTGCTCCGATCGCCATTCTCGCTTGCGCCCTGGCACTTTCGGCCTGCGCCAACACCGTCCGTGGCGTCGGCAGGGACGTCAAATCGACAGCCAACGCGGTTGAGGACACGGTCGAGAACCCCTGATCGGCAGTCTCGCCAAAGCGCATCGCTCTCAAGATAGTTCAAGCGATGCGTATTAAGTCCTTGTAACATCTGGGAACGAGAAAGTCGTGCTGCAAGGCGCGGATCGGTTTATGGTCCATGCCGAATTCGCCCAGACGAGGCCGAAGCGCGGAATCGTCTCCGCCTATTGCAATTATTTTCGTTGGGGCGGGCACGAAAAGTTGACTTTTCGAGCGGGGGATATGCCGTTAATCTTTCCCTGTACTCTCAACAACGAAGCTAGGAGCCATAGGATGAAGACCGCTCTCTTAGTTGTCGCCGCTCTGGGCCTTTCGGTGTCCGGCGCCGCAGCGGAATGTGTTGGCCACACTAAAACGACGGCTTCCGTAGATCAGCAAACCAAAGCTGCAAGCGTAGATCAGCAGACCAAAGTCGCAAGCGTCGCGAATACGCCGACAACTGCCGAAACGCCGATCCTGAAAAAGGAAGAGGCGAAAGAATCAGAATAGGCGCTTCAACCCGCCCGATCCTACCATAAGCACTCAGCCGCTAGCGCCGGAGGCTGTCATCGCGGCAGCCAGCGAGGTTAAGCCGTCTACTAACGGTGTCGTTCTTTGGCGTGGCACTGGATGCCGAAGGCCAGTCGAGTGGCTGGCAGCATGCGCAATGGTTGCGGCCATGCAACTGGCGTTAATGCAACAAACACCTAACAGAGTACAGGCCTGGGTGGCGGTGTCGTACAGAAATTCGTAAAAAGGGGCCGGCGCGACGAACGCCGACCCTTCTCAGGCAGTAAGAGCGCTGGGTTTTAGCGTGTCAGGTTCCGACGCCCGTTCCCTCGTTGCAGGTGCCGAGCGGCGAGGCTTCCAACGCGGCGCACAGGCCGGTAAAACGCCCGGTAACCCAGCCACCAATCGCCAGGATCGCAAGTATCGCTGCTGCGGCAATGATGCCGACAAGGATCGAATATTCGACCATGGCAGCGCCTGAATCGTCTTGGCAAAACTGCCGGGCCGTCGTCATGAGTGTGTCCATGGAGTTCCCCTTTTAGACCCGACGTGTCCACGTCGGTCCAGCAAAATGCGCGGGAGCTAATGCAATAGCATCATTCGAACGAGGGACTAGAGCCGCCTAGAACCCAATTCTGATAAACTGCGGGCAGCCAGTCACCGCATAGCTTGGCGTCGTGAATGTCCCCACGCCCGTGAAATAATGGCAGATGAACCCGTCCGTTGGATCCTTTTCGTCGTGGTAGAGAACTGCGGTCGACGTAATCAGCAACCCGCCAATCGCCCCCGCCGCTAGAACTGTCAGCACCCCCAGAGAGACGACTGCTTTCCGCATTTTTTAGCCCGTGACTCGCCTTCAACGCGTTTGTTGCCGATTGGAGTCCAGACGCGGCCAAGGTCGGCTTTAGGTGGCGCGCGCCAAGCCAACGGCTATTCAGCCGATCCGCCCGCGCTCATGGCGGGAGTGCAGGTTTTAACCTCACCGATCGAAACCGACTTCATCACAATGAACGGCGACAATCTCAAAAAGTCAGGGCATCACCGGCGCATCGGAATTCTGCTGGATCGAATAGATGTGTTGGCTGGGAAATAGCACAATTAGGCGCTCCGCGAAGGTAATCGCTGAGGCCGAGTGCGCCGAACGCGCCGCAAAGACGGCAAGATTGAAATCGCTTCGTATGGCAACTCAGGGTGACCTGAAGGTTTCGTTTCCGGAGGAGCTCGATTGCTCGCTGCTTGTCGCGGCACTGACTCAAGGCGAATCATCGGGCCAGCCTTTCAACCGTCTCAATGATGGCTTTGGCAAGGGCTTCGCCTTCATGGACAGGCTCGGAACCGAATAGCACAAACTGCTTCCTCGCTCGGCAACACCCCGGCTGGGCGGGTTTGTTCAATAGTTATGCGAACCAGTTTGAGGGCGGCCCAGGCGCTGCGGATGTTCTCTTGGACTCTATGCTAGCCACAATGTCACGCAGCGGCTTGTTGCGCTTCTGGGGCCGGTATTTCTCCACCCGCCTGGTTCTCGCGTACCCGCTTTCGCACTGTAGCGGTGATCGCCACCACGTCACCAATACCCCTATGCCCCGCGCCATGAAATTGAGTCTGGAAGCGCGCTAGGGTTTGGTCAAGATGTTGCTAATATGCGGGACAACGCTCTTCGCTCTAGCGGGGGCCGGCCCAGCGGCTTGGTTGCGAGGGGGACTGGCAGCTGGAGGCCGCTGGGCCTTGACCACCAGCGAGCTTAAGAGGAGGCGCTGTGCTGGCTGACCAAAACTTGCGCTCAAGGCAACGGAATAGCATCATTCGAACGAACACTGTTCGTCAGTATGTTCCTCATGCCGAACATTGGGGGCGCTCAATCTGCTCAGCCGCAGGCCAGCGGACGATGAGCAGCCGCATTTTGCCGCCATGTCGAGAGGCTGACGGAATCTATTGTTCGGTCGGCAACGGCTCGCGAGGAGCAGCACCTCGCCAAGGTCCCGCTTGTCGAACGTCTGGCCACAAACGGGGGCAGGTAGAACAGCCCGACAGCCAATCGGGGGTGACCAGAGGGCCGCCGGGCCTAACCAGCGGGCAATTGGGTCCGTTCGCCGGGAGCAGTGGGCCTATCCCCGCGCTCAGCCCCCACTGCAGATCGGACCCGATCGGCCCCGCTCAGAGGAGGAGCGCGGGCTTCTCCTTGTCGGTCCGATGCGCCAGATTAGGGAAGGCCGGCGCCGCTTGGGGGGCGTTGGGATAGATTGCCTTGTAGGGCGCCGGCCGGGCGGCGTTGGGGTCTGCCGCACGAATTAGCTGACAGAGGTTGGGACCGTGGGCATGGCGTGATCGCGGAAGTACCGTGCGTCCAATAGCTACCCGGCCGGCGCCATGCCGACGGCAATGCCTATGCCGATCGAGAAATCCAGTGGCGAGCTTGCCGCCGAGGTCAATGGGACAAAGGCGCCGAGGGCACCGCGCCAGTCCCTCGGGAAATTGGCTAAAAAGCTCAGGCCGACGCGCGGACGTTGTGCTTGCGCTTCATGAAGTCCTTGGCGGTCTCGACCGCCACGGCCGCGTCGCGGCAATAGGCGTCGGCGCCGACGGCTTTGCCGAATTCCTCGTTGAGCGGCGCACCGCCGACCAGCACGACATAGTCGTCGCGGATGCCCTTTTCCTTCATCGTATCGATGACGACCTTCATATAGGGCATGGTCGTCGTCAGCAGCGCCGACATGCCGATGATGTCAGGCTGGTGCTGTTCGATGGCGTCCAGATATTTTTCCACTGCATTGTTGATGCCGAGGTCGATGACGTCGAAGCCGGCGCCTTCCATCATCATGCCGACGAGGTTCTTGCCGATGTCGTGGATGTCGCCCTTGACGGTGCCGATCACCATCTTGCCCTGCTTCGGTGCGCCGGTGGCGGCGAGCAGCGGACGCAGGATGGACATGCCCGCCTTCATTGCATTGGCGGACAACAGCACTTCCGGCACGAACAGGATGCCGTCGCGAAAATCCTCGCCGACGATGCGCATGCCCTCGACCAGCGCCTCGGTCAGCACCTTGTAGGGCGCCCAGCCGCGCTCGAGCAGGATTTGGGTCCCTTCCTCGATTTCTTCCTTCAGTCCGTCATAAAGGTCGTCGTGCATCTGCTGCACGAGCTCGTCGTCGGAAAGCTCGGAAAGGATGATCTCGTCGTCGGCCATTTTTAATCCAGCTCCTTGCCGCACGGATACAGTTGCGGGGCCCCAATATCACGTCAATACCTAACCCGCTACAGGCTTGCGTCCATAGCTGATTTGCGACTTCCCGCAAAAGGAAAGCGACTGCAAATCTATTGGAATTCTTGTCGATTTTGCGACAGGCGTTGGCGCTGGCGGGCCGTTTCGAATAGGGTGCATGGCTACGATCCGGCCAGAAGCCGCGATATGCGGCCGTAATAATCAGGCCAGAACAAAGTCAGGGAAGGACGATCATGAGTGAGAACGCGCCGGTCGACCAGGAAGCGTCAAACGCGCGGCGCGGACGCGCCGCCAGCGGTGGTGCCGCTGCCCGCCGGGCAGCGCGCTCGGGTGGCGGCCCCGGCACCCAGCTCACCTACATCAAGCGCAAGATCAACGTTTATGAGGTGCTGGACGAGGAAGGGCTGGCGCTGATCGAGAAGAACACCGACACGGTGCTCGAAGAGATCGGCATCATCTTTCGCGACGACGCCGAGGCGCTGCAGCTGTGGAAAGAGGCCGGCGCCGACGTCAAGGGCGAGCGCGTGCATTTCCCGAAGGGGCTCTGCCGCTCACTTTTGAAAACCGCGCCATCCGTCTATACCCAGCATGCCCGCAATGCCGAACGTTCGGTGCAGATCGGTGGCAACGCCACCGTCTTCGCGCCGGTCTACGGCCCGCCCTTCGTGCGCGACCTCGATGGCGTCAGGCGCTATGCGACCATCGAGGATTTCCGGAATTTCGTGAAGCTCGCCTATATGGCGCCGTCGATCCATCATTCGGGCGGCACGGTGTGCGAGCCAGTCGACGTGCCGGTCAACAAGCGCCATCTGGACATGATCTACAGCCACATCAAATATTCGGACAAGCCGTTTATGGGCTCGGTCACCGCGCCCGAGCGCGCCGAAGACACGGTGGCGATGGCCAAGATCGTGTTCGGCGACGATTTCGTCGAAAACAACACGGTGCTAACCAGCCTGATCAACGCCAATTCGCCGATGGTGTTCGACGAGACCATGCTGGGTGCGCTGAAAGTCTATTCGCGTCACAACCAGGCCTGCATCGTCACGCCGTTCATTCTCGCCGGCGCAATGAGCCCGGTGACGGTCGCCGGCACGCTGACCCAGGTTCTGGCCGAAGTGCTGGCCGGCGCGTCGTTCACGCAGCTGATTCGGCCGGGCGCGCCGGTGCTGTTCGGCACCTTCGCCTCGTCGATTTCGATGCAGTCGGGCGCGCCGACCTTCGGCACGCCGGAGCCGTCGCTGGTTTCCTATGGCGCGGCGCAGCTCGCCCGCCGGCTCGGCCTGCCGTTCCGCACCGGCGGCTCGCTCTGCGCTTCGAAGATACCGGACGCGCAGGCGGCCTATGAGAGCGCCAACACGCTGAACTCAACGATTCTCGCCGGCACCAATTTCGTGCTGCATTCGGCCGGCTGGCTCGAAGGCGGACTCGCCTCCTGCTACGAAAAATTCATGATGGACATCGACCAGCTCGGCATGACGCAGAAATTCTCCGAAGGCGTCGACCTGTCGGAGAACGGCCAGGCGATGGACGCCATCCGCCAGGTCGGCCCGGGCAGCCACTATCTCGGCTGTGACCACACCCAGGCCAATTTCCAGACCGCCTTCTACCGTTCCAACATCGCCGACAACAATTCCTACGAGCAGTGGCTGGCCGAAGGCGAAAAAACCGCACCGCAGCGCGCCAACGAACTCGCCCGCCGCTGGCTGGAAAGCTACGAGGCGCCGCATCTCGATCAGGGTATCGACGATGGGCTGAAGGAGTTCATCGCCAGGAAGAAAGCGTCGATGGCCGACGCCTTCACCTGAAAGGAGCCCGAGTCAGGCGGGGCTAAAGTCGCCAACATCATCCATAAGGAAGTCTGGCGGAGCGCCTTCTCCGACCCGGACAGGAAGGGATGATCCTCGCGCGCAGCATGATCGAAACCATCGCGGCAGCACTTTCCGCTCACGGTCTCACCTTGCGCGGCGGTTTCAATTTTGCAGGCGGCGAGGAAACGCCTTCCGGCCTCTCTGGCGGTGCCGCCAGATCGGTGCTGCTGGTGGGGCAGGCGGGCGCCGCGCCATGGCCGCATTTCCTGCACTGGAAAGAAAGCCAATCACAGGCCGTCGCCAATCCGCTCGATACATGGTCTCGCGAAGTGATCGGCGGGGTGGCGAACGACTTCGGCGCGCGTGCCGTGTCTCCGTCCGACAGACCGTATCTGCCGTTCCAGCAATGGGCGATGCGGGCCGAGGGGTTGCGGCCGTCGCCGCTCGGCATCCTCATGCATCCGCAATACGGACTCTGGCACGCCTATCGCGGCGCGCTGCTGTTCGAGGTCGAAATAGCGCTTCACGAACCCTGCGGCGTGATTCACCTTTGCGACACATGTGTCGACAAACCTTGCCTGAAATCCTGTCCCGTCAACGCGTATTCTGCGGATGGTTTCGCGTATGAAACTTGTCTGGCGCATGTGCGTGGGCAAAGCGGCGCGCCTTGCCGCACCGGCGGCTGTCTCGACCGCAACGCCTGTCCCTATGGTGCCGACTACCGCTATCCGCCTCAGGTTCAGGCCTTTCATATGGCGGCGTTCGCGGGTCGGTAGCGTCGCCGAATGCCGCACGCAATCTTGAAAGGGGTTGCCTCATTGCGACTTGCCCTGTTGGCCTGCGTGGATATTGATCGCGCGACAATCAGAAGGAGTGGGTGATGGCGAAGCGGGACATTCAGATCAAGACCAGCGACGGCTTGGCAAAAGCCGGGCTGTTCCGCTCGGCGGCCTCGGCCAAGGCCGCAATCATCCTCTATATGGACGCTTTTGGCCCGCGGCCGGCGCTCGACCAGATGGCGGAACGGCTTGCAGGCGATAATTACGCGGTATTGGTCCCGGACCTTTTCTACCGCAACGCGCCCTACGGCCCTTTCGAGGCCAAGACCGCCTTCAGCGACGAGAAGCGCAAAGCCGTCATCACGGGTCTCCTCAGCGGCACGACACAGGACATGACCATCCGCGACAGCGGCGCTTTCCTCGATGCGCTCGATGCCGAAGGCGTTACCGGACCGGTCGGCACCGTCGGCTATTGCATGGGCGGAGCGCGGGCGCTGAACGCCGCCGCGACCTATCCCGGCCGGATCGTTGCCGCGGCTAGTTTCCATGGCGGCAATCTGGCGAGCGATGCCGCCGACAGCCCGCACCGAAACGCTACGTCGATCAAGGCGCGGGTCTATGTCGGCACGGCGGGTGTTGACAGAAGTTTTCCGCCGGAGCAGTCGGCACGGCTGGCCGAAGCGCTGCGCACGGCTGAAGTCGACCATGTCATCGAGAACTATGCCGGCATGGCGCATGGCTGGTGCGTGCCGGACCACAGCGCCTTCGACGCAACGGGCGCCGAGCGCCACTCGAAGCGATTGGCGACGCTGTTCAGTGAAACGTTGGGCTAGCTCGTCGGGGCCGGCGACATAGTCTCGAAACATAGCTCCTGAATACCGGCGGCAGTCGTTTGATCAGGGGGCATGATGCGGGTTTCTCTCAGGAGCAAGATTCTAGGCCTTTGCCTGTTGACCAGTGCGATGGTCCAGCCAGCCTTTGCCGATCAAGCAAAATGTTCCTGCCGCAACCTGCGCAGCGTTCAGGAAGAACTGAAGAACGCCGAGTATGAGGCGATGTTCTTCGCCGATATGGCGGCGAAGCTCAAGGCGGTCGAGGATCCGCTGATCGAGGCGCACAAGAACCCGATCCATCCCGATTCAGACGTTAACATCCAAGACCGATCGTCCAGGGCGCGCGCCGACGTCATGCGCACGTTCAAGCTTCCTCACAACCCGGCCTACGGCTACTCGGGTCCTTTGACGGTGGACATGAAGTTTGGCAGCTGCGAGCAGAAGCCGGCCGATCTAGAGGCACTGCGCGCCGGCTCGCAGTGCAAGGAAATCGCGGACATCACGTTGGCTCACGAGGCCGCGCACAGGGAGAGATGCGCAAGGGAAACCGCTGCGGTCTATTGGGACAGGTTGCCCAGTCAGATCGCCGCCGAAGAAGCCGAACGCTATCGGGAGCAGGCCAACGCCATGCGGGCGCAGCTCAAGCGCATCGTGGATGAGGGGACAATCACCGTGGCAGCGAAGATGGAACCCCGCATCAAGGGTCCACAGTTCGATGTCACCTATTCCTTTGTGATGCCGTCGATCGAGATGGAGGGCAAGAGCTCGCCCGGGTCGGACAGTTGGACGGTGAACGGAAAGGGCAAACAATCCGGCAAGATCAAGAACGCGAAGATTGGCGGCATGACGTGCAAATCGAGCGGGCAACTCAACGACGACATCGATATGGCTCTGGATACGGATGGCTTTGTTATGAGCCTCAAGAGCAAGTCGAAAGGCAGGCCCGGGGACGTAAAGCTTCGCTGCATGGGCGGCTACGGCATGTCGATGCGTCCTCAAGGCGAAGTCGGCAGCGGCGAGGTGTTTGCAGCAGAACGCTTTGCGAGCGAGGCGGACATCTCGCAAGATGTCAGCACGATGCCGTTTGCCAAGATCGTGACACAGGGCGGCATGTCGGTCAGCGGCAAGCACACGGTCACCGTGCGCCTGGTCTGTCCCGGAGAGTGAGGAGCACCCATGGTTGGTGGTCTCGAAGGCGGTTTGTCCTTTTCTTTCCACCACCCCAAGGAATCGCCACTAGCCTTCGTCAAACAGGCAAATGATGGCGATGATGCTGGATGAAAGCGAAGCCTCCGACGCCGAGTTGATCGGGCGGGCAAAGGGCGGAGACAGGCGGGCTTTCGGCAAATTGCTCGAAAGGCACTATGATTTCGTCTATCGCGCCGCATATCGCTGGTGCGGGAAGAAGGCCGACGCCGAGGATATCGCCCAGGAAGTCTGCGTCCGGCTCGGCCGGGCGATCCGCGAATATCATGGCAGCGGCGCCTTCACCACCTGGCTCTACACCATGACGCTGAATGCGGCACGCGACGTGATGCGCAAGACGGTCCGCGAGACGATCAAGATCGAAGCCTACGGAGCTTACGAGCTGATCACGGGAGAAGCCCCGGCCGAGCCCGAAGATCCGGCCGAGGCGCTTTGGGCAGCGGTGCGGATGCTGCCGGACAAGCAGCGCGACGCGGTGCTGCTCGTCTATGGCGAAGGGCTCAGCCACGCAGCCGCGGCCGAGGCGATAGGCATCTCGGAGACGACGGTTTCCTGGCACATCCATGAAGCGAAGAAACGGTTGAAGACGCTCATGCGTTCAGCCGGGGAAGTGTGATCATGGTCGACGACAACGAACTCAACAGACTGCGCGACATCGCAGCACCGGCACCGGGTACCGACGCGAAGGCGCGTGCCTTAGAGGCCGCCATGCGGGCTTACGACCTGGACGAAAAAACTTCACCTGCCGCCCAAGGATCGGCGAAAGGGCTTCGTCTCACAGAGCGAGCACAAAAGCTCTGGAGCGAAATCATGCAAAAGAAACTCTTCGCCACTCCGGCCATTGCCGGGCTCGTCGCCCTACCGATAGCCGGATACGCCACCATCTACATGCTGCAGGAGCAGCCATTCCATTCCGGTGGCGACGAGAAGATCACCGAAACGCTGGCCGACAAACCAGTGGCTAGGAAGAAAGCCGATGCCGACGCCGAAAGCCGCGACGCAGCCGAGGCGCTTGCGCCGGCATCGCCGCCGAAGCCAGAGTCGGCTGCCGCTGGCGGCCTGACAAGGCAAGGTGCGCTGACCAGCAATGCGCCTCCGCCGGCGCCGAGCGGCGAGTTCGCACAGGACGGCGGCGCAAGCGCCGCAGCGGTCAAGGGTAGGGCCGGCACAACAGCCGAGTCCAAACTGATGGTACAACCGCCTATGCCGGCCGACCAGATGCCGTTGCCGGAGCAAAATCGCGACCGCGTCGAGGATTTCAAGAGCAATCAGGTGCGTGCCGCGCTCGAAGAGCCGGTCTCGACCTTTTCGATCGATGTCGACACCGCTTCCTATTCCTTCGTGCGGCGTTCGCTCAGGGAAGGTATTGTGCCGCGAGCCGACACCGTCCGCGTCGAGGAGATGATCAACTACTTCCCCTATGACTGGAAAGGACCGGACTCTGCCTCGACCCCGTTCAACTCGACCGTCAGCGTCATGCCGACGCCGTGGAACGAGCACACCAGGCTGATGCATGTCGCTATCAAGGGTTTCGAAGCCAAGCCGGCCGAGCAGCCCAAAGCCAATCTGGTGTTTCTGATCGACGTGTCGGGCTCGATGAACGAGCAGGACAAACTGCCGCTCTTGCAATCGGCCTTCCGGCTTCTGGTCAACAGGCTGAGGCCCGACGACACGGTTTCGATCGTCACTTATGCGGGTGATGCCGGCACCGTCCTCGAGCCGACGAAAGTTTCGGAGAAAGACAAGATCCTCAATGCCATCGACACTTTGACGCCCGGCGGCAGCACGGCCGGCGAGGCGGGCATCAAGGAAGCGTATCGGCTGGCGCAGAAATCCTTCGTCAACGACGGGATCAATCGCGTAATGCTGGCCACGGACGGCGATTTCAATGTCGGCCAGACCGACGACGACGATCTGAAGCGGTTGATCGAAAAAGAGCGCAAGATCGGGGTGTTTCTGTCGGTGTTCGGTTTCGGTCGCGGCAATCTGAACGATCAAATGATGCAGACCATCGCCCAGAACGGCAACGGCACCGCCGCCTATATCGACACTTTGGCCGAGGCCGAGAAGGTGCTGGTCGAGGATGCGTCCTCGACATTGTTCACCATCGCCAAGGACGTGAAGATCCAGGTCGAGTTCAATCCGAACAAGGTCTCGGAATACCGGCTGATCGGCTACGAGACCCGGGCCTTGAATCGCGAGGATTTCAACAACGACCGCGTCGATGCCGGCGAGATCGGCTCCGGCCATTCGGTCACCGCGATCTACGAGATCACGCCGAAGGGCAGCGGCGGCGAGCAGATCGATCAGTTGCGCTACGGCCAGGCTTCGGCGAACAATGGCGGCGTCGCCAACGCCGACGAATATGCCTTCGTAAAAATCCGCTACAAGCTGCCGAACGAGGATGCCTCGAAGCTGATCACCACGCCGGTGACATCAGCCAACGAAGTGGCTGATTTCGACCAGGCCAGCACCGACCAGCGGTTCTCCGTTGCCGTCGCTGCTTTCGGCCAGAAGCTGCGCGACGAGGATGCGACCGCGAAGTTCGGCTATGACAAGATCATGGAGATTGCCACTGCCGCCCGGGGAGCCGACCCGTTTGGGTACCGGTCCGAGTTCCTCTCGCTGGTGCGCCTTGCCTCGGCGCTTGGCGGTAACCGGTAATGGTGATGACCGTCCGATTTTCGTCAGATGGATCGTCCGGATAAGTGGAAACCGACCCACGGGCGGGTGAGGCAGGCCGGCAGGGGAAACCTTACCGGCCTTTTTCAACATTTGTCAGGCGCGGCTGCGCCGGCGCTCGCGGCGGGCTTCGCTGGTCTCGACGGTGTTGACTGTGGCCTGCTTGTTGCGCATCGGGCCAATGCGCTCAACGATTTTTTCGATGCTCGGGCGATCCGACCGGGTATGCGCATCGAGCGCCTTGCGCATTGCGGCGAGGTGGGCGAACGAGGTGCCGCAGCAACCGCCGACGATCTTTGCGCCGGCATCGACGGCCAGCCTGACATAGTCGGCCATCAGCTCGGGCGTGCCGGAATAATGGATCTCGGCGCCGCGAAATTCCGGAATGCCGCAATTGCCCTTGACGATCACCGTTGCCTCCGGCTTCGCCTCGGTCATGTCGAGCAGCGAAGCGAGGATGTCGGAGGCGCCGACGCCGCAGTTGGCGCCGACACCGAGCGGAGCCTGCGACAAGCCATCGGCGACGCCGTGGATGTTCTTCGGCAACAGCCCCATCATGGTGCGGCCGGCGGTGTCGAAGGAGCCGGTGTAGGTATAGGGCAAGCCGACGCGGATCGCGGCTTCGGCTGCGGCGCGGATTTCGTCCGGCGCAGACATGGTCTCGATCCAGGCGACTTCGGCGCCGCCGGCTTTCAGGCCCTCGATCTGTTCGGCAAAGGCCTCGACCGCCTCGTCATAGGTCATCGCGCCGAGCGGCACCAGCAACTCGCCGGTCGGGCCGACCGAGCCCGCCACGATGACCTTGCGGCCGGCTCTATCCGCGACAGCGCGGGCGATCTCGGCGGCGCGCTTGTTCAGCGCATGCACGCGGCCTTGCGCATGGTGCAGCTTCAGCCGGTGGCGGGTGCCGCCGAAGGAGTTGGTCAGGATGATGTCAGCGCCGGCATCGACGAAGTTCTGGTGCAGACTGGTAATGGTGTCCGGCGCCGTCTCGTTCAGCAACTCTGGAGCCTCGCCGGCCTCTAGCCCCATGGCGAACAGATTGGTGCCGGTGGCGCCATCGGCAAGCAGAACGCCCTTCTCAGCAAGCAGCGCGTCAATTGGATTGGTCATTGGAAATACGCCTTCCGGGGATTCTTTGTTGAGATAAGGATATAAAGAAATCTTTATATGGCGTCAATGTCGGCGCGATAGACAAGCCGTCAAAATCGCATCTCCGCCAGCCTTTGCGTGAAGCTGGCCGCCTCATGCGCGTTGATGTCGGCGGCGCGGATCAGATTGTCGAAATGGCTGGTCAGCGTGCGGACTGGCTGGGTCGCGTTCAGCACCAGATACATGTCGCCAACATAGATGGCGGCACGATAGGGCCCGAATATGGTGTAGGGAATCGAGTAGCGCATCCGTCCGTCATAGAGAAACAGGCGGAAGGTGGGATAAAGGTCGTCGAGCAGCGTCGCCATGTGAAGAAGCTGCTGGTGGCGGTCGGCATCAGGAAAACGGTCCCAGACGCCCAGTCCGCGCGCAAAGATCTCCAGCGTGTGGCGCGGCATGCAGACTTCCATGTCGGTTTCCGGCCGCCGGTTGTAGTCGATGCGGTACTGCGTCTCACCGGCCTGGGCCTCGCGGCTCTTGTTGGCGATACCAGCCTCGTAGTCGACGAGCGCCTCGGTGCGCAGAAGGTCGGGAATGCCGGCCGGCACGTAACGGATTTTCGTACCGGCGGCCTCGGCATGCCATCTGGCCAGCAGCGTGCGGTCGAAACCGTCGGGCGCTTCCTCGATCTCCAGGCTCTCGCGGATTTCACCGGTGACGCCTTCGTCCTGGCTGAGGCCGAGCAGCCAGTCGAGTGACACTTTGAATTCGGCGGCAATGTTGAGCAGCGTTTCGGCGCGGGGAAGGCGTGTCGAGGCGCCGGACAGCAGCTGCGAAAGCGCCGAACGATCGATGCCCACCGCCGTCGCGAAAGCGGACTGGTTCAAGTCGGATCGTGTCAGGAGCATTTTCAGGCGCTCCCGGAAGATCGTCGATAGGTCGCGTTTGTCCATATCGTCATTCCGGCCGTTGGGAGGAAAAAAATCCCCCGAATCCGTTAAAGTGGCAGTTTAGGCGTAAATGAATCCTCCAATTCGTTTACAATATATAACATCTGCGGCTGAAAATGCGCAATCGCAACATTTTGTGCGCCTTGTCGCGTTGCAGCATCTCGATGCTCCTGACAGAATGCTGTCAGGAATCAAAACGATTCCGGCGACTGGAAGGGCAGTGGTCGATCCATGACGAGCATGAATAACAGACGACGCAATGCACCGGCCATCGAATGGCCGACCGTGGTTCTCGCGTTTTTCTGTTACGGCACCTGGCTTGCAGCCGGCCTATTCCTGTGGCCGTCCTATCCGCTGCTGGCGCTCGTCGTTCTGGCCTTGATGGCCGCGCTGCAATCCTCGCTGGCGCACGAAGTCCTGCACGGCCATCCGACTCGCAATGCGCAGCTCAACGAAGCTTTCGTCTTCCTGCCGATCGGTCTCGTCTGGCCGTTCCGTCGGTTCAAGACCATTCATCTGCGCCATCATGCCGACGAACGGCTGACCGATCCGCTTGACGATCCTGAAAGCTACTACAAGGCGCTGTGGCACCATGAGGAATTGCCGCCGGCGATGAAGTTCCTGCTGAAGATCAACAACACCATGATCGGCCGTCTCATTCTCGGCCCATGGCTGTCGTGCATCGGTTTCTTCATCGACGATGCCAAGCAGGTGCTCGCCGGCGACAAGATGATCCGAAAGGCATGGCTGCTGCACGCCGTCGGCCTCGCCGTGGTGCTGCCGGTCGTGCAGTTCGGCTTCGGCATCCCGCTATGGCTCTACATCCTGGTTCCGGTGTGGCTGGGCCAATCGCTGATCTCGATCCGCACCTTCGCAGAGCACCAATGGTCGGAGCATCCGGAAGGCCGCACGGTGATCGTCGAGCGTTCGCCGCTGTCGTTCCTGTTCCTCAACAACAATCTGCATTTCGTTCATCACAAGAGCCCGACGGTGGCTTGGTACCGGCTGCCGAAGCTGTTTCGCGAGCGCCGTGACGAGTGGCTGCGGATGAACAATGGCTACGCTTATCCGAACTATTTGGCGCTTCTCAAGGCTTACGCGTTCAAGGCGAAGGAGCCGATCGTCCACCCGGTGCTGCGGCGCACGCCGGAACCGGGCCGGGCATTCAAGCCGCGCGTCAGAGCGCGCAGCCTCAATGGGCTTGGCAGTGCGCCGGTGCCCGCCGAGCCGCCGAAAGAATGAATTTTGTGGCATCGCCGGCGGCGATGCCCAGGTGCGCGTCAATGGTCTCGTCAGTTTCTCAGCGTAACGATCAAAATCCCGGCATGAGCGATTTCGTTGCCGCCTTGCCGATGTACGACTGGCCCGAAATGCGGAGCGAGGTCGATGCCCAATGGGCGCGGCTGCGTGATGCCTTCCGGCAAAAAGGCATCGACGCGCCCCAGACCATCGCTCGCTTCAATGCCGATCTACGGCCTGTGGAAGGCGGCATCCGCGACGCCGCCGGAAAGGTCATCGCGCCCGATCCGGCGACTATGCCGCCGGGCGAACTGGATTTTCATGGCCTCTGGCTGCATCCGGCGCTGCTGTTCGCACAGACCTGCTGGGGCCCGATGGAGACCGGCCTGTCGGAGCATGTCCAGGTGATCGGCCAGCCGAGCTACGATGCTTTCGAAGGCGGGCAGGGCGAACTCTATTCGAGCGCCATCGTGATGCGGGCAGGTGAAGCGCCATCGGTTGGCTCACCGGCCGACGGCAGCCCTCTCATCCCGCTCGATATCCTGCGTGGCAAGCACTTTACCTTCAACAGCCTCGATTCCATGTCGGGCATCATCGGGCTGACGCGTGACCTGGAGGCGCTGGGCGAAAGCCTCGACATCTTCTCTGAGCGCAGCGAAAGCGGTGGCCACCGTGCCTCGATCGTCGCAATTGCCGAGGGCAGGGCCGATGTCGCCGCCATCGATTGCCTGAGCTGGGCGCTGGCGCAGCGCTTCGAGCCTGCAGCGGAAGCGGTGGCGGTGGTCGGCTGGACAAGGCGGCGCAAGGGCCTGCCGTTCATCACCGCCAGATCGACACCGGAGAAAATCGTGGTGGCGTTGCGCGAGGCTGTCGCGGCGCTCGCATAAAAACAATCAGCCGCCGAGCAGCCGCTCGTCGAGCGGATAGTTCGAAAGCTGCTCGTTGCCGGTTTCGGTGATCAGGATCTGTTCCTCGATCTTGACACCCTCGTGACCGCCAAGCCGGCCGATATAGCTCTCGACGCAAAGCACCATGCCTGACACAAGCACGCCGTCGGGCGTGTCTTCAGTCCAGTCGATCGCATGCGGCAGCGTCGGGTATTCGTCGGCCAGGCCGACGCCGTGATAGAGCACGCCGTAGCGCGTCGGGAAACAATCTCCGGGCGGCACCGCCGAGCGTTCGACAAGGTCGCGGAAGGACATGCCCGGCTGCATCAGGCTGGTGTTGTGGGCGATCTGGTCGGCGGCGATGCGAAACAGGTCGCGTTGTTCGTTGGACGGCTCGGTGTCGCCGCAGAGCCAGGTGCGCGACAGGTCGGCGCAGAAACCATAAGGGCCGATCAGGTCGGTATCGAAAGCGACGAGATCGCCGGCTTCGATCGTTCTCGACGAGCATTCCTGGAACCACGGATTGGTGCGCGGGCCTGACGTCAAAAGCCGGGTTTCGACCCATTCCCCACCACGCGCAATGTTGCCGCGGTGCAATTCGGCCCACAATTCGTTTTCGGAAATGCCTGGCCGCAATGCTGCTTCCATCTCGCCCATCGCCGCCTCGCAAGCGACGATCGACCGGTGCATGGCCAGGATTTCGTCGGGCGATTTGATCAGACGAGCGTTTTCCATCAGCGCCTCGCCATTGCCGATCGAGATGCCGAGGCGGGCGAGCTCTTCGACGCCTTCGGTATTGATGTGATCGACGGCGATACGACTGATACCGCCGCCATGCTCTTTCACCAGATCGGCGATGCCGGCAGCCCAGCGGCGGACCTTTTGCTCGGTCAACTCGCCGCTGTAGAGATACATCCACGACACTGCCGGCCGCACCTCGTCGACCACGCCGGAGTGGTCGGAAAGGTGCTCGCACGAAAAATAGTCGAACAGCACCACCGGGCCTTCGGTGGCAACGAAACAATGCCTTGTCGGGTTGTGCGCGACCCAGAGCTGCATGTTGGTCGAGTCGGTCGCATAGCGGATGTTAATCGGATCGTAGAGCAGGGCTCCTGCATAGTCGCGGCGCTTCAGCTCGGCGCGGATGCGGTCGAGCCGGTATTGACGCATGGCAGGCAGGTTGGGGGCAGCAATGCCGGCGGCGTGCCACTCGGCTTCCGCCAGTGCGCCATAGCCAAGCACATGCTGGTTGAGCTCAGCGGCCTTCTGCCGCGACTTCAGGTGCAACACATCGGTGAAGCCCGCTTCGTCCGGCTCGAACGGCATGATCTTGCGATGACGAGGAGGTCGATCAGTCGGGTTCCTGTCCACCCTCGGCTCCTTTGCTAACGCCTTCGTCGGGCGCTGTGGCTTTTTCCGCAGCCGTTTTCTTCAATCTTATGTAGGCGCCGGGCCGGGCAGGCTTGCCCGTGCTAGGCAATAGCGGAACCATGATTTGCCTTGGTTGGCCGTCCGGCTCATAGCCAGCTTTTTTGAGCTGCTCCAAAATGACCGGCCGCGGATCGTCGCGGTCGAGCCAGACGAGTACAGCCGGCTCTTGCACCAGCCTGTCGAAATTCGGCACTTCCTGGTCAAGCGCGACCAATTTTTCGTCGACCAACCGCAGATTTCCGACCCATGCACCGTCGGATATTGCGGTTTTCACCGGCCCGTCGGCAGTCAGCTGGCGATAGAGGGCCGGGTAATCCACCCGGATCATCCGCGAGAGACCACTGGTCCCGTTTATCTGGAAGTACCAAGTGGCGGGCGCGAGCAGAACGGCGATGACCGCTCCGGCCGCGATCACCAGGAGCTGGGCGTCCCTGCCGCGTGGTGAAAGCCGTTCCATATAGGCGGCCATCGCCAGCGGCAAGATGATCAGGACCGGCACCAGCCAACGGGCCTTGACCTCGGTCACGCCGGTGGCCAGCACAAGTGTCGCCAGCATGGCCAAGCCGAGCGCCAAGGTACGCCACAAGAGAACTTCCCTGGCCGGTGCTTTGGGGTGACGCTCGGAGAAACGAAACCCCGTCAGCGCGAAAGCCAGCGCGGAAACGAACACCGGCAAGACAGCGAAATTGAAGGTCCCCATGATAAACTTGCCGGCGCCGGTGGCCGCGGCCGTCATGCGCGGCTGCTGTAGGTCTATTCCGAACTTCTCGCCTCTCGCCAGCAAATCGGCAGGATGCATGAGGCTCCAATATGTGGTTGGCGCCAGCACCAATATCGCGACGGCAACGCTGATTGCGAATTTCGGATCGAGGATCGCGCCGCGCAACTCGCGCAGCGACAACACCGCCGCAACAAGGGCTAACACCAGGAATACGTCGTTGTATTTGGCAAGAATTGCCGCAGCCGTTGCCAAGCCAAACACCGCATAGGCGATCACGCTTCGCCGCTCGATCAGATTAGCCATCGCGAGCAGGAGCAGTGCGCAAAAGCCGACAACGGCGACCGAATGCGACAAGGCCCGCTGCGATTCCCAGGCGATTTGCGGGATTGTGAAAAGTCCTAACATGGCCGCCGCTGCCGTCGCTTTCATGTAGCCGAACCGCCGCATGGCGGCGAACACACTGCAGGCGGCGAGGAACAGCACGGAGTATTTGACGAGCTTCAGCGTGAAAATATTGGTGCCGAAAATTTGCGCGGCCAGCCAGTTGATCCATGTATAGAGAGGCGGTTGCGAGCCGCCATATCCGGCCCAAAGATATGGAAGATAAATCAGTTGCTCCGCGTCATCGACGCCGACGCCAGTTCCTGCCCAAGTGGCCAGAATGGACAATATGACGGTTTGCAAGGCCAAATAAGCGGCGACCATGACGATCGCCGCCGGGAAGGGGCCGATCCTGCTCTCGGCAAGCCATTCGTCCCATTTCATCGAATACTTCAACGAGTTCTCATCGCCCGTGCCAGTTGCCGCCGGCCCCGCTAGCACGAAGACCGTGCCCCGCACAATGTGGCAGCCCTGATCGCTTCCGGGGCGGCGGGCTTCAAGTCGAATCGTACCGCCGCTCTAGCTTTTTGGTTAAGCATCGGACTTCTCCAAAATCGGTCGCACCCCGGCTCGGGCCGGAAGGCAGGCCTTTGGGTGCGGTGCTCTAGGTCCGCATCTTTTCGCCGCTCGGGTCGAAAGGCGGCTCGACATTGATGCGGGCCGGACGCCGGCTTCCGAGGATTTCGATCTCGAACAGTCCGGCGCTCTCTTCCCCGGCTAACGCCGCTGGCACATAGCCTTGCGCCATCGATTTCTGGACGTAATGGGCATAGCCGCCGGAGGTGACCCAGCCGACCACGCGCCAGTCGCCATCGACGATGCCGCGCACGGCCGAAGCGCCTTCCGCGGCCCTGGAGCCGCGCACTTCCTTGCCGCCCGTATCGAAACGCGGCGCACCATAGCCGTGCGGCTTTTCCACCGTGCCGTAGTCCTTGCCGCCGACCTTGGCCCAAATCGGTTCGTCGCCCATGACATCGGCGTCCGCGGCATCGAGGATGAAAGAGACACGGCGCAGTTTTGGCCCTTCTGCCTGCTCCCTGGCTGCCGCTTCGCGTCCGATGAAGTCGTTCTTCTCCAGCTTGACGAAGCGGTCCATCGCGCCTTCGAACGGCCCGTAAATCGGGCGCAGTTCGCGGAACCAGGTCGGGAAATTCTTCTCCAGTCGCATCGAGAGCAGGGCGCGCATGCCGAAATCGACGAGGCCAAACTCTTCGCCGGCATCCTTGATCGCCTTGTAGACGAGGCGCTGGTATGCCGGCGCCATCCAGATCTCGTAACCGAGGTCGCCGGTATAGGTAATGCGATTGACCATGCAGGGCGCGCCGCCGACCGCCATCTCGCGGAAGTCCATGAAGCGGAAAGCCTTGGTCGAGATGTCGACATCGACCAGCTTCTGCAGCAGGTCGCGTGATTTCGGCCCGGCGATCGACAAGCCGACCAGCGTCTGATCGAAGCGGTGAATGCGGACGCTACCATCCTTCGGCAGGTGCTTCTCGAACCAGCGCATATGATACTTCTGCGCCGCCGACGAGCTCCAGATCATGTAGCGCTCTTCACCCGCCTTGGCGATGGTGAAGTCGCCGATCAGCCTGCCGAATTCGTTGAGCATTGGGGTCAGCACGATGCGGCCGGTCTTCGGCATGCGGTTGGTCATCAGCCGATTGAGGAAATCCTCGGCTGCCGGCCCGGAGACTTCGTATTTGGCGAAGTTGGCGATCTCGGTGACGCCGACCTTCTCGCGGGTCGCACGCACTTCCTCGCCGATCGGCCCGAAATCGTTGGAGCGATGGAAGGAAACGATGTCCTTTGGCTCCGTGCCTTTCGGTGCGAACCAGAGCGGGGTTTCGAGGCCCCAGCTATCCCCCATGACGGCGTTTTTGGCCAGCATCGTGTCGTAGAGTGGCGTCGTTTGCGCCGGGCGCGCGGCCGGCAATTCCTCGTTGGGAAAGCGGATGGAGAAACGGCGCGAATAGTTTTCGCGCACCTTGGCATTGGTGTAGCGCAGCGTCGCCCATTCGCCGAAGCGCGCCACGTCCATGCCCCAGACGTCGAAGCCGGGATCGCCATGAACCATCCAGTTCGACAATGCCAGCCCGACGCCGCCACCCTGCGAGAAACCGGCCATGACGGCGCAGGCGCACCAGAAATTGGTCAGGCCCTGCACCGGGCCGACCAGCGGGTTGCCATCCAGTGCGAAGGTGAAGGGACCGTTGATGATCTGCTTGATACCGGCCTTCTCGATGCCGGGAAAATGCTTGAAGCCGATTTCGAGCGACGGCGCGATGCGGTCGATGTCGGGCTGCAGCAGCTCATGGCCGAAATCCCACGGCGTGTTGATCGGCGACCACGGCTTGCAGGCCTTTTCATAGGTGCCGAGCAGGATGCCGTTGCGTTCCTGGCGGGTGTAGATTTCGCCCTTGAAGTCCATCACGCCGATCATCTCGCGGCCGCTCGACCTGTTGAATTCCTCGACCTCCGGCATCGGCTCGGTCAAGAGGTACATGTGCTCCATGGCCAGCAGCGGCAGCTCGACACCGACCATGCGGCCGATCTCGCGCGCCCACAGGCCGCCGCAGTTGACGACATGCTCGGCCTGGACCGTGCCTTGTTCGGTGACGACGTTCCAAGTGCCGTCGACTTCCTGCGTCAGCTCGACGACGCGGTTGCGCAGCACGATCTCGGCGCCGAGCTTTCTGGCCGCCTTGGCGTAGGCGTGGGTGGTGCCGGAAGGGTCGAGATGGCCTTCGACCGGATCCCACATGGCGCCGACGAAATTCGTCTCGTCCATCAGCGGGAACATCGCCTTGGCCTCTGACGGCGTGATCAGCTCGGTGTCCATGCCGAGATAGCGGCCCTTGGCGTGGGCAAGGCGCAGGAAGTCCATGCGCTCGGGCGTGTCGGCCATCATCACGCCGCCGGTCAGGTGCAGCGAACAGGACTGGCCGGAAAGTTCTTCGATCTCCTTGTAGAGCTGCACCGTATAGGCCTGCAGCTTGGCGACGTTGGGATCGCCGTTGAGCGTGTGGAAGCCGCCCGCCGCATGCCACGACGAGCCGGAGGTGAGCTCCGAGCGCTCGATCAGCATGATGTCGGTCCAGCCGGCCTTGGCCAGATGGTAGAGCACCGAGCAGCCGACGACGCCGCCGCCGATGACAACCGCTTTTGTATGAGATTTCATGAAGATAGTTCCGTTTTTGAAGAGATTGAATCGAGTGAGCGGGGGGTGAACACAAAGCGGAGAAGGGCGCCGGCTGGAATGATCTCACGCCCTCCCTCGACCCTGTCGACCGGGGGAGAGGTGTCGGGTGACGCTCGACGGAGTGGCGGTCGACTGTTCATCAAACCAATACAGATATTTAAAAATCGGTCGGCGCGCCGCCTTCGGACCGGCGTTTGTCGACGAAGGCGTTGAGCTCCTCGCGGATAGCCGGGTCCATATACGGCTCTTCATAGGAGGCCAACCGCTCCTTCCAGACCCGATTGGCCTTTTCGAGAGCCGTCGGCGATCCGGCTTCCGCCCAGGTCTCGAAATTGCGCCAGTCGGAGATGATAGGCGAATAGAAAGCGGTCTTGTAGCGGTCCTGGGTATGCTGGGTGCCGAAGAAATGGCCGCCCGGACCGACGGACTGGATGGCGTCGAAGCCAAGGGCCTCCTCGGAGAGGTCGAGCGGGGTCAGGAACTCGGCCACCATCTGCAGCAGATCGATGTCCAGAATGGTCTTCTCGTAGGAGCAGCGCAGGCCGCCTTCCAGCCAGCCGGCCGCATGCATCATCAGATTGCCGCCGCCCTGGATGGCGCCCCACAGCGAGAACACGCTTTCATAGGCCGCCTGCGCGTCGACCGTGTTGGCGGCGCAGGTGTTGGAGGTGCGGTAAGGGATGTTGTAGCGGCGGGCGAGCTGGCCGCCGACCAATTGCGCCTTCATATATTCCGGCGTGCCGAAGGCCGGCGCGCCGGACTTCATGTCGACGTTGGAGGTGAAACCGCCATAGCCGACTGGCGCGCCCTTGCGCACCATCTGGGCGAAGGCAATGCCGGACAGCGCTTCGGCATTCTGCTGCACCAGCGCGCCGGCGATGGTCACCGGCGCCATGGCGCCCGACAGGGTGAACGGCGTCACGATGACGACCTGGCCCCTGCTCGACATCTGGATGATGCCTTCCATCATCGGCACGTCGAGCTTGAGCGGCGAATTGGTGTTGATGATGGTGAACACCGATGGCTCATCGAGAAGCTGTTGGTCGCTGATGCCGCGCGCGATCCTGGTGATCTCGATGCCGTCGACATTGCGCTCCTTGCCGAGCGAATAGATGTGGAACACCTTGTCGGTTAGCACGCTCAGATCGCGGATGCATTCGAGGTGCCGGACGGACGGATGGATGTCGATCGGCTCGACCGGATAGCCGCCCGTGCAGTTTAGGATGTTGTGCATCTGCGCAAGCTTGAGGAAGTTGCGGTAGTCCTGCTGATTGCCCGGCCGGCGGCCGCGGTCGATGTCGGAACAATTGGGCGCCGACGCCATCATCGAGATGATCAGATTGTCACCGCCGAAGCGGACATTGTGCGCCGGATTGCGGGCATGGATGGTGAATTCCGACGGGCAGTGGGAAACCAGCTCGAGGATCATGTCGCTGTCGAAGCGCACCCGCTCGCTGCCTTCGCGGACATCCGCACCGTGCGCCTTCATGATGCACCTTGCCTCGTCGTGCAGCACGTCGACGCCGATTTCCCTGAGAACGCGGAGCGATGCGAGGTGGATCGATTCCAGCTCGTCGTCGGAGACCAGCTTCGTCGGCGTCAGCGGGATTTTCAGTTGGCGGAACGGCGGCTGCTCGAACGCCGCTGATCCGCCGGCGCGCTTTCCCGCGCGGCCGCCGCGACGGGCACGGTCGTTTGCCAATGCCGGTTCGGCGGGATGAAGGGCGGCGGTCATGATAGTCCTCGTACGCTGCGATAAGTGCGGCGGCATAATGGACCGCCGGCTGTCCCGCCATTGCGGAGGCGACGACCACTAGGACGAGGGAAGCGACATGACAGCTCCCGGGCTGAAGGCAACCGACTGGATCACCGGGCTTTTGATCTCCTCAGGCTGGCGCAAGCGGTTTTCGTCAACGGTGCTTCCCGGCGCGCTGCTGAAACGCTAATCGTGCAGGTTCCCTGTTGGTGCGGATCATGGACCTGGCGGAAGAGAACAGCGGCGAGACAATGCAGTGGGCGGCGATCACCGGCGTGATCGCCACCGTTTCGGTGTTCGCCATCGCGCAAGGGCTGAGCTATCCGCTGTTGAGCTTCATCCTGCAGCGCCAGGGCGTCTCGCCGGCCATGATCGGCCTCTCGGCGGCAATGACGCCGGTCGGCTTTATCGTCTCGTCGCCGCTGATCCCGGCGCTGGCGCGCCGGTTCGGGGCGGGGCGCACGGCGCTCACCTGCGCAGCTCTTTCCGCGATCATGCTGGCGCTGATCGGCTGGACGCAAAATGTCTATCTATGGTTCCCGCTGCGCTTCCTGATCGGCGTGGTGACCAATCCACTCTATGTGCTGAGCGAGATCTGGGTGATCGCGTTGGCGCCGCCGTTGCGCCGCGGCCGCGTGATGGGGGTCTATTCCACAGTCATTTCGGCTGGTTTCGCCGCCGGCCCGCTGTGCCTGCTTGCCGTCGGCACCGAAGGCTGGCCGCCGTTTCTCGTCGGCATCGCCGCATTCGTTTTTTGCGGCTCCTGCCTGGCGCTGGTGCTGCGACGGCTTCCGAAGGTCGATGAGGCCGGGCACCGGGTTTCGGTCATGGGGTTCATGCCGATGGCATGGCTGCTGTTGTCGGCGGTTGTCGTGGCCGCTGGTTTCGAACAGGCGGTACTGGCACTGCTGCCGGTCTACGGAGCGCATTACAGCATTGAGGAAACACGCATGTCGGCGCTGCTGTCGATGATGATCGCCGGCAATATCGCCATGCAGGTGCCGCTCGGCCTGCTGGCGGAACGGCTGACGGCGCGTCTGGTCCGATTTATCTGTGTATTGCTAACGCTGCTCGGATGCGTGCTGTTGCCGGTTCTCATCGAGACGCCGCTGATCTGGCCATGCGTCTTTATCTGGGGTGCAGTCTCCTACGGCATCTACACGATGTCGATTATCGAGCTTGGCGAGCGGTTCACCGGCTCGGCACTGGTCGCCGGCAATGCCGCCTTCTCGCTGATGTGGGGCGTCGGCGGCATCGCCGTGCCGCCGCTGGCGGGCGGCGCTATGGATGTTCTCGGTGCGGACGGCCTGCCGATCACGCTTGGCGCCATTTGCCTGGCGCTGGCGGTCACAACCGTATTGCGGGGGCGAGCAGTCTAATACAATTGCGGCGTGCCTTCATTTCCTTGCCATCTGGAAATCGCCCATAAATCACAATTGGCGTGGTATTCAGAGGGATGCATCCCGCGTAGACGGTCTCGAATTTCAACGGCACGATCAAAGTCGGGTATCAATCCAACGTCAGACAGTTCCGTGTTCGCAAACACGTCAGGAAATCCTCCGCAGTTGGTCAAAGCGCTTATGGAGACGTCTTGATCCAACAAGTCGTAGCCCAGGAAGGTAAATCCGTTCCAGTCGAGTGAACGCACGTCAACCGACGGTCTTCGGATCACATTGAGGACATTCAAGTCGCCCGGATCCGCCAACTCCGAAAGGAGGAAGTCCAGGTCCACAAAGAAATCGAGCATGTAGTCCTCGTTCACAATATGAGGCCAGTAGCTGTCCTTTACCTCTCCCAAGGCGACCGGCCCGAGCATTCCATCGAGTGAAACGACCTCGCTTAATTGGGTGAGGCCGGACCAGTTGATGTACATGGTCCACGCAGTGCCGCTGAAAGGACCGAACTTCTCTTTCGCAATGTACAGAGGTTGCATGAGTTCCCTCGTGGCCTGCGGGCGGCAAGGAGGCCCCACCTAGAGCGGCCAACAGCGCAACGGCTCGTTTTGCGCGTTCCAAGTTGAATATAGGTCGTCGCAAGACGATGTTTGCAACACCGAGCCTTGATGAGTTTATCGGAGACCATTTGACGATGTCGAACACAAAGACGCAGGCGAATTCGGCGGACGAAGATCCCTTTCTCTGGCTGGAGGACAGGACAGGCAAGGAAGCGCTCGACTGGGTTCACCGTCAGAACGAGGCTACAACAGGTGAATTGCAGGGTGATCCGTCCTACCAGTCCTACTTCCAAACCGCGCTCGACCTGATGACGGCCGAAGACAACATAGCGGTCGGCTCTGCGCTCAACGGCCACGTCTACAATTTCTGGCAGGACAAGACTAACGTGCTTGGCCTCTGGCGGCGCACGACGGTCGCTTCCTATAAGACCGAGAAGCCGGATTGGGAGACGATCATCGACTTCGACCGTCTTTCGGCCAAAGAGGGCGTAAAATGGGTGTTCAGCGGCGCCAGCCGGCTTTACCCCGACTTCAGCCGCTGCCTGCTCAGCCTGTCGCCGGATGGCGGCGACGCCAGTGAGATGCGCGAATTCGACATCGACACCAAGTCCTTTGTCGAGGGCGGCTTTCGTGCTCCTGCCTCGAAGTCGGGCTTCAGCTGGCTGGACAAGGACACGGTCATCGTCTCGGCTGCCTTCGAAGAGGACGAAAAAACCAGGTCCGGTTATCCGCGCGTGGTTAAGCTTTGGCAGCGCGGCACCAGGCTGGAGGATGCGACGCCGATCTTCGAGGCGCAGAAGCAGGATCTCGCCGCCGGCGGTTCCCTCGAGTTCGACGGCGACAAGCGGCATCTGTTCCTGACCCGGACGCTCGACTTTTTTGCCTCGCACAGCTTTCTGCGTCTGCCTTCCGGCGAAAACAGGCGCATCCCGCTGCCGGACGACGTCACCGACACGATGCTGTTCAGGGATCAGCTCGTCTTCGGGGTGCGCAGCCCATGGTCGGCGCCGGACGGCACGCGATGCCGACCCGACGGCCTCTATTCGCTGGACTTCGCCCGCTGGATCGAGACCAATGCGCTCGGACCCGTCGATACCGTCCTCGAGCCGGCGGATCGTGTCTCGATCGCCGGCATCGCCCGCACGCAGGACCGGCTGTTCATCAATCTGATGGACAATGTGCGCGGCAAGGTCGTCGCCTGCCAACGCGGCGACAGCGGCTGGTCGCTGCAGCCGGTGGCGCTGCCCGAAAACGGCAGCGTCGGTATCAGCCACGCCGAGCGTTTCGGCTCCAGCGTCTCCTTCTCCTTCACCGGTTTCCTGTCGCCGAGCTCGATCATCTGGTCGGATGACAATGCTGCGACGCTTATGACGGTGAAATCGCAGCCGGCGCGTTTCGATGCGTCGTCGCTTGTCTCGGAACAGTTCGAGGCGCGCTCGAAAGACGGCACCATGATCCCTTACTTCGTCGTCAGGCGACGTGATCAGAACGGGCCGGTGCCGACGCTGCTTTACGGCTATGGCGGCTTCGAAGTGCCGCTGCTGCCAGGCTATGCCGGCGTGCGCGGCCGGCTGTGGCTGGAAAAAGGCAATGCCTATGGGCAGGCCAATATTCGCGGCGGCGGCGAATTCGGCCCGGACTGGCACCAGGCCGCGCTCAAGGCCAACCGGCAGAATGCTTTCGACGATTTCGTCGCGGTTGCGCAAGACCTGGTGAAACGCGGCATCGCCACGCCGGCGACACTCGGCATCCAGGGCGGCTCGAATGGCGGTCTGCTGACCGGCGTTTCCCTGACCCAGCATCCCGAGCTTTTCGGTGCGGTGATCATTGACGTGCCGCTGCTCGACATGCTGCGTTACACCGAGCTGCCGCCCGGCGCATCCTGGATGGCCGAGTATGGCGATCCGGCGAAGCCGGAAGAGGCCGCGTGGCTGGCCGCTTACTCACCCTATCAGCATGTAAAGACCGATGCGGCCTATCCGCCGGTCCTGCTGACGACGTCGACCGCCGACGACCGCGTCCATCCCGGCCATGCGCGCAAGATGGCCGGGCGGCTGCAGGCTGCCGGCCACACCAAGACACTATTCTTCGAAGAAACCGAGGGTGGCCATGGCGGGCGCGGTGATCGACGGCCGCAAGCGGCACAGGCGGCGATGAAGTATGTCTTCCTGCAACGGGCGCTGAACGGAACGGCTTGAACTGATCGCATCAGACCGCCTAAGGTGCTGCATGGCTCGGAGGAAGACATGTCGCGCATTTGGGATGGCGGTGACGCCGTCGCCGCGCACGCTTCGCGCCGAGCTTTTGCGGCTTTGCGCCCGCATCGGCTATTCGCCGCCCACTTTCCCCTAGCGAATCCGCCCCGGCAACAAATTGCCGGATTGGTTCAAGAGGAAAGATCAGACATGACGTATCAGAATTATTCGCTGAAGCAGCTTCAGCAGATCGATGCTGCGCATCACCTTCATCCGTTCACCGATCACAAGGAGATGCGCGAGGCCGGCTCACGCATCATCACCCACGCCAACGGGCCGTTCATCTACGATTCCGAAGGGACGGAAATCCTCGACGGCATGGCCGGGCTGTGGTGCGTTAATGTCGGTTACGGCCGCGATGAACTGGCCGACGCAGCTTACGCCCAGATGAAGGAACTTCCCTACTACAATTCCTTCTTCAAATGCTCGACCCCGACGCCGGTGCTGCTGGCCAAAAAGCTGGCGGAACTGGCGCCGAAGCACGTCAATCAGGTCATCTACGGCTCGTCCGGCTCGGAGGCCAATGATACGGCACTGCGGCTGGTCCGCCACTATTGGGCGCTGGAAGGCAAGCCGGAGAAGAACTGCATCATCTCGCGCAAGACGGCCTATCACGGCTCGACCATCGCCGGCACCTCGCTGGGCGGCATGGAGCCGATGCACAAACAGCTCAACGGCGCGGTTCCAAACATCGTCCATGTGATGATGCCTTATGCCTATGAGCTGGCTCTGCCCGGCGAAAGCGACCATGATTTCGGCCTGCGCGCGGCCAAGGCCGTCGAGGATGCCGTCCTCGAAGCCGGCGCCGACAAGGTCGCCGCCTTCATCGGCGAGCCGGTGATGGGGGCAGGCGGGGTGAAGATACCGCCGATGAGCTATTGGCCGGAAGTGCAGCGCATCTGCCGCAAATACGATATCCTCCTGATGCTGGACGAAGTCATCACCGGCTATGGTCGAACGGGCGAGTGGTTCGCAGCTCAGACCTTCGACATCGAGCCAGATACCATCACCACCGCCAAGGCGCTGACCTCCGGCTATCAGCCGCTGTCGGCGCTCCTGGTCGGTGACCGCATCGCCGCGACGCTGGTCGAGAAGGGCGGCGAATTCAATCACGGCTACACTTATGCGGGGCACCCTGTGGCCTGCGCCGTGGCACTGAAGAACCTCGAGATCATGGAGCGTGAAGGTCTGGTCGATCGGGTCAAGAACGACACCGGACCATATTTCGCCAAGGCGCTGCAGGAGCACATTGGCGGTCACGATCTGGTCGGCGAAGTGCGCTCGATCGGGCTGATGGGGGGAATCGAAATCGTTAGGGACAAGGCGACCAAGGAGCGCTTCCTGCCGGCCGGAAGCGCGGCCGTGCTTGTCCGCGACCACGCAATTGCCCAGGGCATGATGCTGCGCGCCACCGGCGATACGATGATCCTGTCTCCGCCGCTGATCTGGACGCGTGAGACGATCGACATGGCCTGCGACCGCATCGCCAAGGCGCTTGATCTGGCGCAAGCGGATTTGCGCGGGCGGTAAGATAGAACGATTGCCGGGCGTCCTGCAGTCGGACGCCCGGTGCATTCTGCCGAAGATCTCGCCAGGGCGAGGATCGGTCGTGAGCGCGGCAGGTCTCCTACACCTTGGAGGAGCCGCTCACCAAGGGCTGCTACGAGGCGATCGCTTCGTCCATCGCCGCGATTTACCTTGTTCGTCAGGACCTGTGTTTACCTGCCCTAGTTGTCGGCCGTAGCGTCGGTGCTGCTACGCTGGGCGTTAGCGCCGTCGCTCTGTTGCTCGGCCCACCCACCCGGACCGGTCGGAAAGCTCGGCTCTCCTTCCGCCTCTAGACTCTCGTGGAACTCAGTGGCAGGTCTTCCTGGGTATTGGCGGCCGCTCGACAGGTGCCCTTGATGGCCGGGATGGAGGCTTGCGTCATCGTTGCGGGCATGATCCGGCGGTTCGGCATAGGCTGCCGTGGCAAACAGCGATCCGGCGCCGATGAAGAGTGCCAATGCGAGAACGTGCTTCATCGTGCTGTCCTCCAGTATTTGGACTCAAGATTCAGATAGAGCCCATCCAGGCTGTGTAAAGGGCAGCTTGGAATGAAATTGATTAAGGGGGCAGCACCTGCACATCCCCGGCCGTACGGTATGGCTGCCCAATTTCGGCAATATCGACGATCCGAGCCTCGAGCCGATGATGCCTTCGGCGGACCGGATCGGCCGTCCGCGCAAAGGCGACTGGCTGGTGTTTCGATTAGACTCGCTTGGGCGTCGTTTTCGAACACCAGCCTCTCGCGGGCCGCCCGAGTACAGCGTCACGGGATGTGCGGAGTGCTTTTCACCCGCAGTACGGCTCCAAGAACAGTTGACGTTGGAACTGCCATTCATCTGGGGAATTGTAAAGTTGGCGAGGCTAAGCAGAAATTGCTTGGCGAACGAACTTGTCAGAGCAATCGGAGCGTCAACCGTAGGCTTTTCAAGATCGCCTGCGCAATTTGCGGTTGCGCTTTACATAATAGGTCAAAAAACAACATAGGGAGGTTATCATGATCAGGATTCAATCAGTTCTATTTTCTATTCTACTACTAGGAATGGCAGGGTCACCCGCGACAGCGGAGGAGGTCTGGTCCCTTGACGGCTTAAAGGCCCCCGAGAGCGTACTTTTCGACACCAAGCGGAACGTCTTCTACGTTCCAATATTGTTGGCGAGCCCGCCGGCAAGGATGGGGTCGGACACCTTTCGAAAGTTTCGCCTGACGGAAAGTTGCAGGCAGCCGAATGGGTGACCGGGTTTAATGCGCCCAAGGGATTGGTGATGCAAGGCGATACGCTTTTCGTCACCGACATCGATCGGCTTATGGCCGTCAACGTCGAGAGCGGTCAGATCACCGGAACATGGCCCGCGGAAGGCGCTCAGTTCCTCAATGACCCCGCCGTCGACGAGGCGGGTCGCGTCTTTGTTTCCGACATGCTGGCGAACAGGATTTACCTTCTGGACAACGATGCTCTCACCGTCTGGCTGGAGAGCGAGGATCTCCTGCATCCGAACGGTCTGCGCGTCGAAGATGGTCGCCTCCTCGTCGCCGGCTGGGGTCGCGATATCCAGCCGGATTTTTCGTCCAAGACACCCGGCCATCTGATCGCGATCGACCTGAACACGAAGGCTATCTCTGACATCGGGTCCGGCGAGCCTGTTGGAAATCTAGATGGTCTAGAACCGGACGGAGCAGGAAATTGGCTTGTTACGGACTGGGTCGCAGGGGCGCTCTTTCGCATTCATCCGGATGGAAAAGTCGAGCAGCTGATGGACCTCAATCAAGGCAGCGCCGATCTGGAATTCCTGGAAGAAAAAAAGCTGGCAATCATCCCGATGATGATGGACGGCAAACTGGTCGCAACTCGATTGGGTGGAGCAACTTGAGAAGAGGCTCACATAGTCCTCTCCCCAATTGGCCGTACAGGGTCATGACTTGCACTATCGAAGGGCCGGATCAGCGGCCCTTTCCACATCTGTGCCAGCTCTTGCGCGGTGCCGTTCCGAAACGCAAAAACCGCGCTCCATCGGGAACGCGGCTTTGCCAGATACGCATGGCGCTTCGCCAACAGAACACTTGCGAAACTTACGGGCTCCGGTACGCGAGACCTGATCCGGAGCGCCGGGCGGATGCGATATGCCGCCTCGCACTCCGTTCTACAGGGACATCGTTACCGGGTGGTTATCGATAGTTTAAGCAAATCTAAATTTCCGATGTTTCTCTTTGCCGGGAACGGAAAAGCCCGTCGAGTTCGAGGCTTAAGCGCGTCGCGTCTGAAGGGACGGTCAGACCCGAGCGCAAGCTCTTGGGCGACATGCGTTACGCCGGGTTACCGCGCAGGAAATTTATGATGCCGGAAAAATCGGCACCGGCATGTCCCTGGGCATTGAACAGCCCATAAAGCTGGGCGGCCTCGGCGCCCAGCGGCGTCACCGCACCGGCGCTTTGCGCGGCTTCCTGCGACAGTTTCAGGTCCTTCAGCATCAGTGCTGCGGCAAATCCCGGCCTGTAGCCATTGTTGGCCGGCGATGTCGGCACCGGACCGGGCACCGGGCAATAGGTGGTCAGCGACCAGCACTGGCCCGACGAGTTCGAGGCGACGTCGAACAGCGCCTGATGCGACAGGCCGAGCTTTTCCGCCAGAACGAAGGCTTCGGCGACGCCGATCATCGAAATGCCGAGGATCATGTTGTTGCAGATCTTTGCCGCCTGTCCGGCGCCGTCATCGCCGCAGTGGACGATGCGGCCGGCCATCGGCTTCAGGATGGGTTCGGCCTTGGCGAATGCGTTCTTCGAGCCACCGGCCATGAAGGTCAGCGTGCCGGCTGCGGCGCCGCCGGTGCCGCCGGAAACCGGCGCGTCGATCGACAGCAGCTTATGTTTGGCGGCAATGGCGTGGGCTTTTCGTGCCGATTCGACGTCGATGGTCGAGGAGTCGATGAACAGCGCGCCTTTTTTCGCCTTGGGCGCGATGTCCTCATAGACCGACAGGACATGCCTGCCGGCCGGCAGCATGGTGATGACCACATCGGCCTCTTTCACTGCGGCAACGGCATTGGCCATGACGACGACGCCATGCTCCTTGGCGATGACGAGATTCTCCGGCATCAGGTCGAAGCCGTGCACGGCATATCCAGCCTTGACGAGATTGGCGGCCATCGGGTTGCCCATATTGCCGAGGCCGATGAAGGCGATGGTGGTCATCGTTTTCTCCCGGTTTTGCCGTCAGCGGCCGATCAGGGCGCGTGCGATGATGACGCGCATGATCTCATTGGTGCCTTCGAGAATCTGGTGAACGCGCAAATCGCGGACCAGCTTCTCGATGCCGTAGTCGTGCAAATAGCCGTAGCCGCCATGCAGTTGCAGCGCGTCGTTGGCGACATTGAAGCCGATGTCGGTGACGAAGCGCTTGGCCATCGCCGACCATTTCAAGGCATCGGGAGCTTTGCGGTCGAGCTTCGAGGCGGCGGCGTAGAGGAATATCCGTGCCGCCTGCAGCTCGGTCTCCATGTCGGCGAGCTTGAACTGCAGCGCCTGGAACTGGTTGATCTTGGAGCCGAAGGCCTTACGCTCCGCGGTGTAGGCCAGTGCCTTGTCGAGCGCCGATTGCGCGCCGCCCAGCGAACAGGCGGCGATGTTGAGCCGGCCGCCGTCGAGTCCGGCCATGGCGATGCCGAAGCCGGCGCCTTCGACTGAGAGCAGGTTTTGCGCCGGCACCTTGCAGTCCTCGAAGATGACCTGGCGCGTCGACTGCATGTGCCAGCCCATCTTGTGCTCGTTGGCGCCAAAAGACAGGCCGGACGCATCCTTCGGCACGACGAAGGTGGAAATGCCCTTCGGCCCGTCGGCGCCGGTGCGCGCCATGACGATATAGAGGTCGCTGTCGCCGGCGCCTGAGATGAACTGCTTGACCCCGTTCAGCACATAGTCGCCGCCGCTTTTCACCGCGCGCGTCTTCAGCGCCGCAGCATCCGATCCCGAGCCTGGCTCGGTCAGGCAATAGCTGGCCAGCCATTCCATCGAAGTCAGCTTCGGCAGGAAGCGTTGGCGCTGCTCGTTACTGCCGAAGCGGTCGATCATCGAGGCCACCATGTTGTGGATCGAGATGAAGGAGGAAAAAGCCGGATCGGCGCGCGAAAGCGCCTCGAAGATCAGCACGGCGTCGAGCCGACCGAGCGCCGAGCCGCCGACATCGTCGCTGATATAGATGCCGCCGAGGCCGAGCGGGCCTGTCTCACGGATCACGTCTGCCGGAAAATGCTTGTTGCGGTCCCAGTCGAGCGCGTTCGGCGCGACGCGGTCGGCGGCGAAGGCCTCGGCCATCTCCTGGATGGCGCGCTGGTCCTCGTTGAGTTCGAACTGGCTGGTGCCCGCATCGACAGCGGCGTCCATGGCGTGCTCCCTGATGTTGTCGGCCGGCTGGCCTGTCGTTTTTGGCTTTGCGCGCGGTTCAATCTAGACCAATGATGCCGCCGCGCAAGCTGACCGTCTGCATCCAACCAACTGGGAGCGCCGTGCGCGAATGCGTGTGTGGAGCAAGGCGTGACGACAGATTTCGATGAACTGCTCGAGTGTTTCCATGCCTATCTCGAAAGGTTCGATGATACGCTGGTGCGCGATGCCGTGGCCCGGATCGGCTGGGCCATGCCGGCGCGTCGGCTCGAGCCGCATCCGCTCGCCTGCCTGCGCCAGCTCGACCGTATCGCCGAGCTCGCTCCGGCAAACGCCAAGCCGCTGGCGCGGCTGCTTGCGGAGCGTCGCGGCGAACTGCGCTGGGGGCAGACCTACAGCGAGGCGGATTTCGGCAAGACTTTCATCGACAATTACGGCTGGCTGGAGGTATTCGGGACGCGCGGCCATTTCGTCAACGACGAGGTCGCGGCCGGGCTGCTGATCCTTGGACCTGATGTCGTCTATCCCGACCATCATCATGTCGCCGAGGAGATCTACATTCCGTTGACCGGCGGCACCGAATGGCGCATGGGCGAAGGCGGTTTTCGCACGCGCGAGGCGGGTGAGGTGATCCACCACGCCTCTGATGTCAGCCACGCCATGCGCACCGGCAAGGAGCCGCTGCTGGCGCTCTACATCTGGCGTGGCGGGCCGCTGGCGGCAAAATCCACGGTCACCGGAACGACGGTACAGGGCAAGGACTGATGGCCAAGGCGATCATGCTGCAAGGCACGGGCTCCGATGTCGGCAAAACAGTGCTGGTCGCGGGCCTCTGCCGCGCGGCCAGGAAACGCGGGCTGCAGGTGCGGCCGTTCAAACCGCAGAACATGTCGAACAACGCCGCCGTTGCCGATATTCCGGGCGACAAACTCGGCGGTGAGATCGGCCGCGCCCAATGGCTGCAGGCGATCGCCTGTGGCGTTGCGCCCTCCATCCACATGAACCCGGTGCTGCTTAAGCCGCAGACCGATATCGGTGCGCAGGTAGTGGTGCAGGGCAAGGTGTCAGGGGAGGCGAGGGCACGCGACTACCAGGCGCTGAAGGGCAGGCTGATGGATGCCGTGCTGGACTCCTGGGCAAAGGTCGGCGACGGCGCCGATCTGGTCATCGTCGAGGGCGCCGGCTCGCCGGCCGAGATCAATCTCAGGAACCGAGACATTGCCAATATGGGCTTTGCGACGCGCGCCAATGTGCCGGTGATTCTGGTCGGCGACATCGATCGCGGCGGCGTCATCGCCTCGGTCGCCGGCACGCATCTGATCCTGCCGGAAGAGGACCGGCGCATGATCGTCGGCTATCTCATCAACAAGTTCCGCGGCGATGTCTCGCTGTTCGATGACGGCATCAAGGCGATCGAGACATTCACCGGCTGGCGCTGCTTCGGGGTCGTGCCGTGGCTGAAGGCGGCGGCGCGGTTGCCATCTGAAGATTCCGTGGTACTCGAACGCCTGGCGTCCGGCGAGAAACGCGCGCTGAAGGTCGCCGTGCCGATGCTTTCGCGCATCGCCAATTTCGACGACCTCGACCCGCTCAAGGCCGAACCGCAGGTCGAGGTGGTATTCGTGCCGCCTGGTCAGCACCTCCCCGAAGATGCCGGGCTGGTGATCATTCCCGGCTCGAAGTCGACGATCGGCGATCTCCTAAGATTCCGCGAGAACGGCTGGGACCGCGACCTTGCGGCCCACCGCAAGCGCGGCGGCCACGTCGTCGGCATTTGCGGCGGGTTCCAGATGCTCGGCCACGTCGTGCGCGATCCCGACGGCATCGAGGGCAGCGTGACCGAGACCACAGGGCTTGGCCTGCTCGATGTTGAAACGGTGATGGAGCCGGAAAAGACCGTGCGCAATGTCAGGGCGCGCTCGGTGCAGTTCGACCTGCCGCTCGAGGGCTATGAAATCCATCTCGGCCGCACCACCGGTCCGGATACGCTGCGGCCGTCCGCCGTCATCAACGGCGTCGATGACGGCGCCATCTCCGCCGACGGCAAGGTGTCGGGCACCTATCTGCACGGGCTGTTTTCCGCCGACGCTTTTCGGGCGAAATTCCTGGAAAACCTTGGCGTGAAAGGCGGCGGCGTCGACTATCGCGCCGAGGTCGAACGAGCGCTGGACGAGGTCGCAGCCGAGTTGGAAACTCACCTCGACTGCGACGCCATCTTTGGCCTGGCGCGTTAGCTGGCGCGTTCGGTGGCCTTGGGCCAATAGGTACCAAACGACCAGACATTGCCTTCCGGATCGCGGCAGATGAATTCGCGGCTGCCGTAATCGCGGTCCGTCAGTTCTTCCAGTATTTCGGCGCCGGCCTTTTTGGCTCTGGCATAAGCAGCATCGGCATCGTCGACGGCAACATAGATCGATCTGCCGCCACCCGGGCCCGGTGCACCGATCATCTGGCCAAACTTGTCGTCGCGTGCAGTGCCCAGCATGATCATCGATGAGCCAAAAGTCAGTTCGGCGTGATGGACAATGTCGCCTTCGCCGTAGCGGGCATGAACGGCAAAGCCGAAGGCTTCGCCCAGCCAGTCGATCATCTTGGCTGCATTGCGGTAGCGCAACGTGGGATAGAGCCTGGGCGGTTCGACATTTATTGTCATGGCGATCTCCTTCAATTGGATTGTCGATAACCCAGTCTGGGCGAAGGCTGTTCGCACGTCTTGAAGAAATGTTACCACGCGCGCGCCCGTTGGGCGTCGCAAAAGGCGTTCCAGAATCTATGCCTGGGCGGCAAGTGTCGTCGGCGTTTCGCCGGCAAGGTCGCGGAATTCGCGAACAAGATGCGCCTGGTCGGCATAGCCGCAATCGGCGGCGATATCAGCCCAATCGGATTTGTCCTGTCTTGACAGCCCGAGCGCCCGATTGAAGCGGACGATGCGCGACAGCGTCTTAGGGCCGACGCCGATCGCGTTGGAGAATTTTCCTGCGAGATGCTTGCGGCTCCAGCCCAGCCTGTCGGCGAGCGATGAGACGCGAATGCGGCCGCCCGAGACGATGATCCGGTCATAGGCCCAGGCGATTTCGGCCTGCGTTTCCCGGGCTTTGTCCAGCCGTGCTGCGACGAACGTCTCGACGATGGCAAAGCGTGCGCTCCAACCGTGCGCATTGCCAAGTCTTTCCCGCAGCGCGATGCCCTCAAGTCCGAGCACATCGTCGAGGTCGACCATGCGGTCGGTGAGTTCGCTCATCGCAAGGCCGAAGAAGCGGCGGGCGCCGAGCGGGGTGAAATTGACCTGGACGCAGCAGGCGCCACCGAAGGATTCGATCACCACCGGACCGGCAAAAAGGCCGGCGGCGAAACTGGCGAAGCGGTCGTTGTCGCCCGGATCCTTGCCGAGTCCGATGGCGAAGGGTTCGGCAAAGCTGATGACCAGCGGCACGGTCAGCGATGCATATTCGACGTTGCGGAAACGGCCCGGTGTCGTTTCGCGATAGCCGCAGATGTCGGTGACCGCGCCCCGGAGGCAAGGGCCGGACGTACGCCGCACCATCTCGAACCGGTCGAGGCCGGGATTTTCATGTCGGCTGCCGTCTTCGCTCTTGGCGGGCATGAGCTTTCCTTCCGCCCAAGGAGTCTAACAGACCAGCCCTCAAAATCAAAAGCGCCCGGCTTGTGGCCGGGCGCTTCGAGTTACCTGAGATTTGAATACTTAAGCGCCGCGAACCAAGCAGCCGCCAGCAAGCACAATATAAGCGATGAGGACGATCCACACCGCGGCCAAGGGAATGAACGCAAAAACGCCGAGAGCGGCGAGAAGGCCGATGATGGCGATAACAAGGGATATGATGAAAACAAGCTGCGTAGGCGCACTGAGATTCATGTGTGGCTCCTCCAACATGATTCGTACAACCGCATAGTATCAGGCGCGCCGTTCACACACCAATCAGCGTGCGCAGCGGGTTCGCCGGATCGGCAAGCAGCTTGATGGCCAGCGCCAGACAGACCATCACCAGCAGCGGCTTGATCAGTTTTGCGCCATTGCGGATGGCGAGGCTGGCGCCGACGCGGGCGCCGAGGAACTGGGCGACACCCATCATCAGGCCGATCTTCCAGTAGACGACCCCGGCAGCAGCGAAGACGATGAAGCCGCCGATGTTGGAGGCGAAGTTGAGCAGCTTGGTGTGCGCCGTCGCTTTGAGCACGCCGTAGCCGGCTAGGGTGACGAAGGCCAGCATGTAGAAGGAACCGGCCCCCGGCCCGAACAGGCCGTCATAGAAGCCGACAATCGGCACCAGGATCAGCCCGAACAGGAACGGCGACAGGCGCCGGGCGCGGTCGACGTCACCCATGTTGGGCTTCAGGGCGAAGTAAAGGGCGATGGCGATCAGCAGGACCGGCAGAAGAGCGCGCAACAGGTCGCCCGGCACGAATGTCGCCAGCAAGGCGCCGAGAGCACTGCCGGCAAGCGCCAACAGGGCCGAAGGCAATTGCCGGCGCAAATCGACATGGCCCTTCGCGGCGTAGTGGATGGTCGCCGAGCCTGAGCCGAACATGCCCTGCAGCTTGTTGGTTCCCAGCGCCTCGACCGGCGAGAAGCCGGCGAGCAGCAGTGCTGGAATGGTGATCAAGCCGCCGCCGCCGGCAATCGAATCGACGAAGCCGGCAGCGAAGGCGGCGGCGCCGAGAATGACGACGGTTTGGGTGAAAAAATCGAACATCGGATGGTTGCGGGAGGGGTTCCGGCCAGCGGGAAAATATGGCGCGTTCGAACCACAGCCGACCCGTTTGCGCAAGACCGATTCCGCGCTACCTATGCCAAGCGCGCGGCGACGCGCTTGGCTCTTTTGTTTATGCATGTCGTTATCTCAAAACCGCTGCGCACTTTTGAGCGACATGCATTTGACGAATCGGAAAGGGACGCTGATGGCATTCGCATTGATTGACCAGATACGCTCGATCTTCGATGGCGACCCCGGCGTGCGCAAGGTTGCGGACGATCCTGTGCTGTCGGCGGAACTGCTGATGCTGTTTCGCATGATCCTGGCCGACGGTACGGTCAGCGAGAGCGAAATGGCCGCCTTCAGGCGCATCTGCCGGGAAGCCTTCGGCATTCCGGAAGCCAGCATCGACAGCGTCATCGAATATCTCAACGAGTTCGGCTACGAGACCAACAGCTCGCAAGCCATCGCGCAGTTCCGTGACCTCGACGTCGAGAGGCGCAGCCTGCTTGCCCGCCATATGGCCGAGATCGCCAAGGCCGATTCGCAACTTGCCGGGACCGAGATGCAGCTTTTGCGCCGCACGCTCGACTTGCTCGACATCAGCCCAGCCGATGTGGTGAAGGCCGAAGAGTAAGCCGTTCTGAACGGTGGGCGGCTCACCCCTGTTCCTGTAACCGCCGAGCAATCGCGCGGTGCAGGTCTGGGGCCGCAGCGACCAGCGCCTTGGCGGCTTCGGACTGCGGATGGTCGAGAACCTCGCTCGTCCTGCCGCGCTCGACGATCCTGCCGTCATACATGACCATCACCTGATCGGTGATGGCGCGAGCGACGGTCAGATCGTGAGTGATGAATAGATAGGCAACGCCGAGCTTCTGGTTGAGCTCGGCGAGCAGATCGAGAATCTGGGCACGGATCGAGACGTCGAGCGCCGAGACCGGCTCGTCGGCGACGACCAGTTTGGGGCGGGTCATGATGGCGCGGGCGATCGACAGGCGCTGGCGCTGGCCGCCTGAAAATTCGTGCGGATATTTGTCCATGTCGCGTGAGCTGAGACCGACCTCGTGCAGGACCTTTGCCACCATCTCGCGCCGCTCGGTATTCGTCGGCTTCTTCTCCAGGACATGCAGCGGCTCGGCGACCAGTTTTTCGACTTTCTGGCGCGGGTCGAAAGAGCCGTAAGGGTCCTGGAACACCACCTGCATGTCACGGCGCGCCGGCTTGAGCTCCGCCTCGCTCTTGCCGGTGATGACCTCGCCGCGAAACCGGATCGTTCCCGATGTCGGCCCGTCCAGCGCCAGGATCATGCGGGCAAGCGTGGACTTACCGCAGCCGGAACGCCCGACCAGCGCCACCGACTGGCCGGGATCAATCGAGAACGAGACATCGTCGACGGCGCGGATCGGAGCCGCCCGCTTCAGCAGCGACGGGCGACGTCCCGGATAGTCCCGCGTCACGCTGTCTACCTGAAGAAGAGGTTTGGCACCCTGGAGCAGGGGGGTGTCTTGGCCGACCTCATGTGTCCTGGCGCGCGCCGGCACATGCATCGAGGCCTGCGCCAGTTGTCGGGTGTAGGGATGGAGCTGTTCGGACAAGGTGCGCGCCGTGTCGCCGGCCTCGATCACTTCGCCGTGGCGCAGGATGGTGATGCGATCCGCCATCTCCGTCACCACCGCGAGGTCGTGCGAGATCAGAAGCAGGCCCATGCGATTTTCCGCGACCAGGTCGCGCAACAGGTCGAGGATCTGCGCCTGCAGCACGACGTCGAGCGCCGTCGTCGGCTCATCGGCGATCAGCAGCTTGGGTTTCAGCGCGCAGGCAATGGCGATGACGACGCGCTGGCGCTGGCCGCCGGAAAGCTCGTGCGGATAGCGCGATAGCGGGAATTTGGTTGAGGGCAGGCCGACCCGGTCGAGCATCTTTCGCGCGCGGTCCTCGGCGTCAGCGCGGCTTGCCTTCGTATGCCAGCGGATGCCTTCGGCGACTTGCTCGCCAATGGTCTTGACCGGGTTCAGCGCCGTCATCGGCTCCTGGAACACCATGCCGATGTCGTCGCCCCGCAGCGCGCACATCTGGTCTTCGCTGGCCGCCAGGATGTCGATGCCGTCGAAGACGACGCGCCCGGTGGCGCGCGCCGACCAGGGGAGAAGCCGCATCACCGTCAGCGCCGTGATCGATTTGCCCGAGCCGGATTCGCCGACCAGCCCCATCACCTCGCCGGGCGCGACGAAGAGCTCGACATCCCTCAGGATCGGCGTGTCGCCGATGCTCAGCGAAAGGTTCTCGATTTCGAGCAGGCTCATCGCTGACGCCGTGACCGGGGATCGAGGATGTCGGCAATACCGTCGCCGAGCAGGTTCAGGCCAAGCACGGTGACGACGATCGCCATGCCTGGAAAGATCGCCATCCAGGGCGCCGCCACCATGCGGGTCTGCGCGTCGAACAGCATCCGGCCCCAACTCGGCATCGGTGGCTGTGTGCCGAGCCCGACATAGGAAAGCCCGGCTTCGGCCAGGATGCCGAGCGCGAACTGGATGGTGCCTTGCACCAGAAGCAAGGTGACGATGTTGGGCAACACATGTTCCAGTGTGATCAGTGTTTTGCCTTTGCCGGCGGCGCGCGCGGCGAGGATGAAGTCGCGCGGCCAGATAGCCAGCGCGCCGGCCCGGGCGACGCGGGCGAAGACCGGAATGTTGAAAATGCCGATGGCGATGATGGCGTTGAGCGCGCCCGGCCCGAAGATGGCGGTGATCATGATCGCCGACAGCAGGGCAGGGAAGGCGAAGACGAGATCGTTCAGCCGCATCACCGCTTCGTCGGCGATGCCGCCGCGCGCCGCAGCGAAGGCACCGAGCGGCACGCCGATGCCCATGCCGATGCCGACCGCCACCAGCGCCACGGCGATCGAATTGCGGGCGCCGACCATGATCATCGACAGGATGTCGCGGCCGAAATGGTCGGTGCCGAACCAGTGCGCCGGCGAGGGTGCCTGGGTCTTGTCGGCGATGATCAGCTTGGTGACGTCAAAAGGCGTCCAGAAGAACGAGACGATGGCGACCGCTGCCACCAGCGCGGTGATGACGAAGCCAGCGAGGAACGAGCGGTTGGTGAAGGCCTTGACGAGGATGTCGGCAAAATTTTCCTCTGGAATGTCGAAGCGCAGCGTCATTGGCGGCTTCTCAGGCGCGGATCGACGACCGCATAGGAGAGATCGACAAGCAGGTTGACCGCGATGACGGCGGCCACCAGCAGCATGACGACGCTTTCGACGACGATCAGGTCGCGCTGGGTGATCGCCTGGAACACCAGCCGGCCAAGGCCGGGCAGGTAAAAGACGTTCTCGATGATGATGGTGCCGGCGAGCAGGAAGGCGAACTGCAGGCCGAGAATGGTGAGCACCGGGATCATGGCGTTGCGCAGCGCGTGCCGCCACAGCACCGCGCGATAAGGCAGGCCCTTGGCGCGGGCGGTGCGGATATAGTCCTCGTTCAGCACTTCGATCAGCGCCGAGCGGGTGACGCGGGCGAGGATCGCCGCTTGCGGCAGAGCGAGCGCGATCGCCGGCAGGACCAGCGATTTCAGCGCCGGCCAGACGCCGGCGCTCCAACCCGGAAAACCGCCGGCCGGCACCAGCCGCAGCCAAACCGCAAACAGGTAGATCAGCATCAGCGCAAACCAGAAGTTCGGCACGGCGACGCCAAGCTGGGCGGCGCCCATCGCAATCGTGTCGCCGGCCCGTCCGTGCCTGCCGGCGGAAAACAGCCCGACCGGAATGGCAATGATGGTGGACAGCGCCAGCGCGATCAGCGCCAGCGGCAGCGAGACGACGACGCGCTCGCGGACCAGGTCGATGACCGGCACCGAATAGGTGTAGGAACGGCCGAAATCGAGGCTCAGCAAGCCGCCGGCCCAGTGCAGATAGCGCAGAGCGAGGGGCGCGTTGAGGCCCATCTGGTTGCGCAGCAGCTCGACCTGGTCGGCGCTGGCGTTCATGCCAAGCATCAGCCGCGCCGGGTCACCGGGAATGATCTCCAGCACGGCGAAGACCACCATCGAGGCCAGAACCAGCGTGATGACGGCGATGGCAAGACGATTGAGAAGATAGGTGGTCATGGGAGGAGGACCGCTGCGCTGCCTCACTCCGTCCACTTCACCTTGGTCAGGTCGTTGGCCTGGATCGGGGCGTTTTCCCAAAAACCCTCGAGCTTGGCGTCCCAGACGCCGGCTTTCGGCAGTTCGTAGAGGAAGCCGACCACGGCATCGTCGGCCAGTATCTTCTGCGCCTCGCCGAGCAGCGTCATGCGCTTGGCCTCATCGGAGGTGAGGTTCAGATCGGCGATGATCTTGTCGAAGGTCGGGTTGTCGTAGTTGAAGTAGTAATCCTTGCGCGAATAGATATCGATGTCGTTGGGCTCGGTGTGGGAGACTATGGTCAGGTCGTAATCCTTCTTGGTGAAGACCTGGTCCAGCCACTGCGCCCATTCCACGGGCACGATCTGCAGATCGATCCCGACATCGCGAAGCTGCGACGCGATGATCTCGCCGCCAAGCCGCGCATAGGGGGGCGGCGGCAGTTTCAGCGTCGCCTTGAAGCCGTTCTCCAGACCGGCTTCCTTCAGCAGTTCCCTGGCCCTCTCGACATTGTGCGGATAGAGGCCGGTGAGGTCGACATAGGCCTTGTTGGCGGGCGACATGTGCGAGCCGATCGGCACGCCAAGGCCGGCCGAGGCGCCGTCGATGATCGCCTTGCGGTCGAGCGCAAACGAAATCGCCTGCCTGACCTGCAGTCTGTCGAAAGGCGGTTTCTTGTTGTTGATCGAGAGAATGGTTTCACCCTCGGTCGCGCCGATCACCACCTTGAAGCGCGCGTCGTCCTTGACCTGCGCGACACTGTCGGGATCGGGGAAGAAGGGAAAGGCCTGGACGTCGCTGGAAAGCAGCGCCGGTATCGCGGCGGCGGCATCGGGAACGATGCGGAACTCCGCCTTGTCGAGGGACACCGGGGCGCCCCAGTAAGTATCGGACTTGATCAGCGTGATCGACGAGCCCTTGGCCCAGCTTTGGAACCTGAACGGGCCGGTGCCGACAGGCTTTTCCTTGTTGGTGTCGGCTGTCTCCGGCGCGACGATGACCGCGTCGCCCCAGCCCATATTGTAGAGGAAGGAACTTTGCGGGTTCTTCAGCGTGATCTTGACCGTCGCCGGATCGACGACCTCGACCGTATCGATGGCGGCGAACAGGCCCTTTTGTGCGTTGACGGAGTTGTCGGCGCGGGCGCGGTTGAGCGAGAATTTCACGTCGTCGGCGTTGAAGTCGGTGCCGTCGTGAAACTTGACGCCGATATGCAGCTTGAAGGTGTAGACCTTGCCGTCGTCGGAAATGGTCCAGCTTTCGGCGAGATCCGGCAGCACCTCGCCGTTCGGACCGATGCGGGTCAGCCCCTCGAACACATTGGCGTAAAGCACTTCGTCGATCGCCGCCGCAGCACCCGCAGTCGGGTCGAGATGCGGAGGTTCGAGCGTGATGCCGATGACCAGATCGGTCCGCACAGCGAACGCCGAGGCCCCAGTGGCCACCACCAGGCCCGCAGCGGTGAGAATGGTTTTCCACAATTTCATCGTGCAGCTCCCGTATGCTCAAAAAATGCTCAAAACCCGGTGGATAGAAGCGTGATTTCGCCAAGGAGTAAATTGCGTTTCGTGCTTTCTGGCAGCGCCGGCGGGAATGTTTTCCGTTAGCCGCCGGCTCAAGCGATCGAAGCTTTCCGTCGCAGCCGGGTTACCGTGCGCCGGCGCCCCTGAGCAATATGTTCAGCCCGATCGCCATCACCTTGGCAGATTCGACCATGTCGGAGATCCCTACCCATTCGTCGGGCCTGTGGGCGAGGTCGAGAATGCCAGGGCCATAGGCGATGCAGTCGTAGATGTGGCCGATGCGGGCAATGTGCTTCTGGTCGTAGGTGCCGGGTGAAATCACGTAGTCGGGCTCGCGGTCGAATATCTCCATGATGCCTTGCGCCACCGCCTTGACCACCGGTGCATCGCGCTCGGTCATCAGCGGCAGCACCTCCATGAGATCGCGGATCTCGTAGTCGAATTTCTTGCGCTCGCGCTTCAGCCGGTCGAGGATATCAGTCACCTCGCTCTTGACCGTGCCGAGGTCCTCCTCCAGCAGGAAGCGGCGGTCTATGGTCAGCCGGCAGGAATCGGGCACGTTGGGCGATGGCAGGCCGGGCCGGAAATCCTCGGCCTGGCCGCCGTGGATCGAGTTGATGTTCATGGTCGAGCGCTTTGCCCCATCGGGCACGACCGGCATTCGAGTCATCTTGCGGTCGAGCGCCGGGAACAGTTCTTCCTCGAAAGCCTTTAGCACGGCGCCCATATGGCGCACCGCGTTGTCGCCGAGGAACGGCATCGAGCCGTGGGCGATCTCGCCCTTGGTCTCGATCTCCGCCCACCACACGCCGCGATGGCCAAGGCAGATGCGGTCCTTGTTCAACGGCTCGGGGATGATAACGTGGTCGACCTTCGGCTTGGAAAAATAGCCGAGCTTTGCCAGATGGGCGACGCCGCCAAAGCCGCCGGACTCCTCGTCGACCGTGCCTGATATTTCGATGGCGCCCGGAAAATCGGGGAAGACCTCCATGAAGGCCTCGGCGGCGACGATCGAGGAGGCCAAGCCGCCCTTCATGTCGCAGGCGCCGCGGCCATAGACCTTGCCATCCCTGACAATGCCGGCGAAGGGATCGAGGCTCCAGCCGTCGCCGGCTTCGACCACGTCGATATGCGAGTTGAAATGCACGCAGGCGCCGGGCGAGCGGCCATCGAAGCGGGCGACGACATTGACGCGCGGGTAGCGGTCGGTGTCGCCGGGCGTGTCTTCGGCGCGGATGAATTCGACTTCGAAACCGCGTTTCTTCAGCCGCGCTCCGACGTATTCGGCGCATGGCCGATAGGCTTCGCCTGGCGGATTGATTGTCGGAAAGCGGATCAGATCCGCGGTCAGCGCGACCAGGTCGTCGACCCGATCATCGACCGCTTTCAGGAGCCGTTCGTTCATTTCGTTCATTCGACGAATTGAGCAGCCAACGGCGCGCTTTGGCAAGCCTCTTGGCGGACCGCGCCGCTGCTGCGTGTTGCTGCGGCAACTATCGCGGGAAATCGTTCAAATTCGCTGCTTTGGATTGGCGAATTCGTCAAGGAGTATGTGGTTACCTCACTTGTCATTTAAAAAATCAAGAATAGCGTGAAGGCAGGCGGGCAAGGGCAATCAAAGGGGTTTGATCGCATGAAAAAGACCGTTCTCATGGCAGCGTTACTGGTAACGATGCTGTTCGGTTCTTCGGTCGAGGGCTGGGCAGCCAAGCTGGTTGCAAGGATCGACGTGTCATCGCAGACGATGACTGTAAGATACGGTCAGGCGGTTTACCGATGGCGCGTATCGACGGCGCGCAAGGGGTATATCACGCCGCGCGGCAGCTACCGGCCGCAACGAACGGCACGGATGTGGTATTCGCGCAAATACGACATGTCGCCCATGCCTCATTCGGTGTTCTACCGCGGCGGCTATGCCATCCATGGCACGGGCGCGGTGAAGTCTCTCGGGCGCCCCGCGTCGCATGGCTGCGTGCGGCTGCACCCGGCCAATGCCGCAGCCTTTTATTCGATGGTGCGGCAAGCCGGCTTCCGCAATACGCGGATCGTCGTGACCAACTAACTTTAGGTGGTTGCAAGCTCGCGGTTCCTACAAGAAGTCAGAACGGGCGCTTGTGTGAAGCGACGCCGGCTTTCCGCTCTGAACTAATTCGTCGGCGAAAGTGGGAGCACTATTTACGTGGGCAGGCTTTGGGCAGAATATACGGGGTGGGAGGAAGCAATCGGAATCCCTGAATAAATGCGCCCGAACGGCTTCCGACCGTTGGTTGCAAGGGAGGATAATCATGAAACGTATTTTCTCGCTCGCGGCGTGTGCCGCGGCGTTATCGCTCGGCGTATCGAACGCCTACGCACAATCGGGCGGCGTCGATAAGGCGGTCGGCGGCTACAGCTTCGAAGAAGCCGCAAAGGAGGCTCCCGGTACCAAGAACTTCCATTCGGCCGATGGTCACCTCACTTTCGCTATCGTGACACACACTGCCGGCAATGGTTTCTTCGATCCGGTCTACGTCGGCGCGACCGTCGCCGGCAACCTGATCGGCGCCAAGGTCCTGCTGCTCGGCTCGGAATCGCCGACCGACGACCCTGCCCGCGAGATCGAAATCCTGAACCAGATCGTGCAGGATCCGACGATCGACGGGCTGATCATGACAACGCCCCAGGTCGGCGCCTATAACGACATCGTCAAGGCCGCCGAGGCGAAGGGCATACCGGTCGCTACGACCAATTCCTTTGACGGCACGCTCCTCAACCGCAGCAGCATTGGCCACACCGGCCAGGACGCCTCCGCTGCCGCAATCGCCGGCGAGGCGCTCGTCAAGTGCCTCGCGGACAAGGGTATCGAGAGGGGTTCGATCGTCCTGCCGTCGTCGACCGCAATGGGCAACATCGAGGTGAACAATCGCGTCACTTCGGCTTTCAACGCCATCGTCAAGGGCTTGAAGGATGCCGGCAAGCTTGATGCCTTCAAGGTCGACGCGGGTCCGGAGAACACAGGTATCGACACCAATCCGAATGATCCGGTGAACGGCATCGTGACGCTGTTCGAATCGCGAGGCGACGTCGTTGGCGCGTTCGCCGGCAATAACGTGTTCACGCCGGCGCTTGCCAAGGCCGTCGCTCAGACCGGACTGACCGGCAAGATCTGCGCCTACGGTTTCGACCTCGGCCCGGCCCAGCAGGATGCGATGAAGAGCGGCGATCTGACCGGGGCGCTCGGGCAGCAGCCCTTCTTGCAGGGCTTCTGGCCGGTCATGCAGCTCTATCTGGAGATCGATCGCGGTATCGCGGCATCCAACCTCGACACACGTGCCCAACTGGTGACGAAGGAGACCGTCGAGGATGTCGGCAAGCGCTTCGAGAACTGAGTCCGCTCGGAAGGTCTGAAATCATTGCGGGAGGGCGCAAGCTCTCCCGCAATGCGGCAGCAGGGAAATCGACCAGAAGAGACCATGGCGCTTACCGCGACCACATCACTCGGCCGTGCGCCGTCCCAGATTGTCGGCGGCTGGGAGGTGGGGCTCGTTGCCTTGCTTTTGCTGCTCTATCTCGGCGGCGCTCTCGTCAATCCCGCGTTCTTCGGGTCGACAGGAGCGTTTCACTCGCTGCTCCGCGACACCTCGCGGGTTGCCATCATCGCGGTCGGAGTGACCTTCGTCATCGTCAACAAGGACCTCGATCTTTCGGTCGGTTCAACTTACGGCCTAGTCGCCGTCGTCTTCGCCAGGCTGTTCGCGCCGAGCTTCCTTGACCTCGGCGTCGTCACGTCGGTGATCCTCTGCATGCTTCTCGGTGTGTTGATCGGTCTCGTCAATGGCGTGTTCGTTACCATCCTGAAAGTGCCTGCATTCATCGCCACCCTGACGATACTTTTCATCGGCCGCGGCTTCGTGCTGGCGCTCACTCACGGCCAGGCGATCTACTATCCTGCCAAGGCGACCGGCTATCCGCTTTTTTTTCACCTCGGCGAGACTAACCTCCTCGGCTTCAACAACCAGGTCGTGATCTTCGTTGTTGTCGCAGTGATCGGCGCCTATGTGCTCGCCAAGACGCGCTGGGGCTACGAGACCTTCGCCACCGGCGGCAACGAGCAGGCGGCGTCCTATGCCGGCATCCCGACCAACTGGGTGCGCATTCGAGCCTACCTGATCTCCTCACTCTGCGCGGCGCTTGCCGGCCTGATGTCAGCTGCCCAGGACAAGGGCGTGACGCCCCTCTACGGCGTCAGTGGTGAGCTGACCGTCATTGCCGCCGTGATCATCGGCGGCGCCTCGATCCTCGGCGGCCGCGGCCGGGTCGCCGGATCCTGCCTTGGCGCCCTGCTGGTGGTGCTGCTCGACAAGGTGTTGCGCGAGGGCTGGCCGATCACGCGCACCATCAAGATCGGCGACGAGGAGATCACGGTCAACGCCGTTTTCTCGCTGCCGGTCGGCGCGGTGCCGGTGTTCCTCGGACTGCTGCTCGTCGTGGCGGTGCTCATCGAGCCCTATCTCATCCGCCGCCAGGTGGCAGGGCGCCTCTGGGCCTGGCTCCGCGGCCGGCCACCGCCACCGGCCTACGAGATCGGTGGCATCGCGATCGAGGGAGTGCAGACCAAGGGGGCAATGGCGACCGACATGGCGCTGTCGGCCACCGGGTTCGGCAAGTTCCTCGCCCGGCGCGACGCGCTCGCCATCATCTTGACCGTGCTCCTGTGGCTGACCGGCCTCGCGCTCCGGCCGGACTACTGGTGGAACCTGTCCAACAGCTTCGCGATCCTGCTCAACTATACCGAGCTTGCGCTGATCACCATCGGGCTCACCTACGTCATCGCCGCCGGCGATATCGATCTCTCCGTCGGGGCGGTGCTCGCCCTCGCCGGCAGCACCGCCGCCTATTTTCTCAAGGTTCTCGGCGCCGACCCCGTGACCGCGGTGGCGATGGGCCTGCTCGCGGGCATGTGTGCCGGCCTCGTCAACGCGATCGTCACCGTCGGCTTCAAGCTGCCGGCCTTCATCGCCACGCTCGGCATGTTCTACATCGCCCGCGGCCTCGCCGCCTGGTTCGTCGCCGGGCAGCAGCTCACCGGCTGGCCCGAGGGCTACAACCTGCTTGGCCGCAAGGTGAACGACATCCTGCTGCACTACCGCATCTCGCTGCCGGACGGGCTGCTGCGCTCGATCGCCGAGGTGGTGAGCGTCCAGACCATCTGGATGCTGTTCGTCGCCGTCATTGCCGGCGTCGTGCTCGCCTATATGCCGTTCGGGCAGAAGGTCTATGCGACCGGCGGCAACATTCGCGCCGCCGCCTATGCCGGGATCAACACCAACCGGGTGCGGTTCCTCGCGCTTATGCTGGCGGCGCTCTGCGCGACAATGGCGGGGATCATCAACGTCGCCTACTTCCGCAGCTTCAACCCGGTAGCCGGCCAGTTCCGCGAGCTCGACGCCATCGCTTCGGTGATCATCGGCGGCGGTTCGATCTTCGGCGGCTACGGCACCGTGATCGGGGGGCTCGCCGGGGCGGCGGTGATCACCCTGATCCGGGCGCTGCTGCAGCTCAACGTCCAGGGCTTCACCATGCCGCAGCACTGGATCAACGTCTTCATCGGCGGCATCCTGATCGTGGCGGTGCTGATCGACATCTGGGTGCGCCAGGCCAACATCTTCGGCCGCCTGCGGGCGCGCCTCGCACGGCGCACACGAACGGCGGAGACCACCCATGCGTGACCCGACCACGCCTGCACCGATCGTAGAAATGCGGGGCATCGAAAAAGCCTTCGGTGCAGTGCAGGCGCTCCGCAACGTCGACCTCGTGCTCTATCCCGGCGAGATCCTGGGCCTCGTCGGCGACAACTCGGCCGGCAAATCGACGCTGATGAAGATCCTGACCGGCGCCTACCAGCGCGACGCCGGCGAGGTTTTCGTCGCCGGGCAGCCGGTGCACTTCAAGAGCCCGCACGAAAGCCGCGACGCCGGCATCGAGATGATCTACCAGGATTTCGCTCTTTGCGGGAATATGGATGTCGGTCAGAACATCTTTCTTGGCCGTTGGCCGCGCAAGGGCCTTTTCGTCAATCGGCGGAAAATGTACGCGGAAGCCGACAGCGTGCTGAAGCGACTCAAGGTCGACGTGAACTCCGTCTATCAAAAGGTCGAGAGCCTGTCAGGCGGACGCCAGCAATCTGTGGCGATTGCCCGCGCTATCTCCTTCCAGCCGCGCGTGGTGATCCTCGACGAGCCGACCGCCAATCTCTCGGTGATGGCGACCGAGCGGCTGCTCGAGACCATGCTGGAACTGAAAAAGCAGGGCGTTGCCCAGATCATCATCTCCCACCGCCTCGTTGACATATTCGCTGTGGGCGATCGCGTGATGGTGCTGAAGCGCGGCGAGAACGTCGGCGATCGCTACGTCAGGAACACCGGCGAGCATGAGGTCCTGGAGATCATCGTCTCCGGCACGCGAGAGCACGCACTTACGGCCGATGAGGCGAGGCTTTGACCGATCAGGTTCACTTTTCTCCAGGCGTGGCTGTCAAACAGCCCTTTCATTTCGGACGTGCTTAACGATTGGCGGTGAAACTTGCCGCGCCGAAAGACCGAAACTTGAAACAAGGCCGCCATCGAGCGATCCGGCCGAAACAAAAAACCCGCCTCAGCGGGCGGGTCGTGGGCGCAGATCTCAAGAATTGTGCTTAAATTCCTAGCATAACTGCCGTCACTTGTCGTCGAAACTACACATAGTTGCAGGGCAATCGCTTCACGCTTGCGCTGCATCTCAATACTTGCCGCTTCAGGCCGCTTCGCCGCGCTGTCTCGCCTTTTGACGCTTTCCGCGCGGGCCGCTGATTTCCCACCTTTTGTGGAACCACATCCACTGGCCGGGATCCTCGCGCACCCAGCGCTCGACCACGTCGTTGAGCAGCTGGGTGGTGCCGTGGACGTCGACACTGCCTCCGGCGGTGCGCGGCAAGGTCAGTTTGTCCTCGATCTCGAGCCGGAAGCGGTTCCCCGGCAAGCGCACGCAGCGCGCCGGATAGACATCGCAGTCATAGTGCCGCGCCAGGGTGCCCAGAACCCGGTTGCTCTCGCATGGGCGGCCGAAGAATGTCGTTTCGAGCCCGCTCGAGAATTTCTGGTCGACGAGCACGCCGATATTGCCGCCTTTCTCCAGAATGGCGGCCAGCGCGAATGAAGCGCCGGTCGAAGAGGGCAGAAGCGACCCCATGGTCGAGCGGCGAGTCGAGAGGATGTAGTCGGCAAGGTAAGGGTTGTTGGGCGGGCGAAACAGCGCCGTTATGTTCATGCCGAAAGTGGCTGCCGCCACCGGAAGCAGTTCGAAGTTGCCGAGATGCCCCGTGAAGATGATATGGGGCTTATGTTCCTCGGCGATATGCACGAAGTGCTCGACCCCCTTGACCTCGACGCGGCCCGGTTTCGTCGCGGCGGGATCGTAGTCGAACAGGGCGTCGAGAAAAATGTATTCTGCGGCGAGGCGGGCCATGTTGCCCCACATATCGGACGCGATCGCCTGGATTTCGCTGTCGCTCTTTTCCGGGTAGGCGTTGCGCAGATTGGCGATGGCGACATTGTGGCGTCCCACCCACGGACCAATGCGGCGGGCGGCTCGGTCGGCGAAATTGAGCGCGCTGTCGACCGGCAGCAGACGCAGCAGCCAAATTATCGTCATCGCGGCGCGCGCAAGCAGCCAATAGTTGAACTGGCGCAGCCGCCTGCCGTGGCGGAACGCCAAGTCCCGGCGGAGCTTCTTGAAGGTGTTGCCGACCATGCCTAGCCCATGATGTTTTTAGACAGCAACATCATGGTCAGCCGACGCGCAGGATGATCTTGCCGAACACGTCGCGGCCTTCCATGCGCTTCAGCGCGGCGTCGATGCCGTCGAAGCCGACTTCGGTGTCGATAACCGGAGAAACCAGCCCCGCCGCCATTTTCTGCATGGCGTCGGCCATGTTTTGCATACGGCAGCCGAAGGAGCCGAGCAGCTTCAGCTGCTGCTGGAACAATTGCATCAGATTGATCTGCGTCGAGACGCCCGAGGTCGAGCCGCAGGTCACCAGGCGACCGCCGCGTTTCAGGCACAGCATCGAGGCGGCAAAGGTGTCGGCGCCGACATGCTCGAAGACGACATCGACGCCCTTCTTTTTCGTCAGCTTGCGCACGATGCCTTCGAAACGGTCCTCGCGATAGTTGATGACGTGGTCGGCGCCAAGCGCCTTCGCCTTGTCAATCTTGTCGTTCGAGCCGACCGTGGTGATCACAGTGCAGCCCATTTTCTTTGCCAGCTGGATCGCGGCGGAGCCGATGCCCGAGCCGCCGGCATGGATAAGGATGATCTCCCCGGGCTGCAGCCTGGCATTGTCGAACAGCATGTGTTCGACCGTGCCGAAGGTGACGGGCGCGACGGCCGCGCCGATGTCCGTCACGCCGGGCGGGGCGGGGACCAGCAGGCGCGCCGGCAGGTTGATCTTCTCTTGCGCAAAGCCATCGAGATGGAAGCCGTGAACGCCCGAGACATTATCGCAGAGATTGTCGCGGCCTTCGCGGCAGGCGCGGCAAAGCCCGCAGGTGCGCGCGCCGTAGATCGACACAAGCTGTCCGGGTACAAGGCTGGAGACGCCGGGGCCGACCGCCTCGACCTCGCCGGAAGCTTCGGCGCCGACGACCAGCGGCAGCTTGCGCTTGGCGAAGGCCATGCCGCGCCAGCCCCAGACGTCGATATGATTGAGCGCCACGGCTTTGATGCGCAGCGTCACTTCGCCCAGCGCAGGCTGCGGCGGAGGCGGCAGGTCCACCGTTTCAAGGCGGCGGTCCTCGATAAGTTGCAATGCGCGCATTGAGCCTGTCGGTTCTGTTGAGCGGGAAAAGGCTCGCTTAGACTGGTTCCCGCGCCATGACAAGGCAGGTGTTCTGGCCGCCGAAGCCGAAGGAGTTCGACAGCACCGTGCCGACCTCGGCGTTGCGCTTCTTGTTCGGTACCACATCGAGCACGATCGCCGGATCGGGATTGTCGTAATTGATGGTCGGCGGGATCACGCTCTCGCGCATGGTCATCAGCGAAAACGCGGCCTCGACGGCACCGGCGGCCGACAGCGTGTGGCCAATCATCGACTTGTTCGACGAGATCGGCATCGAGCCGATCCGCTCGCCGAACACGGTTGACAGCGACAGATGCTCCATCTTGTCGTTTTCCGGCGTCGAGGTGCCATGAGCGTTGACATAATCGATCTCGTCCTCGCCCAAGCCGGCATCGGCGAGGGCGGCGCGAACGGCGGCGATCGCCGGCGAACCGTCCGGCTTCGAGCGGGTGCGGTGGAAATCGTCGGCCTTCTCGCCGCAGCCGCGCAGGATGCCGAGGATGGTCGCGCCGCGGGCCAGTGCGGCCTGCAGCGATTCCAGCACAAGCGCGCCCGAGCCCTCGGCCAGCACGAAGCCGTCGCGATCCTTGGAGAACGGCTTGGACGCCCTTTCGGGGATGTCGTTATGCGTGGAGAGCGCCGAAAGCAGGGAGAAACGGATCAGCGCCTCGGCCGTTGCCGAGCCGTCGGCGCCGATCGACAGCGCCCTGTCGCATTCGCCGCGGCGGATCGCCTCGACGCCGAGTTGGATCGAAGTGGCGCCCGAGGCGCAGGCCGTCGACAGCGTGATCGGCAGGCCGCGCGTCCCAAAACGGTCGGCGAGCCGGTCGGCGATCGAACCGAACTGGGTGGTTTCGAAAACATCGAGTTCCTTCAAGCCGCGCGCCACGCGAAGCAGCCGTTCGGCGCCGATGTCGTGCTTGTCGGAATTGTAGAGCGAAAAGCGCTCGCTCCAGTCGAGTTCGACCGGCGGCGAGGCGAGGAAAAGCGGCCCGCCGAAATCGCCCGAATCAAGGCCGGCTTCGGCCACGGCTTCCTGCGCGGCGATCTCGGCGAGATCGTAGGTAAGAAGACTGGCGCCCTTGGAGCTCGACGGCAGGAAATCGACCATGCCGGAGATGCGGGTGTTCAGATGGTCAACCGGAAAGCGGGTGATCGGATGGATGCCGGACTTGCCCGCGGTGAGCGCTGCCCAATTGTCGGCCTTGCCGACACCCAGCGAAGTCACCACGCCGATACCGGTGACGGCGACGATCGGCCTGCCCATGTGGTCGTTCAGATTGGCCATGACTTGTCCCGGATCTTTAATCGGCGGCGTTGACCAACGCCAAGCCCTCGAATTGGTGATAGCCGACCGCCGTTGCAAGGACGGTCCTGGGAATGCCGTTGAACGGCTTCTCGGTGGCGGGGTCAAAAGCCGGGTAGGCGGCCTTACGTTCGACAGCCAGTGCCGCCAGCGCCACGGCGAAGGGAAACTGTGCTTCCTTCATGTGGCCGGTCAGCGTCGAAAAGCCGCGTGCGGCAATCGCCGGATTGGCGTCGAGCGCCGATTTCTCGGCAGCAGTAGCGGTATGGGCACCCGAAGCGCCCGAAATCGTCAGCAACTCGCCGTTCGGCAATGCCGCCTGCCTGAGCAGGGCGGCAATTTCGGCATCGAGTTCGCCCTGCCGGCGTTTTGCGCGTCCGGATATGACCGGGCCGAGTTCGGCATAGATCTTTCGCCCGCGGCTGATCGCATGTTCGCGCTGTTCCAGGACAAGAAACGCGCCGCCTGATCCAGTCACCACGCCACCGCCTTGCAGGCCTTGTCTCTGCCAGACCGGCCTCCAGGGGCCGCGATGCAGATAGCCGGCCAGTTCGTAGCCAAGCAGCATGTCCGAATGCTCGGTCTGGAAGGCGCCGCCGACCAGGATATGCGTCGACTGGCCGGAGCGGATACGTGCGGCGGCCGTCTCGACGGCAGCGACGCCGGCGCCTTCCTCGCCCATGAAGGTGCGCGACGAGCCGGTCACCTTGTGAACGATCGAGATGTTGCCGGCGAGCAGGTTGGAAAGCTGCGCCAGAAACAGCGTCGGCCGCAACTCGGTGGTCAGTTTCTCGTTGAGCAGGACGTCACGGTCGTTGCGGCTTTCCGAAGCGGCGAGAATGTCGGCGTCGACGGTTTCGTCGCGCTCGCCGCCGCCGGCAGCCACCACCATGTCCATGGTCGTGCAAAGTTCGTCATTGCCCTTGATGCCGGCGTCGTCGAGCGCCATGCCGGCGGCGTAGGTGCCGAGCCTTTGCCAGGTTTCCATCTGCCGCTGGTCGCCGCGCTTGGCGATCTGCAGGTTCCAGTCGACCTCCGGCAGCGGGTGGATGGTGTAGGGCGAGAAGCGCGATGCTTCGAGCACGGGTTCCAGGCCGGGCTGGGCGAGTTTGCGCCAATGCGCATCCGGACCTTCGCCCAGCGAAGAGACAAGGCCGATGCCTGATATGACGACGTGGTGGGGACTCATGGGCGGTTGTTGTGGGTCAGGTTTGAAGGCGCATCAAGATCGCGGGCTGAACCATTTCAGGCGTTCTTGGCCGCGACCAGAGCGTCGATCTTGGCGCACAGGTTCTTCATGACGAAGTAATCGTCGGTCGAGGCCTTGCCGTCATTGACCTCTTGCGTCCACTTTTCCAGCGGCACCTTGATGCCGAATTCCTTGTCGATGGCAAAGACGATGTCGAGGAAGTCGAGGCTGTCGATGCCGAGATCGTCGATAGTGTGGCTTTCAGGGGTGATCGTGTCGATATCGATCTCACTGGTGTCGGCGATGATCTTGGCGACTTTGTCGAACGTGGTGGACAAGGGCTGTTCCTTCGGTTGCGGGCGGAATCTGTCCGCATGTGTTTGCGCGCTGTCTAATCGGTTTTTCCGGGCAGGAAAAGGGCCTGATACGCCGGGCGCAGATGGGGTGGCTGTTCTACCAGAGCAATAGGGTCGCGGGAACCTCCCGGCGATATCCGCAACCATCCCATCTCTGGTCATTGCGTGAAGGTGCTCAGGGCCTTGGCCGAACATCGCGACATGAGCCTGAGTGACGTCGTCGAGGGCATCGTGCTTTTGAAGGCCAGACGCCGTTTTCCCCGGTGACCCTGGAAACGATCGGCCAATTGAAGCGCATCTACGGGGCTGGAGCTTGGCGCAGCGGACAGCCACGGTCTGGCGGAAACCGGCGGGGAGGAGGATGACGAACCATCTTGAGCGCAGCCACGGCATCGTGCTTTCGGGGCCGATGCTTTTCCCGTGTAGCGAACGCGAACGTCCGTTCAGGGCAGCGAGCGGCGCGACTGAATTTGCCACAGCTACGTACCTTGCCGATGCCGATTCCGGCCACGACGCGCAGTATCATTAACGTGGGAGAAGTAGAGAGACATTGGCACGAGGTGCGAAAAAGCAACGCCAATACAGCTGATTAGTTACGACGTAGGTACTCTCGCAGATATGGTATTGGCCGTCCGGGGATTCCTGTACACGGTCCCGGGGGATGATGAAATTATGCGGCAAGTAAGTGTAACCACCGTCTATCCTGGACCGCACCGAAGACCGTGGTATGGCGCGGCAATCAGAACCACCGCAACACTTGAATTTCGTCTGTGGGTCAACCTTGTCCTCGTACCAATCGTGGGCGCTAGCGGCTGTCGCGGTGGCGATACACATTGCCGTGAAGATTAATCTTCGCATGGCATTCCTCAAGTATTTGGCAGCCGCTGCTCGTTCGAGCGTCTATGTATATTAGCGTTCCATTAAAAATACCATTGGCCCCCGACCGACTAACGCAGCTCCAGCAAGCGACGCTCGCAACTGAAAGACCGCAACGGGTCACGGCTTCCCCTTCAACTTTCTCCGAACAATGGCAAAGAAGGGTCGGAACCGGTATTCCGCTTAAGGTACCAGCGCTAGATTTTCACCACTAGCGAACGCTTCAACCGTCTCCAGCGCAGATTAGAAGGTGACGCGGCCGAGCACGCGCAGGCCGTCGCCTTGCAGCTCGACGATCACGGCTTCGCCTTCGCGCGGCGAGATGCCGGTCAGAGCCATGATGTTCTCCAGATGGGTGACCATGACCACATTGTCGGAACCGGAATAGCCGCGGATCTCGTTCATGATCGCCTCGAGCTGGGCGGCTTTCTCGCTCGCGTCCGTCTTCAGCAGGTCAAGTGGCGCGAACGGTTCGGGTTCCGCTCTGAAAGCGATGCGGGCCGTGTCGAGGCAGCGGCAATAGCGGCTGGACAGCATGCGCTCGACGGGCGCGGCGCGGGCGGCGAACAGCGCGCCGATCTTGCGCGCCTGCTGCTTGCCGCGCACCGAGAGATTGACCTGGGTCGCGCATTTCTCGATGTCGAAATTCGCCGGATCGGTGGTGCCGGTGACCATGGCATGGCGAAGCAGCACCACATGTCCGCCGTCGCGCAACAGCGCCCAGCCGGCTTCAGTCGCATGGGCCGACGCGGGAATGACGAGCAGCAATAGCGCCAGCACAAATCGAAGCATCAAACGTCCTTTTCCGGTCACCGGAGGTGGGTTCCGGTGCCCGCATATAGGGACGGCAAAGCCGGCCGAAAAACAAGGCACGACCAATCCCGGCTGTTTGTGAGAACAGACCGCTTCGTAAGGCGGGGTGATTGCGCTGCCATCCCGGCTCGCCTATCAGGAGAAAAATGTCTCCACTCATCGAAACCGTCCTTTTTGTCTTCGGCCTTGTCGCGCTCGGCTATCTGGCCGGGCTCACCGGCTATCTGAAGGCCGAGGCGGGCGAGGCCATCGCCGAATTCGCCGTCGGGGTGGCGATGCCGCTGCTTCTGTTCCGCACCATGGTCAATGCCGATTTCCATGGTGCCGCGCCCTGGTCGTTCTGGGGAGCCTATTTCACGGCTGCCGCAGTCACCTGGGCTGCAGGCCATCTGGTGATCACGCGGGTGTTCGGGCGCGACGCGCGCGAGGGGGTCGTCGGCGGCGTGTCATCGGCGTTTTCCAATCTCGTCCTGCTCGGTATCCCGTTCGTCCTCGGCACATTCGGGCCAAGTGGATTCGAAGTTCTGTCGCTGCTGATTTCCGTGCATCTGCCGACGATGATCATGGCGTCGATCATCTTGTTTGAAATCTTTGGCCGCGGTGACGAGCATGTGCATCCGCTGCGTATCATCCGGCGCTTCTTTCGAAAGCTGCTCTCCAATCCGCTGATCATCGGCATCCTGGCCGGATGGGTATGGCGTATCACCGGCCTGCCACTGCCGGGGCTGGCCGTCCGGCTGGTCGACGCATTGGCCAACATCGCCGGACCGGTCGCGCTGTTTGCCATGGGGCTTGGCCTGTGCCGTTTCGGCATCTCCGGCAACGTGCGGCCGGCGCTGGCGCTGTCGGCGCTGAAGCTGTTGCTGATGCCGGCCGTTGCACTCGGCCTGGTCTGGCTGTTCGGGCTGCCGCCGCTGTCAGCGAAGGTCGCGGTCGTGGCCGCCGCGCTGCCATCCGGGGTCAATTCCTACTTGATTGCGACGCAGTTCAACACCGGCCAGGCATTGGCATCGAACCAGATGACCATCGCCACCGCCTGCGCGGTCGTCACCACGGCGTTCTGGCTGACGGTCGTCGTCCACGTGTTTGGATAGCAACGTGTTTGGATTGCAATTTGGGCGCAAGTTGGCCTCGCCTTGCGCTGGCCCAAACCCTATATGCCATCTTGCGATTGATTGCGGGGCTTGCCCTAGGTAAAGAGCAGTGGCTCCAGGCGTGCCGGCACCGATGCCATTGCGCACGCCCACCAAAGAAATCCAGATAGCGGCCCGTCAGCGCGCCGACCGGAGGCTAGACCATGCTTCAGAAAACCAGCCATTTCATGCGCCAGGCCAATCTCATCAATGGCGAGTGGGTGCAGGCCGACAGCGGCCAGACGGTGGACGTCAACAATCCGGCCACCGGCCTCAAGATCGGCACCGTGCCGAAGTCGGGCAGGGTCGAGACGCGCCGCGCCATCGAAGCCGCCGACGCCGCTTTCAAGACATGGCGCAAGACCACTGCGCTCGAGCGTTCGAAGTTGTTGCGTAAGCTGCATGACGCGATGATGGACAATCAGGATGTGTTGGCCGAACTGCTGACCATCGAGCAGGGCAAGTCGCTGTTCGAATCGAAGGGCGAGATCGGTTCGGCCGCCTCCTACATCCTGTGGTTCGCCGAAGAAGGCCGCCGCACCTATGGCGATGTCGTGCCGTCGCCCTGGGCGGACCGCCGCATCCTGGTGACCAAGGAGCCGGTCGGCGTCATCGCCGCCATCACGCCGTGGAATTTCCCGTCTTCGATGCTGGCCCGCAAACTCGGCCCGGCGCTTGCCGCCGGCTGCACCGCGGTGGTCAAACCGGCCTCGCAGACGCCTTATTCCGGCCTCGCCTGGGGCGCGCTCGCCGAGGAAGTCGGCTTCCCCAAAGGCGTCATCAACATCCTGACCGGCGCCGCCGGCGAAATCGGCGACGAGATCTGCGCCAACCCGCTGGTCAAGAAGATCACCTTCACCGGCTCGACCGAGGTCGGCAAGATCCTGATCCAGAAGTCGTCCGTCACCGTCAAGAAGGTCTCGATGGAGCTCGGCGGCAACGCGCCGTTCCTCGTCTTCGACGATGCCGACATCGAACGTGCCGTCGCCGGCGCGATCACCGCCAAGTACCGCAATTCCGGCCAGACCTGCGTCTGCACCAACCGCTTCCTGGTTCAGGCCGGCGTCTACGACAAGTTCGTCGAGAAGCTCGCCGCTGCCAGCAACGAGCTGAAGGTCGGTTCCGGCCTCGAAGATGGCGTGCAGCAGGGGCCGCTGATCGACGAGAAGGCAGTCGAGAAGGTTGAGGAACTGATCGCCGACGCCACCGCCAAGGGCGGCAAGGTCGTCGCCGGCGGCAAGCGCCATGCGCTCGGCGGTTCGTTCTTCCAGCCGACGGTGATCGCCGACGCGACGCCGAAGATGCGCTTCATGAAGGAAGAGATTTTTGGCCCGGTCGCGCCGGTGTTCAAGTTCGAAACCGAAGAGGAAGCCGTGGCGCTTGCCAACGACACCGAATTCGGCCTCGCCTGCTATTTCTACACCGGCGATCTCGGCCGCGCCTTCCGGGTCATGGAAGGGCTGAAATACGGCATGGTCGGCGTCAATGAAGGCCTCATCACCACGCCTGAGGCGCCGTTTGGCGGCGTCAAGGAATCGGGCCTCGGCAAGGAAGGCGGACATCAGGGCATCGAGGATTATCTCGACACCAAATATGTCTGCATCGGCGGCCTCGGCCTCTGATTTGGCAGGGCCTGTTGACCGTCAACAGACCCAAGCCGGCCCGAGAGGCCAGGCGGGGATGGATCAACCAACTGGCGTTTCGGGCATGGCGATGAAAGACGGCGAGGTCTTCGGTACGACGCAAGCGGGTGAGGCCGTCCGCCGCTTCACCATCCGCGGCGGCGGCCTCACCGCCAACATCATCGGGCTGGGCGCCATCGTCCAGGATCTGCGCCTGGCCGGGCACGATGCGCCGCTGGTGCTCGGCTATGGCAATTTCGACTCTTATGAAACGGATACGGCCTTCTTCGGCGCCGTCGTCGGACGCTATGCCAACCGCATCCGCGATGGCCGCTTCACTATCGCCGGCCAGCGTTACCAGACCGAGCGCAACTTCCTCGACAAGCACACGCTGCATGGCGGCTCGCAAGGTTTTTCGCACCGGCCATGGGAGGTTTCGCTGCATGGCAGGGATTTTGTCACGCTGACACTGCATGATCCCGACGGCACGATGGGCTTTCCCGGGGCGCTCGACGTGACCTGCACCTACAGGATGAAAATCCCCGGCACGCTCAGCGTCGAGATGACCGCCACCTGCGAGGAGCCGACGCTGTGCAACCTCACCCAGCATTCCTATTTCAACCTGGATGACGGCGGCGCCGGCGATATCCTCGACCACCGGCTGATGCTGAACGCCGGCGCCTATCTTCCGGTCGATGGCGACCTGATCCCGACCGGCGTCGTGAAGCCGGTCGACGGCACGCCGTTCGATTTCCGCCAGGCGCGGCCGCTGCGCATGGAAAGCGAGGGCAAGCAGCTCGCCTACGACCAGAATTTCTGCCTTGCCTCGACGCGTGGGCCGCTCAAGCTGGCATCATGGGCGCAAGGCGCAAATTCCGGCGTCGAGATGGAGCTCTGGACCACCGAGCCGGGCGTTCAGCTCTATACCGGCCAGTATCTGGCGCCGCCTTCGCCGGGGCTCGAAGGACGTCGTTACAAGGCTTTTTCGGGCTTTTGCCTGGAGCCGCAGGTCTGGCCGGACGCGCCGAACCGGCCGTATTTCCCACAGGCCACGCTATGGCCGGGCCAGATCTACCATCATGTGACGGAATACCGGTTCCGACTGCCTGGTGCCTGACACGGAAGTCGGGTGGTACCGGTTCTTGCTGCGCTACCTCCGGTTCGGACAGGATCGTGCGCAAGTTCAAAGGCCGTCCTTTGCGCTCCCATTGGACGCGCGACGCTCTCGGATCGGAACCCAATCACTGTCAGCGATCGAGTTCGCCGGGATGAGGCAAGTTGACCCGAAAGCGACCTTCGTAGGTCGGGCCGGAACGTCTGCAAAGGGGACAATCCACTTCGTAGCACGCGATGGCAACAACCACTTAGCGCCCAATTTTGTTGAGAACCTCGGCAAGCGCGAGCGCTTTAGCCATCAACTAGCCCGCGCAGGGATATGGCAAATCCAGGTAGAAGCTAATCAACGATGCGCTGTATAACCAGCCAAGATATCTACGCTCGCGGAAAGGACTGTCGGCGTTGACGGGATTGGCGTAAACTACTCGCTTTGGGTGTCATCCATGCACCGTATCATCACAGTGGCTTTTGTGGCGCTCGCGGTCGCGCTTAACTGTCCTGCGCAGGCGGAGGTGCTGATCGGGGTCGCAGGCCCGATGACCGGAAAGCTTGAGTGGACTGGCACGCAATTGAAGCGCGGCGCAGAGGTGGCTGTGGCCGACATCAATGCAGCGGGCGGCGTTCTAGGCCAACAGGTGCGACTCATCACGGTCGACGACTTCTGCGATCCCGAGCAAGCAGTGGCTGCTGCCCAAAAGCTGGTGGCTGACGGTGTATCGTTAGTCGTCGGGCACTACTGCTCTGGAGCCTCGATCCCAGCTTCGAAAGTGTACAAGGCGGCGGGAATTCTGCAGATTTCGCCATCCTCGACCAATCCGATGTTGACCGAGCAAGGTCGCGCCAACGTTTTCCGCGTCTGCAGTCGCGACGATGCGCAGGGCTTCGAGGCCGGCAACTACTTGGCCGATCATTGGAGCGACAAGAAGATCGCGATCCTTCACGACAACACGACCTATGGGAAGGGTCTCGCCGATGAGACAAGAAAGCAGTTGAACAAGCGGGGCGTGACCGAAACAATCTATGATGGCTACGCTCCCGGGAAAGACGACTACTCGGCCGAGATCAGTAGGCTACAGGGGGCGGATATCGCCGTGCTGTATATGGGAGGGTATCATACCGAGGCTGCGCTTATGGTCCGTGCGGCGCGCGACCGGGGCTACTCGCTTCAGCTGATCTCGGGTGACGATACGGCGACCGAGGCGTTTGGGCTCATTGCCGGCCCTGCCGCCGAGGGCACGCTCTTCACCTTTGTCCCCGACCCACGTCGAAATGCCGAAGCGGCGCAAGTCGTCGAACGATTCCGTGCCGAGAACTTCGAACCCGATTCCTGGACGCTGCATAGTTACGGTGCCGCACAGACTTGGGCGCAGGCGGTCGAGAAGGCAGGCTCACTAGAACTCCAAGCCGTGATTGCGTCGCTGCGGAGCAATCAATTTGATACTGTGCTGGGCCGTATGGACTTTGATGACAAGGGCGACCTCACTGTTCAGAGTTGGGTATGGTATGTTTGGAAGGGCGGCGAATACGTGCCGTTGGAGTAACGGACCACCGAGCTGGCGGATCGCATTGAGCCAATCTGTGCAGATCTTATTGGCCGCGCCAGCTGAATCAACGCGTCGCCGCGATGCTTAAGCGTCTCGGCATACGCGGCCGCCTGTTGCTCGCTTTTTTTGGTATCAGCACCTTCGCGGTGCTCGCGACAGTAGCCGCTCTTTATGCCTTTCTCGAGGTGGGGGAGGTTGTCGACCGCATCACCAAGGACCGAGTGCCGTCGGCGCTCGCATCCCTCCAGCTGTCGCGGCAGGCCGAGCGGGTCGCCGCCACTGCGCCCGCCGTACTTGCTTCGACCAGCAAGGCTCAGCACAACGAGGTGTCGGCTGCGATCGCGGCCGAGATGACGCGCCTAGAGGAACTGCTTGCCGCTCTCAAAGGCGCCAAGCCTGGCACGGCGGTGGTGGCTGAGATCGAGGCTGCGGTGCTTGGTCTGCGCCGCAATCTCAACGCCCTCGATGACCTTGTCGCCGCCCGCCTCTCCGTGGTGGCGCACAAAGAGGAACTGTTACGCCGCCTATCGGCCACGACAAATGCAAGCCAGCGCCTTGTGGCGCCCGGTATGCTCGTGATGAATTCCAAACTCCAGCAATGGCGGGCGGTCACAGCCGGCACGTCGCTTGCGTCGGATCGAGGCACGGAGGCGACGGCCGACCTGGTTCAAGCGATCGCGGCCTACATCCCGCAGCAGAAGGCGCAGCAGGAGATCTCGGCGGTCAATGACGCGCTGGTCAACACGGCGGACGCGCCTACGCCAGGCGATCTGGCGTTGATCATGTTTCCGCTGCGCCGGTCGTTCGCCGTTCTAGATACGATTTCCAACGAGATCGACGAGAGGCTGCGAACCCGTTTCCAGCAGCGGGTCAACGAGTTCAAGGCATTGATCGACGGTGGAAACAGCATCCCGAAGACGCGGCAGGACGAGTTCGCCGTCCTTGCGCAGGGCGAAAAGCTTCTGGCCGAAAACCAGCAGCTGTCGCGCAGTCTTACCGCTGCCGTCGATCGCCTGGTCGCCGCGGCAGACCGCGAGATCGCGGCGTCCGGTCTCGAAGCCGCGGTCGTCCAGCGCTACGGGACCGGAGTTGTCCTTGGCTCCGCCGTTCTCAGCCTCTTGAGTTCCGTTCTGTTTGTGTGGCTCTATGTCGACCGTAGCCTCCTCGCGCGGCTGGGAGGGTTGAGCCAAAGCATGCTCGCGATCGCCGGCGGCGATCTTCGTGCGCCATTGCCTGCCGCGGGCCACGACGAAATCGGCCGCATGGCCGAGGCGCTCAGGCTCTTCCGGGATACCGCAGTCGAGGTGGAGGAGAAGAACCTGCGCGAGGTCGCCGAAGCGCGTCAGCGGCTCATTGATGCCATCGAAAGCATCTCCGAGGGTTTCGCTCTCTACGACGCGGAGGACCGGCTCGCCCTTAGCAATAGCCGCTACCGCGAACTGCTCTACAGCGACCCTGCGATCGAACTGACGCCCGGCACGGCCTTCGAGTACATCATTCGCCGATCCGCTGAGCGCGGCTATATCAGGGATGCTGAGGGACGGTTAGAGGAATGGGTCGCCGAGCGCCTCTCCCGGCACCGCAACCCTGGCGAACCGTGGCTGCAGCGGCGAGGCGACGGGCGATGGATTATGATTAGCGAGCGGCGGATCACCGGCGGCGGCACAGTCGCGGTCTACTCGGACATCACCGAGCTGAAGCAACGGGAGGAGAACCTCGCCGAGAAATCCGCGGCTCTCGAGGCGCTTTCCAGCAAGCTGGCGAAGTACCTGGCGCCGCAGGTCTACAACTCGATATTCACTGGCCGTCAGGACGTCAGGATCGCCAGCCAGCGGAAGAAGCTGACGATATGCTTCTCGGATATCGCCGGCTTTACCGAGACCACTGACAAAATGGAGTCCGAAGTTCTCACCCAGCTCCTCAATCACTATCTGACGGAAATGTCGAAAATTGCTTCGGATCACGGCGCGACGATCGACAAGTATGTCGGCGACGCGATCCTGATGTTTTTCGGCGATCCGGAGACTCGCGGCGTCAAGGAGGACGCGTTCGCCTGCGTGCAGATGGCTCTCGCCATGCAGAAGCGGATGAGCGAACTTGCCGAAATCTGGCGCGACATTGGAATTGAAACACCGCTGCGCTGCCGCATCGGCATCCACACCGACTACTGCACTGTCGGCAACTTCGGCAGCGAGGACCGGATGGATTACACGATAATCGGCGGCGCTGTGAATCTCGCCTCACGTCTCGAGCAGGAGGCGCAGCCAGGGACCGTGCTCATTTCTTATGAGACGTTTGCGCAAGTGAAGGACATGATCGACTGCGACGAACTGGGGCACATCCACGTCAAGGGGATCGCGTATCCGGTCGCCACCTATCGCGTCATCGATCTGAAGGCCAATCTTGTCGCTGCCCATCGCTCCGTTCGAACCGAACTGCCGCATCTCAGGCTAGAAGCTGAGCCCGAGCTGATGTCTGCTGACGAGCGTGACCAAGCCGCCACTGCGCTTCGAGGCGTGCTCGATCAACTTTGTCACAAGCCTAGGTAGTAGGGCCCGTACCTGAATTCTCCAGCGCTCACCTCGTCGACCAGCCCACAGCCAGGCATGCCTGTCGGCCAACGTGGTTCTTTGGGATCGAGACACGACCTTCCCGGGCAGCGCTGGCAAGGTCGGCAATTGGTGCCCTGTGCTCGTTCCCGCCGACCGATTCAAGTGGCAAGTTCTCGGCCATTGGCGGCAGCCAGCCTGATTGAGTTTTGACCCAATCTTCGAACGCTGCCCTCAACGCAATCGGCGTTTCCATCGGAATAGCGCCACACTTGTTACTCCCACTGTTTGCTCTCCGGTGCCAAACTATCTCACGCCAACGAGCGATGAGCAGCGAATGGAACCGCGCTTCAGCCATGAGGCGCGGGAATTCGCCCAAATCAGGAGGTATCAAGCCATGACTTCATCAGCCGAGAGCGGACGGAAAAGCGGACAGCCTGCCATGCGCACACCACCGGTGGTGTCGCCTGAGGCGTGGGAGGTGGCCCGCGAGCGGCTGCTCGTGAAGGAAAAGGCCCAGACCCGCGCCCGTGACGCGCTGGCCGCCGAGCGGCGGCGGATGCCGTGGATGGCCGTGGAGAAGACGTATGCGTTTGAGGGGCCTGACGGAAAGGCCAGCCTGCTCGACCTGTTCGACGGCCGGCGTCAGCTGATCGTCTACCGCGCCTTCTTCGAGCCGGGAGTGTTCGGCTGGCCCGACCACGCCTGCCGCGGCTGCTCCCTGGTAGCCGACCAGGTCGCCCACGTCGCCCACCTGAACGCCCGTGACACCACCCTTGTCTTCGTCTCGCGTGCGCCTCAGGCTGATATCGCGCGGCTGAAGGCGCGGATGGGCTGGGAGATGCCGTGGTACACGCTCACCGACAGCTTCGACGCCGACTTCGGCGTGGACGAGTGGCACGGCCACAACGTGTTCATCCGCGACGGCGATCGCGTGTTCCGCACCTACTTCATCAACAACCGCGGCGACGAGCAGATGGGGAGCACCTGGAATTATCTCGACATCACCCCGCTTGGCCGGCAGGAGGTCTGGGAGGACTCGCCCGAGGGCTATCCCCAGACCCCGACCTACAAGTGGTGGAACTGGCATGACAGCTACGCCGCGGATCCAGCGGCCGACAAGAAGTGGGCCGAGGTGTCGGACGCCGGAGAGGCCGCGTTCCGGGAGGCGAGCACGAAGCAATGAGCCCGGCCTGGTCCGGTGGAGATCGACGGCGGCGACGGTCGGTCGGCTAAGACAAAGCCGCTGGATGATTGCAGAGGGAGCGCGGGGCGACGGCTTGCAGGAGCGCAGATCGCTGCGCCGCCATTCATGCGGACTTGACGACCGAAAATTGGCGTTTGTAGGTGACCGGTCTCGTCCGGAAACTCGCGGCGGGAGCGGGACGGCCGACGTGAAACCCTTGGATTTTATCTATGTCAAATTCGCGTACGAGGGCCATCTGCTCGTCGGTTTCGACCCCTTCGAGCAGGATTTTATGACCGCGATTTCGGACCAGGGCAATAATGTCTTGCAGCATCGCCTTGCCCCTCGGCGTGCCGCAGTCATGTAGAAACGAGCGGTCGATCTTCACCGTATCGAAATCGATTAGACGAAGCCATGAGAGGCCGGCGAAGCCCGTCCCGAAGTCATCGAGCCATATCCTGATCCCTAGCAGTTTCAGGTCGCTGATGCAGCGGAGAACGTCGGAGTGCATCTCCATCTCCAGCCCTTCGGTGATTTCGAGGGCCAGCCTGCTGCCGGCTACGCCAGTCTCGCTCAAAATGGCCGCAACAGAGGTTGCGAAGCCGGGCGTCTTGAGCTGAATCGGAGAGACGTTGACGCTGACGACACGGACGTGATTGTCCGCCAGAAGCTCAGTGCACACTGTCCTTATTGCCCAGCGCCCAAGCGCCAGGACCGCGCCAGTTCGTTCCGCGACGGGAATGAACAGGCTCGGCGGAACCGATGTACCGTCCAGCATTTTGAGGCGCATCAGAGCCTCGACGGCTTCAACTCGGCCGGACGTGACATTCTGGATAGGCTGATAGACGAGTGAAACGAGATCCTGGCCGATCGCGATCTTCAGCAAAGCCGCAATATTCTCGCTCTCGTCGCTGCTCTGGGGATCGTTTGGATCGAACAGCCAGGTACAATTTCGACCGCCTGCTTTTGCCAGATAGAGTGCGCGATCGGCCTCATGGATGATTTTTTCCAGCTTGGCGCCAGTCTGCGGCCTGGTGAATGCAGCGCCAACGCTCACCGTCACAACCGAGATACCGTCTCTGCGCTGCTCGTGGGGAAGCGCGAGGTTCTCCACCGTGCTTCGAATGGCTTCGGCAATATCTGCGACCTGTTCTCTTTTCTCCATGCGAGCCAGAACAATGAATTCCTCACCGCCGTAGCGGCCGATTGAGCCATTGTGCTGCTTAATCATTTCGGCAAGGGCATTGGCGACGAGAATCAGGCAGCGGTCGCCTTCTTGATGTCCGTAATAGTCATTGAACCTTTTGAAGAAGTCCACGTCGATGAGGATCGCCACAAAACTGCTGCCAGACCTTTGCCAGTCGCTCCAGTAGTCCCGCAGCTTCTCGTCAATCGCCCGCCGATTCTCCAGACCCGTAAGCGGGTCGGTTCTCGACAGATTCAACAGCGCCTGTCCGCGCTCGGTGGCTTCCTTGTGCTGGATTTTGGCTTCGAGGGCATTCAGGAAGACGTTGTAGCGCTCCTCGTTCAGCTTCCAGTTAACGTAAGACGTAAATGTGAAGCATGAAATGTAAAAAGTTCCAAATACCATTTTGTAGATTAATGTGGAAGGCACAAAGTAGTTTACGGCATACAGTATTACTAAAATTATTGCAGACGTTACAATAGACAGGCTGAACTTAAACGTGAAGAAGAGATTGGCGCTCATCATGAAGATGGTGCCGAACACCATGTAATAAGAGACGCTTTCCTTGTCTGCACCCATGACCGCTGGGCACAGCCAGCCAACATAGCCAAAGATGATGGCTCCGGCGCAAGTGACGTCAATCCATTCCGTTCCGACGCCCCGGCGAAGTTGTGCCTCCAAGATCAGGAGTGCAGTCACTCCGACCGCGAAGCGTGCCATGATCGTATAGAGTGCCACATCCGGAATCAGCAGCAGATCCGTTGCCGAAAACAGCAGATAGATGGCAACGGCGATCCAAAGCCCTGGCCTGGCGTCCATTCTTCGCTTCGCTTGGCCTTCCTCTCGGTAGAGGTTGCGGAGCTCGTCGGACCGCGGCTCGTAGCGCGGTTCGAACGGTTCCGCATGGGCTATATCGGCCAATGCAGATGACGCGCATTCGTTCGTCACCACAAACCCCATCCGAACGGGACTTTGTATTCCGAACTCATTTCTAGCTTCTGCCCCCAACGCCGGCCGACTCCTCAGGCGCGACAGCGATTGCGGCGCCTCGCAAACAATATGCAGTCGCGCAAATAGGTTTTCGTTAACTCGTATCCGGAATCCCACCCGCAAGGCGTCCAAAGAACCAGCATGGTTGGCGGGAAATTAACGACATCGCTAAAATGCCGGGGATGTGGCTTGGCAAAGGTAAAATTTTACGCAATATCTAAATAATATCTAGCTAATTGTAACTATGGGGTTATGTGGTGGCAACCATCCTTGATGGCAAAAGTCTGATTACTGCCGAGATGATCGCCGCCAGTCTCTCTCGAGGAAAGCTCGAGCCTCATAGCGAAGCGTTCGAAACTGCTCGCGTAGAGCTTGCGCTCATTCTCCACACGACACACCAGCAAATCGAGCAACGAAAGGATCCCGCGGAGATCATTCGTCGTCTGATGGCGCACCTCGAAGCAACCCGTTCCAAGGTTCATCCAGACGTTTGGCAAGCATTGATACCCGTGGTGCAGAACCACCCGGTCCTGGAGTACTTTCTTGAGGATCCGCTCACGCGGTGGTCCTATGACAAGCCCAGAGGTTATTCTGGCGACGCGCAGTTGCTCGACTATATCTATTGTGATCCGCACGTGGCCGAGAGCGTGGCAAACGCCTCGGAAATCGGCAAGGCGCTCTATAGCCATACCAAGGATGTACCGTCGTGCATCGCGGCACGGGAACGACGCGATCTTTTAACCCGATATGTCGATGAGATTGCGACCAAGAATGGACCGGAGGCCGAGGTACTGGCGATCGCGGCCGGCCATTTAAGGGAGGCCAATCGCTCGACCGCCTTACAGGAGGGCCATCTCAAGCGCTGGGTTGCGCTCGATCAGGATCCTCAGAGCGTTGGATTGATCACGCGCGACTTCCAGGGCACCGCGGTAGAGGCCATCGACGGTTCGGTACGAACCATGCTCACGCGGGGCCACAAGCTTGGCAAGTTCGACTTCATCTACGCCTCTGGCCTTTACGACTACCTTGCGCACAACGTCGCCGTGAAGCTCACGAAAACCTGCCTGCAGATGTTGAAGCCGAACGGGACATTCCTCTTCGCGAACTACGCAGAGGGCAACCCTGACGCCGGCTACCGGGAGACGTTCATGAACTGGGTGTTGCTGCTGCGGTCGGAGGCCGATATGTGGAACATCATCAACGCCAGCGTCGACCGCAACACCGTCGAGGCGCAGGTGTTCTTTGGCGAGAACCGCAACGTCCTATATGGCGTCATCGAAAAGCGCGGATAGCGACCGCGTTGGGCTGCAAGGTTGTCGCCCATTGGCGGCAGCCAGTCTGATTGCGGTTTGACCCTAGAGCGCGTCGCGTTTGAATGGATTCATGCAACGCGCCTTAAGGTCTTGTTTTTATGCATGTCGTCATCGCAAAACCGCTGCGCTGTTTTGCGCGACATGCATTAATCTTCGAACGCCGCCCTTAACGTTTCGAATGGCGCAAGCGCGCCGCGCACCTGCACGACGGCCGCGGCGACGCGATGCGCGCGCAGCACGGCCTCAGTCGGAGCGTGCCCGGCGAGCCGGGCGGCGAGATAGGCGCCATTGAAGGAATCGCCAGCGCCGGTCGTGTCGACGGGGGCGGCGACATGCACGGCAGGAACGGGTTGCAGGGTTCCGTTTGCGGCGATCAGCGCCGGCTCCTCGCCGTTCTTGACGACGACTTCGCCGACCAGCTTTCGCAGCCGTTCCGCGGTTGCTTGCGGCGCCGCGTCGCCGAACAGCATCTGCTCGTCGGGAAAGGTCGGTAGCGCTAGGTCGGTGACTGCGAGCGCATCGAGGATCGCGGCCTGCGCTTCCTCGCCCTGGCGCCATAACCGCGGCCGGTAGTTGGGATCGAAGGCGACAAGCGAGCCGGCGGCGCGTGCCTTGGCCACCGCTGCCAGCAATGTCTTGCGCGCAGCGCCATCCAGAATTGCCAAAGTGATTCCGGAAAAGTAAACAAGCGCCTGATTTTCAAGGCTTTTCGCCAAAGCAGCCGGGTCGGAGGCAAGCTGCCTTGCAGCCGCATCGCCGCGCCAGTAGGTGAAGGAGCGTTCGGCTCCGGTCAGCGTGATCGCATAGAGGCCGGGCCGGGCGCCTGATATGATCGGGCTGGCGCCGACGCCGATGCCGTTTTGCGCGAAGAAACCGATCTGGTCGCGCGAGAACGGGTCGTCGCCGAAGGCCGACACATAGGTCGCCGGCCGATCGCCGCTCAGCGCATGCACCGCCCACAGCGTATTGAACGTGTCGCCGGCAAAACCCATGCGCCAGTTCGGCCCCGCCTGGCCTGAAAGTTCGAGCATGCATTCACCGATCGAGGCGACGCCGTTTCCTGTCATGAATCTCTCTCCTGGTGCATGTCGCCCAAAACCTTGCGCAGCGGTTTTGGGATAACGACATGCACAAAACCAAGACCCGGTGCTGTAGCTTTTTGCGAGCGGCAGCGCCATGCTTGGCCATGGCGGATTTTTGCGCCAACGGCGTTTTCTCACGCGGAAGGCGGGACGCAATCTGCCCAGCGAGACGTTATCTCCGGAAGAGGAAACGGTTTGGCATCGTTATGGCGTTATGTTCTGGCAGGTCTTGGCCTGGCTGCCTTGCTGGCCGGCATTCTCGCTGCCGTCTATCTGACCACGCCGCAAGCGCCTCGCCTTGCGAGCTCCGAAGTCGCCCGCTCGAAGAAGACGACGAACGGGCTGTTTGTGGCCAGTTTCGAGCCGGAGCGGGGTGTCATCAGGCAAGGCGAGCTGCAATCCTGGCTGCTGACCCTGAAGACAGGTGCGGGAACCCCGGTGGAGGGCGCCGGGATCACGATTTCCGGGGGCATGCCGCGGCACAGGCACGGTCTGCCGACCAGCCCGCAGGCGACCGACTATCTGGGCAACGGCTGCTATCGCATCGATGGGGTGAAATTCACGATGAGCGGATTGTGGCAATTGCATTTCGCCATTTCCGCGGCGGCGGGATCCGATACGGTGGTCTTCAATGTGTTGCTCTGAGCGCTGGAGCAAGATGAACCGCTTTTCGCGTCTTTTCGCGCTGCTGGCGATGGGCGTGCTTGCCGGCTGCGGCAAGCCGGAGTTTTCCGATGCCGAAAAGAAGACCATCGCCTCGCTGGCGCTGTCGGCGCTACCGCCGCCGAAAACCGACACCACCAACCGCTTCGCCGACGTGCCGGCCGCCGCCGCCCTCGGCGCGACGCTGTTTTTCGACGTCGGGATGAGCGGCGACGGCAAGGTTTCCTGCTCGACCTGCCACAAGATCGACCGGCAATTCCAGGACGACCTGCCGCAAGCGGTCGGCGTCGGCCGCACCAACCGGCGCACCATGCCGCTGGCCGGCGTCGCGCATGATCCATTCTTCTTCTGGGACGGGCGGCGCGACAGCCTTTGGGCGCAGGCGCTGGCGCCGCTGGAGAATCCGCTGGAGCAGGCCGGCAATCGCGCCGCCTACGCGCATTATATCAAGGCGCGATTCGGCGAGCGCTATGAGCGCATCTTCGGGCCGCTGCCCGACCTTTCGACTGTGCCGGCCAATGCCAGCCCGCTCGGCAGCGATGCCGAAAAGGCGGCGTGGAGCACGATGACCGAAGCTCAGGCCGAGGGCGTCAATCGCGTCTTCGCCAATATCGGCAAGGCGATCGCCGCCTTCGAGCGGTCGATCGCGCCGCCGCAGACGCGCTTCGACCGGTTCGCTGCCGCCTTGGCTACCGGTATACAGTTGCCGCAAGGCGACGATGCTTTTTCGCCCGAGGAAATCCTCGGGCTAAAACTGTTCATCGGCAAGGCCAATTGCGTGACGTGCCACACCGGGCCGCGTTTCACCGACGGCAGCTTTCACAACACCGGCGTGCCGCCGGTTGCAAATCTGCCTGCGGATCGCGGCCGCATAGATGCGGTGGCGCAGGTCGAGGCCGACCCGTTCAACTGTTTCGGCGCGTTTCGCGATGGCGATGCCAGCGCCTGCGGCGAGCTGCGCTTCATGGTCAAGGCCGGACCGGAACTCGCCCGCGCCTACAAGACGCCGTCGCTGCGCGGTGCCGCCACCCGTCCGCCCTACATGCATGCCGGGCAGTTCTCGTCGCTCGAAGAAGTGGTGGCGCATTATTCGACGGCGCCGGCGAGTGTCGAGGGCATATCCGAGATCCATCCGCTGCAGCTTTCGGACCGCGAGCGCGCCGCGCTGGTGGCGTTTTTGAAGACATTGGCGGAGTGAAGGACTCGGAATAAGGCCGCTCGGTAGCGATCCTTCGCGCCCCCTCTGTCCTGCCGACGTCCCCCACGAGGGGGAGATTGGCTGTCCCCTCGGCTTTCGCCAATTTTCAACATTGAAGAAAAGGGCGCTGTCGCCGAAGCCGTCGTTCTGGGAGATGTCCGGCAGGACAAAGGGGGCGCTGTCCCGCCGACGTTCACCGCAGCAGCGCTCTACTACCGATCCTTGACAGTCTCCATCGCCACAAAGGTCGAAGTCTGGGCGACGTGGGGCAGGGCGGAGATGCGCTCGCCGAGCACGCGGCGATAGGCGGCGATGTCGGTGGTGCGGACTTTCAGGAGGTAATCGAAGCTCGATGCCATCATGTGGCATTGCTCGATCTCCGGCACCGCCTGCACGGCGCGGTTGAAGGCGTCGAGCGCGGCCGAGCGGGTGTCGGACAATTTCACCTGGACGAAGGCGACATGGCCTTCGCCCATTCGCTCACGGTCGATGATCGCCTGGTAGCCGCGGATGATGCCGTCCTTCTCCAGCCGCTTGACCCGTGCCTGCACCGGCGTCTTCGACAGGCCGACCTTGGCCGCGAGTTCCGACATGGAAAGCCGGCCATTGCTGCCCAGCGCCGACAGGATGTTCCTGTCGATGCGGTCTAATTGGTCTTCTGTCATCGATTTTGTGGTCAAATTGGAGAAAATCAGGCCACACGATAATCCAATCGGCCTCTCCTGTCGATTTCTTTGGACCGATCGAAACCAAGCTTTGTGTTAGCTTGCGCCATTCGGTCCGGTGACCGCCGGACCGCTCCCTGATGCTTGCTCTATAGGACCGTCATGCCAGCGCTCGATGCCATCCGCCAGCAGATCCGTGCCAATTACTTGCCCGATGAAGACGAGGCCGTGAAGCGGCTGGCCGAGGCGACAGGGCTTTCGACGAAAGAGCGGAAGGCAATCTCGGCCCGCGCCGCCGACCTGGTGCGGGCGGTGCGCGGCTCGTCCGATCCGCGGCTGATGGAAGTCTTTCTGTCCGCCTATGGCCTTTCCACCAAGGAGGGCGTCGCGCTGATGTGCCTGGCCGAAGCGCTGCTGCGGGTGCCCGACACCGAAACGATGGACGACCTCATCGCCGACAAGATCGCGCCGCACGACTGGTCAGCGCATTCAGGGGGCTCGAGCTCGATCTTCGTCAATGCGTCGACCTGGGCGCTGATGCTGACCGGCCGGGTGCTCGACGAGGGCGAGGGCGGCATCGAAGGCACGCTGCGCGCCATGGTGCGCCGGCTGGGCGAGCCGGTCATCCGCAAGGCGGTCGCCGCCGCCATGCGCGAGATGGGCGAGCAGTTCGTGCTCGGCCGCACGATTGCCGAGGCCGTCAAGCGCGGCCGGCCGATGACCCAGAAAGGCTATTTCTATTCCTTCGATATGCTGGGCGAAGCGGCTCGCACCGAGGCGGACGCGTTGCGCTATCTCAAGGCCTATGCCGACGCCATCTCCTCGCTCGATGCCGGCGCCAATGGTCCCGACATCCGCCAGAATCACGGCATCTCGGTCAAGCTCTCGGCGCTGCACCCGCGCTATGAAGTGACGCAAAAGGAAAAGATGCTGCCTGTGATGGCCGAGCGGCTTTTGTCGCTGGCGCTGGCGGCGCGCCATTCGCGCATGGGCCTCAACATCGACGCCGAGGAGGCCGACCGCCTCGACCTGTCGCTCGAAATCATCGAGCGGGTGCTGGCCGAGCCGGAGCTTGCCGGCTGGAACGGTTTTGGCGTCGTCGTCCAGGCCTATGGTCCGCGCGCCGCCTTCGTCATCGATTGGCTCTATGCGCTGGCGAAGAAGTACGACCGCACCATCATGGTGCGGCTGGTCAAGGGCGCCTATTGGGACACCGAGATCAAGCGGGCGCAGACGCTCGGGCTCGACGGATATCCGGTCTTCACCCGCAAGGCCAACACCGACGTGTCCTACCTCGCCTGCGCGAAGAAGCTGCTGTCGATGACCGACCGCATCTATCCGCAATTCGCCACCCACAACGCCCACACCGTCGCCGCCATCCTGTCGATGGCTGGGGATCGTGACTCATTCGAGTTCCAGCGCCTGCACGGCATGGGCGAGGCGTTACATGAGACGGTGCGGCGGGCCGAGGGTACGCGCTGCCGCATCTATGCGCCGGTCGGCGCGCATTCCGACCTGCTTGCCTATCTGGTCCGCCGGCTGCTCGAAAATGGCGCAAACTCCTCCTTCGTCCACCAGCTCACCGATGAGGAGGTCGAGCCGGAGGATATCGCTCGAGACCCACTCGAAACCGTCGAGAAACAGGGTCCGGCCACCAATCCGGCGATCCCCAGCCCGTCGGCCATCTTCGGTGCTGGCCGCCGCAATTCGAAGGGGTTCGACATCACCGATCCGGTGACGCTGGCCGCGATCGACAAGGCGAAGGCCGAGTTTGCCGGGCCGGACCGCTGGCACGCCAAACCGATCACCCGGGCCGCCGGCTACGGCAAGCAGCGTCCGGTGGTCAATCCGGCAAAGCCGGACGAAGTGGTCGGTAGGGTCAGCGAGGCCACCGCCAAGCAGGTCGCGACCGCCGTGCGCATCGCGGTGGAGGCGCAGCCGGCATGGGCGAGGCGCGCCGTCGCCGAGCGCGCCACCATCCTCAACCGCGCCGCCGACCTCTATGAGGCCAATGCCGTCGAATTCTTCGCGCTCGCCGCCCGCGAGGCCGGCAAATCACTGGCCGACGGCGTCGCCGAAGTGCGCGAGGCGGTCGATTTCCTGCGCTATTACGCAACCGAGGCGGCCAATGCCGAACCTGGAACCGAGGCGCGCGGTGTGATCGCGTGTATCTCGCCATGGAATTTTCCGCTCGCCATCTTCACCGGCCAGATTGCGGCAGCTCTCGTCACCGGCAATTCGGTCATCGCCAAGCCGGCCGAGCAGACGCCGCTGATCGCCTTCCGCGCCGTCGAATTGCTGCGCGAAGCCGGCGTGCCGGAAGACGTCATCCAGCTTCTGCCCGGCGATGGCCCCTCGGTCGGCGGCCCACTGACATCAGATCCGCGCATTGCCGGCGTCTGCTTCACCGGCTCGACCGAGGTCGCCAAGCTGATCGAAAAGCAGTTGGCCGAGACCGCCGCGCCCGACGCCATGCTGATCGCCGAGACCGGCGGGTTGAATGCCATGATCGTCGATTCCACCGCGCTTCCCGAACAAGCAGTACGCGACATCCTTGCCTCGGCCTTCCAGAGTGCCGGCCAGCGCTGCTCGGCGCTGCGCGTGCTCTATGTGCAGAAGGACGTCGAGAAGAAGATGCTGGAAATGCTGAAGGGCGCGATGGAAACGCTCAGCCTCGGCGATCCCTGGCGGATTTCGACCGATGTCGGCCCGGTCATCGACGAGGAGGCACAAAAATCGATCCGCGACTATTGCACTGACATGGGCCTGCAGGGCCGGCTGATCGCCAAGCTCGAAGCGCCGAAGGATGGCCGCTTCGTCGCACCGCATGTCTTTCGGGTCAAGGGCATCGAGGACATCGAGCGCGAGGTGTTCGGACCGGTGCTGCACGTCGCCACTTTCGACGCCGACGATATCGACGGGGTCATCGCCGCGATCAACCGCAAGGGTTATGGTCTGACTTTCGGCCTGCACACCCGCATCGAAGGCCGCGCCCAGCATTTCGTCGACGGCATCCATGCCGGCAACATCTATGTTAACCGCAACCAGATCGGCGCCGTGGTCGGCTCGCAGCCGTTCGGCGGCGAAGGGCTTTCCGGCACTGGGCCGAAGGCCGGCGGACCGCACTATCTCAGGCGGTTCCGCAAGGGGCCGGAGGCGGGCACGCCTATTCTTGACGGCCGCAAGGTGACGGCGACCGAACTCGCCGACAATCTGCCCGACCGGACGCTGGGCGGCTGGTCGACGCGGGCGGACCGCATTGCGGTGCTGAGGAAACATTTGCGCGGCAAAGGTGCGGCGGCCATCGGTGCCGCCGCCGGCATCGATTTCGGCCAGGTCGATTTGCCCGGCCCGACCGGCGAGGCCAACACGTTGTCGCTGTCGCCGCGCGGCCGCGTGCTCTGCCTCGGACCGGATGCCGACACGCTGCTTGCCCAGACCATCCAGGCGCTGGCGGCCGGCAATGCGGTGCTGGCCGTCGCGCCCGATGCGCCGGCGGCCCTGTTGTCACTGACCGGCAAGGGCCTGCCGCTGGCGGCCATCGACGGTCGGCCCGACCCGGTCGAGGCACGCGCGCTGCGTGTCGACCTCGTCGCCTTTTCCGGCACGCCGGAGGCCGCGCGCATCGTGCGCAAGGTGATCGCCGACCGCGCCGGCCCGATCGTGCCGCTGGTCAGCGAAGTGCTCAACCCGGCGGCCTATGCGCATGAGCGCGCCGTCTGCGTCGACACTACGGCTGCTGGTGGCAATGCCAGCCTGCTGGCCGCGGCTTAAGGCGGCTGCTTCTATCTGTTAGGCGAGGTCACCTCACGCGCCCTCGACGACCGAAAAGCCCTCGAACTGCGGATGACCGAGATAGTGCACCTTGCTGGAGCCGGCGTTGCGGTGCGCGGCGCGAAAATTCTCGGATTTGGTCCAGGCGACGAAATCCTCATGGCTCGCCCACACGGTGTGCGAGGCAAACAGCGTGTAGCCTTCGGCCTCGTTGACCGGACCGCGCAGCAGATGAAATTCCTTGAAACCTTTCATCTCCGAAAGGCTCGAATCACGGTTTTTCCAGACGTCCTCAAAAGCGTCCTCAGAGCCGTTTTGTATCTTGAAGCGGTTCATGGCGATGTACATTGGTGGTTCCTTTCGGGATTGCGATTATGATGCTTGTTGGATTGCCTGAAGCGCTGAGGCGCAGGCTGTTAAAATGGACCGATCCGCGCTTTAAATACCCAACTTGACTTGCCAGTTTCGGTTGGAATGGGAGGGAACGGTGCTTGCTTGCGCACTAGCGTCAAAGCGAATTGATCAAGTTCCGCAGAACCTGAGCTTTCGGCAAGCTGTATGTCGCTGATGCTGCCGTCGGCCATGACGACGAATACGACCCTGGCGTTGTTGCGAGCGCTTGCTTGTATCGATTTCGAAACACGACGGTTGGCGCGGGCAAGCTTCTTCTGGACTTCACCGCTGTAGCGGGATTCTATCGCATTGCCTGCCACTGCCTGCTTTTTGCCCGTGCTGGAAGTCACCGCGTCGCGTTCCTCGCTATCCGCCGCGCCGCGGGCATCGTTCGTTTCGCCCGCTCCGCCAAGACCTGCTGTCGCGCTTGGCCTTGCGGTCGGGATCGGCGGTTGTCCGACATCGGTAGGAGGCGCCTCGGTGCTATCGGCCGGAGCAGCCGGCTCTGCCGGCGTTTCAACCTTCGGAGCCACGCCCGGTTCGTCCAGGCGTGGGGTGTCGTCCATCGGTGTGTCTGGCGCGGCGGTGGGTTGTTCGACAATTTGCGGCAAGGGGGCGTGGGGCTGCGCGGCCATTTCCCTGGCGGGCCGGTCGACAGGCGGCTCGGGCTTGACCTCAGGTTTGGCCGGCTGCGGGTCGGGCACCAAGGTAACGTTCATCGCGCCCGGAACCTGACCACCCAAGGCGCTGCCGACTACGTTGGCGCCGGTTTGATCGGTGCCTTCCAACTGGATTGCGTCCTTCGAATCGAATGTGCCGGCAGGTGTGATGAGAAAAGCGGCCGCCACCGCGGCATGAAACAGGCAGGAGGCGATGATCGCCGCCGTCCATTTGCGGCTCATGGCTGCCGGCCGAACCGGCGCAAGCGGTTCGGTCGGCGCAATCGCCAGTTCGCCATTGGCGTCGGGGAGGGGACTGATTTCCTGCATGGCTCGCGACGAGACCTGCCGCGACCGGCGCGGACTTGTCAAATCAAGATCGTTGGCATCTAGCGGCCACAGAACGGAGCCGGCCTGAGACCATGCGACGGGTTTCGAGCGAGTGCGGGCTCCAGTCCCACTGTCTTCTCAGACCCCGAAGGCGATACCGGTCTTGGTTTCGGTCTTCAGTCCACGCATGCAAGCGCCCGGCTCGATGCCGGTGCCCGCACATTCGGTCGAGCTGTTGATCAGCACACGGCTGACCTTGGCGCAATCGGCGCCGGCAAGATCGAAACGCGTCACCTTGGTCTTGCCCGCCGGCAGGTCCTTGAAGTCGAGCACGGTCAGCCGGTCGACGACGCCGGCCTCGTTGAACAGCGCGATCTCGAACGCTGCTTTCGAGAGGTCGGCGCCGAGAGTGTTGTTGACCACGAACGTCAAACGGCAGCCCTTTTCGGAGGCCTGCGCACCATTGAGCTCAAGCGTGAGAGCAGGGACCGGCGCGGACTCTTGCGCCCACGCCGGACCCATCACAAGCGGCATCGCCAGCACCGAGGTCAGCAGGCGAAGCGATGCCGTCAAGCTTATCATTGTCGTCAGCCTCCAAATCGCATTGTCGCCGCCAGCTTGAGCGTGACGCCGGGCTCGTAAATTACACTCGTGGCCGATGCATTCAACGGGTTGGTGTATTTGACGTCGAACAAATTGTCGGCGCGGAAGTCGACCTTGAAATTGTCGGTCGCCTGGTAGCTGGCGAAGGCATTGACCAGCGTGTAGTCCTTGGCCACTGGGTTGCCCTTCGGCTTGCCATTGTACTGCACCTCGCCGCCGACGGTTAGCTTGTCCTCCAGAAAGCGGAAGCCGAGCTGCGCCGTGACTTGGGAAGACGGCACGGTGACGAGGTCTGCCCGCTCGCCGTCATAAGAGATGGTGTGGCCATCGATGATCGACGCCGAAAGCCCGGCGAAACCCCAGCTGGCGTCATACACGCCTTCCATTTCAAAGCCGCGAATCTTGGCTTCTGCAAAGTTCTGGTACTGGAAGCAGATCGGGATGCCGGGGCCGAATGGGCAGCCGCTGGTCGGGTCGAATGCCGACAGGGTGACGCCGTCGATGTAGTCTTCGACATCGTTGTTGAAGTAGGCCGCCTTGAAACGAAACGCGTCGCCGGCTTCGAGGATGTCGTCCAGCTTGTGGTTGACACCGAATTCGACGGTCTTGCCGATTTCAGGTTTCAGATCGGGATTGGGGAGAAACGGAAAGCTGACGCCTGCCGGATGATTGCCACTGATGAGGGTTTCCGACAGCGACGGAGAGCGATATCCCTCCGCATAGGTGCCGTAAAATTGCAGCCCCGAAAGGCTGGCGGTTTCGAACGGCGAGACGCCGACGGTGATGCGCGGCGACAGCCGGTCGCCGGAAGTTTCGCCGACATCGCTTTCGAGCTTGTAGCTGTCGTAACGCAGCCCGGCGATGACTTCGAGCCAGTCCCAGGTGAGCTTGTCCTGGATGTAGGCGCCGGAAACGTTTCGCTTGCCCGAAGGGGTGTAGAAACTGGCGCCGCCTGCGGCGCCACCCGTCTCGACGTCGTCGCCAACCCAGTCGCCACCGTAGGTCAGCTCGTGCGCAATGCCGGCGGTCTCGAAACGCGAGGTGTTCCAGATGTCGATACCCGAAGTGCCGATATCGAAGGTCGACATCGAACCCACCGGCAGGACGATGGGAAGACCGGTGACCGGATCAAACCGGTTTTGCGGAACAAGGCTCGTCATCTCCAAATTGGTCCTGTTGTAGGAAGCGTTGACGTGAAGATCGAGCCAGCTCTTGTCCTCATCGGTGATGTTGTAGCGCGCCGTGAAAGTATTCGCCTCCAGGTCGACGTCATTCACCGGCGTGCCGCCGCTGACCTCGTTCCAGCCGTCGCTCGTGCCATTCCAGCCCAGTTTTAGTTCGCTGTTTTCACTAGGGCGGATGGTCGTCTTGAGAAGACCGCTTAAAACGTCGAAGCCGGTGCCGTTCACCGTATCGCCGCCGCCATCCTTGTAGTCGTCATAGTCGCGATAGACGATGTTGCCGAGGACATCCCAGTTTTCGTTGAAACGGTAGGCGCCGGCGGCGCTGGTCGTCCAGCCTTCGCCGTTGCTCTCGTAGCGCCCGGTCGCGGACGCGGCCCATGTCTCGCCGTCGCGAAGATAGTCTTCCGCGTCCTTGGTCTCAAACAAGGCGACGCCGCCGATGGCGCCCGAGCCGTAGGTGTTGGCGACCGGACCGCGGATCACGTCGACGGATTTGATGAGCTCGGGGTCGATGTAGAAGGTCGATTGCGTGCCGTGGTCGGAGCGCTGGAAATTTTGCCGCGCACCGTCGACGATCACCGCGACGCGGCCGAAATCCTGCAAGCCACGGATATTGATGCTGGAGCTGACGCGCCTTGCGTCTGCCTGGACCGCTACACCCGGCACACCCAACAGCATTTCGTTTGGCGTAGTCGCCATGCGGCGTTCCAATTGCTCCTGATCGACATGGCTGACCGAAGCCAGGGAATCGATCGCCGTCTCGCCGGTGCGGCTGATGACCAGGATCTGGTCGAGCAGCGTTGCGCCTGCCGGGGCAGCCTCTTCAGGCATCTGCGCTTGTTCGGCCTGCTGCTGGTCTGCTGTCGGCTGGGCGGCCTGTTGAGCGTTTGCCGATGGCGTGAGCAGAGCGATCGCCGCAGCACCCGCCAGCAATGCCGCCATGCCCTTTGCCATTGATCGATGCGCCGGACTTCGATGCGCCCTACCTGGGCTGCCATTCGCCAGACCCAGCCGTCCCCAATTCGCCAACCCCATGCCCCAACTCCAAAATTCCAGATTCGATGCTGGCTGGCGTGGCGCTTGCTGGCATTTTTCATCGTGTCCGGCGTCTTAAATCTTGACTAACTTAGTCCGGTATTGCACTGACTAATAAACATGATTATTCAAGTCAAGAAATGAATCGGCATTTCACGCAAGCGTCGGGCCAGCCGACCAAGCCCGGCCCAGGAAAGGGATCGAACCAGATGAACACGCACAATCCCAATGACTTTCGCTATCGCGTCCGCCGTTCCGACGACAATTCGGCTCGTTTCGATCGGGTCCCGTTGACCGTGAGGACCCTGTCCAGCAACACACTGTTCCAGGGCGAGCATGAGATCGGCATCGAGCACCATGGTGCGCTCTATCGGTTGAAGATTACCCGCCAGGGCAAGCTGATCCTCAACAAGTAGCTGCAAGCGAGTGGCTGTAAGGCGAGTAAGTGTTAAGACAAGCAGGTGTTTAAGACATGGACCAGCGCGTAAAACCCGCTCCGCACGAGATCCGGCGGGCGCGGGCAGACAATCCGAAGACGCGCGAGCGTGATCTCGCCGCCCAGCTTGGCATTTCGGAAGCCGAGCTGGTCGCTGCGCATTGCGGCGACGGAGTCGTCCGCGTCGAGCCGCGCGTCAACGACCTTCTGACCGGCCTCGAAGCCGTCGGCGAGGTTATGGCGCTGACCCGTAACGAAAGCGCGGTGCACGAGAAGATCGGCGTCTACGACAAGGTCGTTACCGGCAACCACAATGCCATGGTGCTTGGCGAAAATATCGATCTGCGCATCTTCCCGAAAGTCTGGGCGCACGGCTTTGCCGTCGAAAAACGCGACGGCGGCGATATCAGGCGCAGCCTGCAGTTCTTCGATGCGGCAGGCGAGGCGGTGCACAAGGTGCATCTGCGGCCCGCGTCCAACCTCTATGCCTATCAGAAGCTGGTGGCCGAACTCGAATCGCCGAACCAGGAGTCAATGGTTGCGATTTCAGAGGGGGTCGCGATTTCAGAAGGGGTTGCGATTTCAGAAGGCGGGCTCGAGAGCGAGACCGGGCCTTCCGACGCTTCCGCTGATGTCGACGATCTGCGCGACCGCTGGAGCCGCCTGACGGACGTGCATCAGTTCTTCGGCATGCTGAAGACGCTGAAGCTCGACCGCCGCCAGGCGATGCGCATGGTCGGCCAGGATTACGCCTGGCTGTTGGACAACGATGCCGTCAGCGCCATGTTCCATCATGCCGCCGAGGGCGAAATGCCGATCATGTGCTTTGTCGGCAATCGCGGCTGCATCCAGATCCATTCGGGCCCGATCAAGTCGATCAAGCCGATGGGGCCTTGGATCAACGTGCTGGACGAAACCTTTCACCTGCATCTGCGAACCGATCACATCCAAGAGGTCTGGGCCGTGCGCAAGCCGACCAAGGACGGCCATGTCACGTCTCTCGAAGCCTATGGCGCCGACGGCAAGATGATCATCCAGTTCTTCGGCAAACGCCATGAAGGTGAAAGCGAGCGCGAGGACTGGCGGTTTCTGGCAGAGAACCTGCCGCGCATTCCAAGCCCGACCGCAGCCTGAGGACAACGAAAATGGGTCCTTTGCTTAAACCGGCGGGTGTTTTCAGAATGGCGCTTGGGGCCACGATCGGCCTTTCCCTGGCCTTTGCCGCATTGCTGCCGGCCCGTGCCGCCGAAGGCACGGAGGTCTTCGCGGACCCGTCGAGGATAGCGGCAATCGGCGGTTCGATTACCGAGATCGTCTTTGCGCTCGGCGAACAGGATCGGCTGGTCGCTCGCGATTCGACCAGCCGTTATCCCGAGGCGGCGCTCAAGCTGCCTGACGTCGGTTACATGCGCCAACTGTCGCCGGAAGGTGTTCTGTCGGTCAATCCGTCGGGCATCCTGGCGCTGCACGGCAGTGGGCCTAAGCAAGCCGTCGACGTGCTGAAGAAAACGAGCATTCCGTTCATCGAGGTGCCCGAGCGCTACGACCATGAAGGCATTCTCGAAAAGATCCGCATCGTCGGTAAGGCGCTTGGCGTGGACGCCAAGGCCGATGCGCTGGCAGCCGAGATCGATGCCAAGTTGAAGGCCGCCGAAGAGCAGACCGCTTCGATCAACGACCGCAAGCGCGTCCTGTTCGTGCTGTCGATGCAGGGCGGCAAGATCCTCGCTTCCGGCAGCGACACTGCCGCCGACGGCATTATCAGGCTTTCCGGCGGTGTCAACGCGGTTGACGGCTTCTCCGGCTACAAGCAATTGTCCGACGAGGCTGTTATCACCGCCAGGCCCGACGTGATCCTGATGATGAACAATGCCGGTCCTGCCGCATCGGATGACGAATTGTTCGTGAACCCGTCCATCCTGTCGACACCGGCGGGTGCCGCGCGCAAGGTGGTCCGCATGGATGGCGGCTATCTGCTCGGCTTCGGGCCGCGCACGGCCGACGTCATCCATGACCTTGCCGCCTCGCTTTATGGCGGGCAGGCCGCGGACTGAGCGGGCACCCAATGGTGGATCAATCGATCGCTGGTGCGGGCACTATGGCGACAGCATCCGACGGCGACCGTTCGGGGCGCGCGCGCATCGTCATCCTGCTTTTGTGCCTGGGGCTTGCCATTGCCGTGCTGCTGTCGCTGACCTCAGGCGCATCCGATGCCTCGGCCGTCAGCGTCGTCGGCGACTGGCTATTGGGTGCAGCACCCGGCAATGCGGCGCTGAGCGCCCGCGACCGCCTGATCGTCTACGACATCCGCCTGCCGCGCGTCATCCTCGGTGTGCTGATCGGCGCCGCACTTGCCGTCTCCGGCGCGGTCATGCAAGGGCTGTTCCGCAATCCGCTGGCAGACCCCGGTCTCATCGGCGTTTCGGCTGGATCGAGCCTCGGCGCGGTGGCCGTCATCGTGCTTGGCGCCACGGCGCTGGCACCGATAACCTCGGAGCTGGGCACACTCGCTCTGCCGCTGGCGGCGTTCTGCGGCGGGCTGGCGACGACATTGGTGCTTTATCAGGTCGCCACCCGGCACGGCCAAACCTCGGTCGCCACCATGCTGCTCGCCGGCATTGCGCTGGCGGCCCTTGCCATGGCGCTGACCGGTATCCTGATCTTCATGGCCGACGACCGGCAGTTGCGCGACTTGACCTTCTGGCAGCTTGGCTCGCTCGCCGGCGCGACCTGGCAGAAGATCGGCTCCGTCGGACCGATCATAGTGCTGGCGCTGGCGGCGATGCCGTTTCTGGCGCGCGGCCTCAACGCGCTGGCGCTGGGCGAAGCCACCGCCGGCCATCTCGGCATCCCGGTGCAGCGGCTGAAATACACCGCCATCATCGGCGTTTCGGCGGCAGTTGGGGCATCTGTGGCCGTCAGCGGCGGCATCGGATTTGTCGGCATCGTCGTGCCGCATTTGCTGCGCCTGTTTATCGGCCCGGACAATCGTTATTTGCTGCCAGCGTCGGCCCTGCTCGGCGCTTGCCTGCTGCTTCTGGCCGACGCCGTCGCCCGCACCATCGTGGCGCCGGCCGAGCTGCCGATCGGCATCGTCACCGCGATCGCCGGCGCTCCGTTCTTCCTCTGGATCCTGCTGCGTAAGCGTGGGGTCGTCGACCTGTGAGAGACCGCACCACCATATGACTCCCCAGAGCGAATTTCGAAGCGGTCTGTCGAGAGGGGTTTGCATGATCGAAGCACGGGATGTCTCGGTGGCGATCGGCGGCAAGCGGATCGTCGCCAATGTCGATTTCGACATGCGGCCCGGCGAAATCGCGGCCATCGTCGGTCCCAATGGTTCCGGCAAGACGACCTTATTGAGGGCATTGTCCGGCGATCTTGCCTATTCGGGAGAGGTCACCATCAACGGCCGCGACCTGTCGGTGATGAAGCCGGTCGAGGCAGCGACGATGCGCGCCGTGCTGCCTCAGGCGACGACGCTGTCCTTTCCGTTCACTGTGCGCGAGATCGTCAGGCTCGGCCTGCTCGGCGGGCGCTCGGGCGCGCTGCCCGGCGAGGACGAGCGCCTGCCCGAACGGGCGCTGGCGCGCGTCGATCTCGACGGCTTTGCCGGCCGGTTGTACCAGGAGCTTTCGGGCGGCGAGCAGCAACGCGTGCAGTTGGCCCGTGTGCTCTGCCAGGTCTGGGCGCCGGTCCTCGACGGCAAACCGCGCTATCTCTTCCTCGACGAGCCGGTTTCCAGCCTCGACATCAAGCACCAATTGATCATCATGAATATCGCCCGCGAATTCGCCACAAGGGGCGGCGGCGTGGTCGCCATCCTGCACGACCTCAATTTGACGGCCATGTATGCCGACCGGATTTTCGTCATGCATCGCGGCAGGCTTGCCGCCACCGGCTCACCGCAGGACGTGCTGAGCGACGATCTGATCGAAAAAGTGTTCGATTGCCGGCTGAGGGTCGGCGTGCTGCCGGCCGGAGACATGCCGTTCGTGCTACCGCAGTCGGTCTATTGATATTCAGGTGATGCCGGCCTGCAAATGGCGGTTTCCTGCGCTTCCGGTACTCACGTACCCAAACGTACGCTCCGTTCCGGTTCTCGGAACCCACCATTTTCGGCTCGGCCTGACCTGAATCTCAACAGACCTAGCCAAACCGCGATGCGACCCGGATCAGGCGGCCGGCGCTCGTTGCACCAGCATGTCGATGCCGAGCAGGTGCCGCACATTCGGGCGCGCCGCCACCATGTCGGCGATCGTATAGCGCTCGAGCACGGCGAAGAAGGCGTTGAGCGCCTCGCGCAGCGCTGAATTCAGTGCGCAACTGTCGACCAGCGGACATTCGGCGGCGTCGTTCTCGAAGCATTCAGCCATGGCGAAGCTCTCTTCGGTCACGCGCACGACGTCGAACAGTGTGATCGATTCGGCCGGGCGGCCGAGCCTGACACCGCCATTCCTGCCGCGGACCGTCTCGACCAGACCATGCTCGACCAAAGGCTGCAGGATCTTGAAAAGGAAGAGTTCGGACACCGAGTAGGCGGCAGCGATCTCTGGGATGCGGCTCAGCCGGTCGGTATTTGCAGCGCAATACATCAGAATGCGCATGGCGTAGTTGGTCTGGCGTGTCAACCGCATTTTGTCCTCACGAAGCAGTAGCTCAGGCCCAATATGGCCTATACCTTGGAATAATTCCAGACAAGCACCGCACGATAGATGAACATTCTTGTCAAGTTTGTGTGGGCGGTCGTGCAAACCATAATCCCAATATGGCGCGCATTCGGGTGGGCGGATTACTAAGTTAAGTCCGCGAGATCGACCAGGAGCAGTTCATCCATGTCACAATCAGCACCGGCTTTGGCATCCGCCCGGTTCGATGCCGACGCGGAGGCCAAGCTTTCGGCGCTTCGGCGCACCAAGTTCGTCGCCACCGCAGCGCTCGCGCTATGCGTCCTCATCTTTGCGGTGGCCAAGTCGTTCGAGGGCCGTTTTGCCTGGCTGGGCTTCGTCGCCGCTTTCGCCGAGGCGGCGACGATCGGCGGGCTGGCCGACTGGTATGCGGTGGTGGCGCTGTTCAGACGGCCGCTCGGCCTGCCGATCCCGCACACCGCGATCATCCCGGAGAACCAGAACCGCATCGCCGACAATCTCGGCCGCTTCATCGAGGTCAATTTCCTGGCGCCCGAGCCGGTGCGCGAAAAGCTTGCCGAGGTCGACTTTTCCGCGCTCGTCGCCGACTGGCTGGCCGACCAGAACCGCGCCGCCGATCTGTCGCATTTCGTCGGCCGGCTGGTGCCGCAGACACTGGCGGCGGTCGAGCAATCCGGCCTGCGCGGCTTCGTCACCAGCCGCATGCTGGAGCAGATCGAAAAGGTGCCGCTGGCGCCGCTCGCCGCCGAGTTGCTGTCGGCTCTGACCGATGATCGCCGCCACCAAAGACTGTTCGACGAATTCACCAAGGTCGTTGGCCGCTTCCTGAGCGACGAGCAGGCGCTGGCAACGATGCGCGAGAAGATCCGCGAGGAACTGCCGTCGCTGTTCAATCTGTTTCGCGCCGACGCCTATCTGCTGAAGAAGATCGTCGCCTCCGCCGGTTCGCTGCTCGACGAGGTGAGGGCCGATCCCGATCACCCGATGCGCGCCGAGTTCGACCGTTTTGTCCTGACCTTCGTCGAGCGGCTGAGGACGTCCAAGCAATACGCCAAGCGCGCCGAGAAACTGAAGCGCGATTTCCTCGCCCGGCCGGAGCTGAAGGCGCTGGCCGGCGATATGTGGGAAAGCCTCAGTGTGGTTATCGAGCAGGACGCCAAGGCGCCGAATTCGAAGATTCGCGCCCACCTCGCCAACATGTTCGTCGAGGTTGGTCGCCATCTTGCCGGCGACGCGCAGATCAGGGCCGACATGAACCAGGGGTTCGTCGTGGCGCTGTCTTCCTTCGTCGAAAGCCAGAAGAGCGGCGTCTCGAAATTCATCGCCGATCAGGTCAAGCGCTGGGACCTTGCCCAGCTCACCAGGCTGATCGAGATGAACATCGGCAGGGATCTGCAATATATCCGCTTCAACGGCATGGTCATCGGCGGCCTTGCCGGCATCGTGCTCCATACGCTGGAACGGCTGTTCATCGTCGGCTGAGCCGCAACTATTGCGCCTCCGAATGGACCGCGAAGCTCCAGTACCCTATTCTTCCCTTCAGGTGCCGCATTCGCAGCAACAGGGGAGAAACCAGCATGGCAAAGCGACCGGAATCCGACACCTTCATGGACATATTCGGCAGGTTCGGCCGCGACCTGAAGCTGCCGAACGTCGATGTCGAGGCGATCCTCAACCATCATCGCAAGAACCTTGAGGCACTGGAAAAATCAGCCAGGGCGAGTGCCGCCGGAGCGTCGTCGCTGCTCTCCAGACAGCGCGAGATGCTGCAGGACACACTGCACGAGATCGCCGACATGGCGCAGAGCTACAGGGCGCCGGGCGATCCTCGGGAGTTGATGGCCAAGCAAGCCGCGTTCGCCAGGAAATCCTTCGAGACTGCATTGAAGAATGCCGGCGAGGTGGCCGAACTGACCAGGAAATCCGGCACCGAATCGGTCGAGATCCTGCGCGACCGCATCAAGGAGGCGATGGCGGAAATCCGCAGCAGCTACGATAAGAAGTAAGCTGTTCCCACACCAAAGCAGGCGGATTTTTCTCCCGTCATGTCCGGCTCCTGAAAGCCGTATTGTTGGTCCTTGGCCCCGGCGGGGCGCACAAGTGTCCTCTTGCCCGGATGAACCTGTTTCCGGCGCTGGACACCGGCACCGACGCGATCCGGTTTGGGATACCGCAGCGGAAGGCGCGGAGCGAATTGACAGAGGCGGCCGGTTCGTGGTCCGGAGGCAGGGCAAGCGATCGGGAAAGCAGGAATGACGCAAACACGGCTGAGGACGCCGCCGACCTACGAACAGCTCAGGACGATGACAGGGCAGGAGCTTGGCGTGTCGGACTGGACGACGGTCGACCAGAGCCGCATCGACCAGTTCGCCGAATGCACGGGCGACCGCCAATGGATCCATGTCGATCCAGAGCGGGCGAAGCGGCAGAGCCCGTTTCGCGCCACCATCGCGCATGGCTATCTAACGCTGTCGATCATCGGCGCGCTGGCGCTCGATATGGGCATCGTGCCCGAAAACACGCAAGCCGTCTTCAACTATGGTTTTGACAAGGTGCGGTTCCTGGCGCCGGTCAGGGCCGGCGCACGCATCAGGCTGCGCATCACGCTTTTGTCCATGGAGGACAAAGGCCCCGGCCAATATCTGATGAAGGCCGCCAACATCGTTGAGATCGAAGGTGAGCAGAAGCCGGCGCTGACCGCCGAAACGCTGGTTATGCTCTATGAGCGGCGGCGCAGGCGGGCAGGGGCGTGAGGGGCGAAGCGCTGCATTTTTCGTGACAGCGAAAATCAACGCGACATCGCCACTTCGAGCGTCCTGAAAATTCTCTCGTCTGCCGACTGCGCGACGTTGAAGCGCAGGAAACGGCTGGCAGTTTGGGACAGGCTGAACGCATTGCCGGGCGCCAGAACGACATTGGCCGACAAGGCGCGGCGGGCCATTTCAGCTGCATCCACGTCTTCCGGCAGGCTGCACCACAAAAACATGCCGGCCGGCTGGTCGATCCACGGCGTGATGCCGATTGCCTTCAGGCGGGTGCTTGTCTCAGCCATGGCGCGTGAAAGCCGCGTGCGCAGCAAATCCACGTGCTTGCGATAGCTGCCGTCCTTCAGCAGCGTCAGCACCAGTTCGGAGGCAAGCCGTCCGCCGCCGAAGGACGTGGCGATCTTCAGGTCGGTCAGCCCTTCCATCCAGTCGCGCGGAGCCGCGATGAAGCCGCAGCGCACCGACGCCGAAAGCGTCTTGGAGAAGCTGCCGATATGGACGGCGCGACCAAGGCCGTCGAACGCCGCCAGCCTGGGTGCGGGCGTGTGTTCGAAGTCGGCAAAGATATCGTCTTCGATGATCGTCAGATCCGATTGGTCGGCGAGCTTGAGCAATCGATGGGCGACGACCGGCGACAGAATTGCTCCCGTTGGATTGTGAAGCGCGGAATTAGTGATGTAGAGGCGCGGCCGGTGCTCGAGCAGCGCCTGCGCAAACAGCTCGATATCCGGCCCCGACGGCGTATAGGGAACGCCGACCACGTTGGCCCGGTGAGCGCGCAACAGGGCATGGAAGTTGAAATAGCAGGGGTCGTCCACCAGCACCGTGTCGCCCGGCTCGAGCAGGAACCGGCAGAGGAGGTCGATGGCCTGGGTGCCCGATTCCGTCAGCATGATCTGGTCGGGAGAGGCTTCGATGCCGTGCTCTGCCATGCGCCGTGCGAGCAGATGACGCAGCGGCGCCAGCCCGAGCGGGGTGCCGTAATCCGTCAGCGTGACATCATCGCCGCGTGCCATTGTCCGCAGTGCCCGGCGCAATCCAGCCTCCGGCATCCACGAGGCAGGCAGCCAGCCGCAGCCGGGTTTGAGCACGCCGTCGCCGGCTTCCAGCGACTGGCGCGAAACCCAGAGCGGATCGACAGCACGGTCAAGCCTGGGGCCGATCTCGGCCAGTGACAAGGGAGCCAGCGGTCCGGCGGCATAAAAACCCGAACCTGGACGCGAGCGGATGATTCCCTCCGCCGCAAGGCGCTCATAGGCTTCGACCACGGTGGATTTGGAAACCTGCATGGTTCTCGCGAAAGCCCGGATCGAAGGCAGTCGTGTTCCCGGTGTCAGGCTGCGCGCGGCGATCCTGTGCCTGATCGTCGACATGACACTTTCGACAAGCGTCACGCTGCCCTCACTTGCCGTCGCCTGCTCGTCCATCCGTACTGCTCAACCTACCATGACAGTTTTATCAAACTGTACCTCATTGTCTCTGGTAGCGCCATACGTCCGGTCCGATAGAGGGCGAGAACATCAGGAGCATGCGATGGACAAGACGGCGGGTGGCTGGATCAACGGATTTGTGGGCGTTCTGATTTTCAGCGGATCGCTTCCGGCAACGCGCATGGCGGTGATGGATTTCGATCCGGCTTTCCTAACCGTCGCCCGCGCTGCCACGGCAGGCATACTCGGCCTCGCGCTTCTGCTCATTTTTCGCCAGAAGCGCCCGGAGCGACGAGATCTGTTGTCGCTGGCCATTGTGGCGCTCGGCGTCGTGGTCGGCTTTCCGCTGCTGACCGCGTTGGCGCTCAAGCACATCACCTCGGCCCATTCCATCATTTTCGTCGGCCTGTTGCCGCTGGCGACGGCGATCTTCGGCGTCATTCGCGGCGGCGATCGCCCCAAACCGGCCTTCTGGCTGTTTTCGTGCCTTGGCAGCGCCCTTGTTGCCGGTTTTGCGGTGACGCAAGGCGTTTCGGCCTCGCCGATTGGCGACATGCTGATGCTGGCCGCAATCATCCTGTGCGGACTGGGCTATGCGGAAGGAGCCACGCTGTCCCGCAAGCTTGGCGGCTGGCAGGTAATCTCGTGGGCGCTGGTGCTGTCGCTGCCGGTCATGCTGGCTCTGACGCTCATCACCATGCCGCAGTCGCTCGAAAGCGTCGGCAAGGCCGCCTGGATCGGCCTGGCCTATGTCTCGCTGTTCAGCATGCTGATCGGTTTTGTGTTCTGGTATCGCGGACTGGCGCAAGGCGGCATCGCTGCGGTCGGACAGTTGCAGCTTCTCCAGCCTTTCTTCGGCCTTGGGCTGGCGGCAATGCTGCTGCACGAAAAGGTCAGTCCTGCCATGATAGCGGTCACTGCTGCCGTCGTGCTTTGCGTGGTCGGTGCGAAGAAATATGCGCGGTAGGCGCCGGCCCTTCTTCCTTCTCCCCTTGGGGGAGAAGGTGGATTGGCGCGCAGCGCCAAGACGGTTGAGGGGTGCTGGCCGGAACGCCCACGTGCCAAGTTGGAACACCCCTCATCCGACCGCTTCGCGGCCACCTTCTCCCACAAGAAGGGGAGAAGGGAGAGCCGACTTGGCTAGAACTTCGTCACCACGCCAATGCCGATGCCTTCGAAACCGCCCATCGCCATCAAGGCCGCGGGCGCCTCGTCGAGGCTGATCTTCTTGCCGACCAGAAGCTCGGGTTTCAGCTTGCCGGTGCGGATCATCTCCATCATCGCCTGGTAGCGGTGGGCCTGCATGCCGTGGCTGCCGCGGATTTCGAGTTCGAAGGCAATCACCTTGTCCATCGGGATCTGCGGCCTGGCGTGATCGCCGAGCATCAGGCCGACCTGCACATGGCGACCGCGCCGGCGCAGATTCGCGATCGAGTTGAATGAGGTACTGGAATGGCCGAGCGCGTCCATTGACATATGCGCGCCGCCATTGGTGATCTGCTTCACCGCCTTGACCACATTCGGCGTCTTCGACGCGTTGATCGTCGCCACCGCGCCGATCTTACTGGCGAAGTCCAGCTTCTCGTCGGTAAGGTCGATGGCAATCACGTTGGCGCCCATGGCGCTGGCGATCATGATCGCCGACAGGCCGACGCCGCCGCAGCCATGCACGGCCACCCATTCGCCGGGCGTCACCCGGCCCTGGTCGACAATGGCGCGGAACGAGGTGACGAAGCGGCAGCCGAGGCTGGCGGCGGTGGCGAATTCCATTTCGTCCGGCAAGCGGACCAGATTGGTGTCGGCATGGTCGATGGCGACATATTCGGCGAACGAGCCCCAGGCGGTGAAGCCGGGCTGGGACTGATGCTCGCAGACCTGATGGTTGCCGGAGCTGCATTCGAAGCAGCGGCCGCAGCCGACGGCGAACGGCACGGTGACGCGCTCGCCCGCCTTCCAGCGGGTCACCTGCTTGCCGGCAGCCACCACGACGCCGGCAAGCTCGTGGCCCGGCACATGCGGCAGGCGGATGCCGTCGTCATGGCCCATCCAGCCATGCCAGTCGCTGCGGCAGAGACCGGTCGCCTCGACCTTGATGACGACGCCGCCCAGTGCCGGCTCCGGATCGGGAACGGTCTGGATCGTCGGCGCTTCGCCGAACTTTTGGAAGACAACGGCTTTCATCGGCAATTCCTCATGCTAATCCACCTGCCTCTACTCGGCATCGATCTGGTTCTCGGGTGCGGCCTTTCGGAAGGCCGGCAACGCCATGCAGGCGGCGTGGATTCGTGTGATCGTCGGGTAGGGCGTCATGTCGACGCCGAAACGCGCATTGCTGGTGACCTGAGCCACCAGGCAGATGTCAGCCAGCCCCGGCGTGTCGCCGTGGCAGAATGTCCCGGTTTCGGACGAGGAAGCCAGAATCTTTTCAAGCGGCTGGAAACCTTCGTTCACCCAGTGCCGGAACCAGTTGGCAACGTCCTCGTCGCCGGCGCCGAACAGGGTGCGCAGCGAGGTCAGCACGCGTAGATTGTTCACCGGATGGATGTCGCAGGCGATCATCTGGGCCAGCATCCTGACGCGGGCCCGGCCAAGTGCGTCCTGCGGCAAAAGCGGCGGTTCGGGCCTGGTCTCGTCGAGAAATTCGATGATCGCCAGCGATTGCGTCAACAGCGTGCCGTCGCCGAGGATCAGCGCCGGCACCAGCCCTTGCGGATTGACCGCGAGGTAGGCGGGCTCCAGATGCTCGCCGTGGCGCAGATGATGCGGCACGTACTGGTAGGTCAGTCCCTTCATCTCCAGCGCGATCCGCACCCGGTAGGAGGTGGAGGAGCGGTAGTAGTTGTGAAGGACGAGGTCGCTCATTTCTGCACATTCGGCCGATTTGGCCGACCGGGCAAGGCATGGTGGTCCGGAAATTGCCGTCTGCGCCCTTTCGGCCAGGATGGCGATGTACTATTTGCCAATAATCTGGCCATGGTCGCTGGGCTATTCTATCCTGCCTGAACTGAACGAATGCCATGACCGCAGTCAACGATCGCGCCCGGTTTCTGATCATCGACGACCACCCGCTGTTTCGCGAGGCGCTGCACAGCGCTGTGCAAATGGCCTATCCGGACGTCGACACTGTCGAGGCGCGTTCGATCACCGAGGCATTTGAGCTACTGGCGGATGCGAAGCCATTCGATCTCGCGCTGCTCGACCTCAGCATGCCTGATGTGCATGGCTTCGACGGGCTGCTGCAGCTTCGGACCCGCTATCCGCGCCTGCCGGTGGTCATCGTTTCGGGGCATGAGGAGCCCAAGATCATTTCCGAGGCGTTGTCCTATGGCGCTGCCGGCTTCATCCCGAAATCGGCGCGCAAGAGCGATCTGGCCGCCGCCATCCGCTCCGTGATGGAAGGCGCGATCTACGTGCCCGAAACCTATGAAGGCCAGCCGCCGGACGCCGACAGCACCGACCGCGCCGAGATGGTGCAACGCCTTGCCAAACTCACGCCGCAGCAATTGCGGGTGCTGCAGATGCTGCGCCAGGGCTTGCTAAACAAGCAGATCGCCTACGAGCTGCAGGTCGGCGAAACCACTGTCAAGGCGCATGTTTCCGAGATCCTGCGCAAGCTCAACGTCTACAGCCGCACGCAAGCCGTCATCGAGGTTTCGAAGCTCGACAGTGCCGAGCTGTTTCGCGGCCAGGCGGGGTTTTGAACGGGCGTCGCTCCGTCGTCATATAGCGCTTAGGCTACGACAAACTCCGGATAGGATTCTCGAAACTTCTTCAGACAGGGAATTGCATCGCCATAGCCTACAATTATGTCATTCTGGTCGCGAATTGTCAGAAATCTGAGATTCGGCGTAAAGCATACGTGATCTACCCCACCGTAGTGCGCATGAGGCATCGCCAATCCGATGGAGCTGGGGAGTTTAAATAAAGTGTCCGGCTTGGATATTTGTCCGTGCAATTCGGTCAACACATAAACCGAGTTGCCAATTACTTCTCTATACATCGTGTAGAATGCGATGAAATAAGAAAATCCTCGAGTTCTATATGCCGCCGATTGAAACCCATCAATCTCTCGCGCTACGACCGGCCTAAGATCAAAGACTTTTCCATAATTGGCTATAAGCTCGCCATATATGGCGCTAAACCGATCTCCATTTGTTACTTCAAATGGCAAACTAAATCTGTGGAGGCAATCGACAAAATTTTCATCTGTCTGATTTCTGAATTTCATACCCAGTACCGAAAAAGCAATTGCGGTGACAGTGCACCATTTTGGATTACGGTGACAGTGCACCATTCAATTACGGTGACAGTGCACCATTTTTCTTTCGTCGCCTGCCTCGTTTTCCTGGTTTCACGGCTTTGCCGATTTGCTTGGCAATCCGGTCCAGAAACGCATCATTGCCCAACGGTCGACCGATGCTCTCGGTATTACGGTTGTATTACGGTGACAGTGCACCATTTTTCTCTCGTCGCCTGCCTCGTTTTCCTGGCTTCACGGCTTTGCCGATTTGCTTGGCAATCCGATCCATAAATGCGCCATTGCCCAGCGGCCGACCGATGCTCTCGGCCTTACGCAGCGCGTCGAAGGCCGCAACATCCGTGTCGAGCAAATCGAACAGCCCTGTCGACGATGGTAGCCGGTCCTTCATCGGCCTCAGATCCGTAACGCCGTCGGGCTCATCCGTCAGATGCCCCCGAGCGCTTGACCAGGGCCAATCCGTCGCCTGCTTCACCAGTCCCGCGCGCACCGGGTTCAGCCCGACATAGCGCACTGCCGACAACAGATGATCCTCGTCCATGGCGACGGCGCCGAAGCGGCCTTGCCAGAAATGCCCGGTTCTCTTTTGCCGCACGTGGATGGTCCCGGCATAGGCTCGATGCACTTTGGCGAGCGCGCGCCGCAGGCCATCCGCGTCGGTCGGCGTTAGGATCAGGTGCACGTGGTTCGGCATCAGGCACCACGCCCAGATGCCGACATCGGCGAGCCGGCAATGCTCGACCAGCAGTCTCTTGTAAAGCGCATAGTCCTCGGGTGTGAAAAACACTTTGGCGCGCCCGTTCCCTCGCTGCGTCACGTGGTGCGGCATACCGGGAATGACAATGCGGGCAAGGCGAGCCATGCGGTCACGGCTGTGCAAACGCAAAAATGCACTGTCACCGTTATTCACCGTAATTCAAATGATGAAATTAACGCAAAACGCGATCATCATCCTTGTTCGCTCGCGCTACAAAAAAGCTCTTTATCGCGGTAATTATAATCCTTGGAAACATTATAATTCGCACAGGCCATGCGTATTTATACCTGTAATAAAGCGCTTCAGAGAACAGGCTCCCTTTATTCATTCCTTTCTCGAGGATTGTTTTCGCTTCGTTAGTCCTACCTTCTGAAGCCAAGTAAAATCCATACAAGTAGTAAATGGCACCCAATCTCCAGTCATTTTTCTCGGCGAACAGCGTGTGCACGAGTGGGTCACGCGCTAGTACAAGTATCTTCATCCATTGAAAGAGAGGCCTCTCGCCCAATTTTTCGGACGCTTTGCGGAGCCAAAACTCTGACTGACCCAGGTCTTTAGGTAAATATCTCCCGGCTGCAAAATCCAAACCGACAGCGAGTTGGGCATCTGGATCGCCGCTTTCCGCCCTAGGTAAAAAGTAGTCTTTCCACTTTTCTTGCTTATCGGCAAAATCATCCACTTTGTTCCTCTCTCTCTCTCTCTCTCTCTCTCTCTCTCGATTCGATTTCAGCCGAGCTCAGAGCCATGCAGCATAACTTGGGATCGGCACACTGTGCGCTGAAATCGGACAGAGATCATCCTCTTGATTGAAACGGGTTATCGGAACCGTATTCGATTTTGGATCGAATGCTTTAGGAGCCAATTTCAACGTCGGCGCTTGCTGGGGGAGGGGTGGGTGGCGGGGTGCCAATCTTATCGGGCTCGGGTGAGAGGTCAGGTTTATTCGCTGGCGAATACGGTGACAGTGCACGATTTTTCTTGTCGCTCGCGGTCTTCTGCGAGTGTTTTTGGGAGAGAAGGAATCAAGCCAAGAGATGCGCCAACAGCGCGCGTAATTGCGCCGGTTTCAGCGGCTTGCGCATCAGCTCGATGCCGGCCGCACGGGCGGCTTTCGCAACGGTCTCCGAACCGTCGGCGGTGACGATCAGCGCCGGCACGGCGCGGCTGAGATAATCGCGGACTTCGGCGATGGTCGTGGTGCCGAGGTCGCCGCCGTCGAGATGCTGGTCGGCTATGACGATGTCCGGCACCCAGGCCGTATCGCCAAGCATGTCGAGCGCAGCATCGGTCGAGGTGGCGGGGCGCACCAGACATTGCCAGCGCTCGAGCAGGGATGTCATCGCCTGCAGCACCTCGACGTCGTTCTCGACCAGAAGCACCTTTGTGCCGAACAGACCGTAGCCGCGCGGCCGCTCCATGTCGGCGGTGCCGGCAATGGCATCGACGCTGGCGCCGATCCCGACCGGAACGTCGATATGGAAAATCGTGCCATGTCCGACCTTCGACGAAAACGTCACGGGATGGCCGAGTGCGGCGGCGATACGGCGCACGATGGCCAGGCCCAATCCCAGCCCGCCGCCGGCAAGCCCGGCATCGGTCGGGATCGTGCCGCGGTGGAATTCCTCGAAGACAGCCTCGCGCTGGTCGTCGGGGATACCGCAGCCGGTATCGGCGACATCGATGCGGATCGTGTCGCCGCGATGCCTGGTGCCGACCAGCACGCCGCCGGAGCGGGTGTAGCGCAGCGCGTTGGAAAGGATGTTCTGCAGGATGCGGCGCAGCAAGGTGCGGTCCGAACGCACGACGGCGTTGACCGGCCGGAATTTTAGCGTCAGGCCCTTCATTTCGGCGACCGGCAGGAAATCCGAGCGCAGCGACGAAAACAGCATCTCCAGGCTGACATCGCCGATATCGGGCTGCACGACGCCGGCGTCGAGCTTGGAAATGTCGAGCAGGGTGCGGAGCAGGTCCTCCATCGTCTCCAGCGACCGCTCGACCTGCCGGACCAATTTTTTGCCCTCGTCGCTGGTCTGCACTTCGGCCAGCGCCGAGACGGAGAGATGCGCGGCGTTCAACGGTTGCAGCACGTCGTGGCTGGCGGCCGCCAGGAACCTGGTCTTGGACAGGTTCGCCAGTTCGGCGTTTTCCTTGGCGGCACTGAGATCGATGTTTGATTGTTCCAATCTACGCAGTGTCGAGTGCAGTTCCTCGGTGCGCGTACGCACTCGATTCTCGAGCGAAATCGCGGTCTGGAACAGCGAGAACGCATTGCCCTGCTGGTCCATCGAGCGCTCGACGCGGCTGACAAGGGCTGCGTTAATCTTCTTCAGCTTCTCCAGGTCGTTGATGTTCCTGAGCGGCATAAGAACCTCCTACTCCGCCGCCTGCCGCTCTCCGAAGGCGATGCCGGTGAACGTCTGGTTCAGATGCATCGACCGGTACTGTTCGCCATAGGTGCCGAAGCCGATGACGTTGTTGACCTTGTAGAGTTCCGAAATCTCCCGAAAGACCTGGCGGTTGAGCGCGTCGAGCCTGCGCAGCACGCAGTCGAAACCGAGGATCATGTCGATGCCGCCAAGCCTTTCCTCGACATCCCTGAAGGCGGCACGTGTCGATTCAACCATGTTCTTGGGCTGGGCAATGGAAAGGACGACGCCATCGTCGATGGCGCAGAAGAACGACAGCGAGCCGTCCGCGTGCATTTTCTGGATCGAGCGGCAGTAAAACTCGCCGCCCACTTTCACCACCACCGGGTGCGAGGCAAAACTCAGTGGCGTCAGCATCTGCCGGATGACGCCGACCGAAGCGGCATATTCCTCCGCGGCATTGGTGGCGTTGAATTCGCGTACGGTGCGGTGATCGGGATCGGACGCGGTCACCACCAGCTTCTCGTCGGTGGGAACGAAATTGTCGGTCTTGAACACGTGGAAAGGAATTTCCGTGGTGATCAGCACGATGATCGCGCTGTCGGAGGTAACCTTGCCGTTCGAGATCAGCCGCGTCGTCTCGAATTTCAGATCATCCCCGGCCGACCCGCCGATCAGTGGAATATCGTCGAGCCCCCAATGGATGGCGGAGGTCACCGCTTCCTCGGCATAGGACAGCCCGTCGATGAAGCAGAGCGCGAAGGTGGTGTTGGACCGTTCGTACCCGACGCGGCCTTGCAGCGAGCGCCGCAGCGCCCCGACTTCACTGGTGATCCTGTCCATGCCCGACGAAGAGAGACTGTCGACCATGGTGCTCGCGACCGAAAACGATGCTGACGGAAGCAGCAAGGCGAGGATCTGGCCTTCCTCCAGACCGCGCGGCGTGATTTCGCCGGCGGTGGAGCAGCCGGCATAGGCAAGTGCCGGCGCGTTGATCTTCAGCGCGTCCGACAGGGCCGCCGCATCGACAAGGCTCTGGGAGAAAAACAGCAGGGCGAAGCCGGCATCGATGGCTGCGGCTTCGACCGCAACCGCCTGGGTGAACACATTGGCGTCGGGCTCATCCGTGGTGAGCACCGATAGGCCGCATGCATAGCGCGTCCGTGAACTGGCCAGCGGCTTCCTCCTCGATTCCTCCGACGCTCTTTTTGTGCGCGTCTGGCGCGCCGGCGTCGACATCATTGTTGTCTTCAAGTGCTGCTTTGGCAATGAGCCAACACGATGGATTTGAAGTTTCTGCTATTTTGACGGCATCAGCGCTGAGAAACTTCGAATCCAAAACCACACCGGAAGGGAGCGTGATCCATGGAAGCGCAGGTCAGGAAGCTGTTCGAACGGTACGAGCAGCTTTTCCGGAAATCTCTCGCAGGCGATGCCGACATGGACGAAGTCACATCGGTCTATGCCTCCGCCTTCATTGCGGCGTCGCCTGCCGGCGTCATGGTCGGGAAGAACGACGACCAGCTCAAGCAAGTTATGGAGCAAGGTTATGCTCATTATCGAGCGATCGGCACGAAGGAGATGCGGATACGGGATGTTCGCATCTCGCCGATAGACGAGCATCACTGCGTTGCTCGCGTCGCCTGGACGTCGATCTATGCGCGCAAAGGCCAACCGGACGTCACGATAGATTTCGACGTCCACTACCTCGTGCAGAAGCTGGACGGAGAGCCGAAAATATTTGGGTGGGTGTCAGGCGACGAGCAGGAGGTTCTCAGAAAACACGGCGTCGGCTGAATCGGCTTGCCGCGCTAGCCGTCCGTGGCCGCAAGGCGGCATCGCCACAGCGATCGTGGTTTCGCTTCGCTCCGCCGTTCCGGCCTTTGCGTGACCGAAAGTACAATAGGCGGATTTTCGGGCGAACTGCATTCTCACGACTTCGGGATTGCAAGCTGCTTTTTCCGCACGTTATACGGGAGGGGAAGAGCGGCAGCCGGGAGCACTCACGCGGCATCGGCGACAAGACGACCAAGGTAAATTACCCAGGGAGGTTTCATGTCGGACATATCGTTGACGGTGAACGGAAAGCGGGTCGGTGGCCTCACCGAAGACCGCACGTTGCTGGTTCATTTCTTGCGGGAGAATCTTGGACTCACCGGCACGCATGTCGGTTGCGACACTTCGCAATGCGGCGCCTGTGTGGTCCATGTCGACGGCAAGGCGGTAAAGTCCTGCACAATGCTTGCGGTGCAAGCCTCCGGGTCGACCATCGCGACGATCGAAGGCTTGGCGGACGGAGCCGACCTGCATCCAGTGCAGGCGGCGTTCAAGGAGCATCACGGACTGCAGTGCGGTTTCTGCACGCCGGGCATGATCATGACGGCGACCGACATGGTCAACCGGCACCCCGAAGGCCTCGACGAGGCCACGGTGCGGGCCGAGCTCGAAGGCAACATCTGCCGCTGCACCGGCTACCACAACATCGTGAAGGCGATCCTCGCCGCATCGGAGACGATGTCGGCGAAGGGTAAGGCCAAGCAAGCGGCGTGAGAAGTCAGTAGTGAGTAGTGAGTAGTCAGTAGATATCTGGATCGGCTGTCTATCTGAAATTCCATTCACCATTCACCACTCGCCACCACTCACCACTCACCACTCACCACTCACCACTCACCACTTACTACTTACTACTTACTACTTACTGCTCCAGCAATTCGGAGGAATTTCTGCGATGGGCATTGAAGGTGTTGGCGCTCGGGTAGCGCGCAAGGAAGACAAGCGGTTCATCACCGGCGCCGGCCGCTATGTCGAAGACATGGTGGTTCCCGGCATGAAGCATGCGGCCTTCGTGCGCAGCCCGCACGCGCATGCTGAGATCAAGAAGATCGATGTCAAAAAGGCCCAGGCCATGCCAGGCGTCATCGGTGTGCTGACCGGCAAGGAACTCAAGGCCGACGGCATCGGCAATCTCATCTGCGGCTGGATGATCCATTCCAAGGACGGCTCGCCGATGAAGATGGGGGCGTGGTCGCCACTGGCCTTCGACAGGGTCCGCTATGTCGGCGACGCGGTGGTCGTCGTGGTTGCCGAAACCAAGGGGCAGGCGCGCGACGCGGCCGAAGCGGTCGACATCATCTACGAAGAACTGAAGGCGGTCGTCGATGCTCCGAAGGCGCTCGAAAGGAGCGCACCACAGATCCATCCGGAAGCCGACGGCAACCTGATTTTCGACTGGGAGCTCGGCGATAGCACGGCGACCAACGCGGCGATCAAGGCCGCTGCCCACGTCACCCGCATGACGATCGTCAACAACCGGTTGGTGCCCAACGCCATGGAGCCGCGTGCAGCACTTGGTTATTACGACAAGGCCGAGGACCACTACACGTGCTGGACGACCTCGCAGAACCCGCATCTCGCGCGCCTGGTGATGAGCGCCTTCTACAATGTCGCGCCCGAAAACAAGCTGCGCGTCATCGCGCCGGATGTCGGCGGCGGCTTCGGCTCGAAAATCTATATCTATCCGGAAGAAATCATCTGCCTGTGGGCTTCGAAGAAGACCGGCGTGCCGGTCAAATGGGTCGCCGACCGCACCGAGAGCTTTCTCACCGACGCCCATGGCCGCGACCATGTCTCGACGGTCGAAATGGCTTTCGACAAGGACAACAGGATCACCGCGCTGAAGGTCGACACCATCGCCAACCTCGGCGCCTACATGTCGCTGTTCTCGTCCTGCGTGCCGACCTATCTCTACGCGACGCTGTTGTCGGGCCAGTACGATATTCCGGCGATCCACGCCAATGTGCGCGCCGTCTATACCAACACCGCACCGGTCGACGCATATCGCGGGGCAGGGCGGCCCGAGGCCACCTATCTGCTCGAACGCACCATGGAGACCGCCGCTCGTGAGATGGGCGTGTCGCCGGCGGAGCTTCGCCGAAAGAACTTCATCACATCGTTCCCGCACCAGACACCGGTCATCATGAACTATGACGCCGGCGATTATGCCGCTTCGCTGGACGCGGCGATGGAGGCTGCCGATTATGCCGGTTTTGCCCAGCGCAAGGCGGCCGCCAGGGCGAATGGCAAGCTGCGCGGCATCGGCATGAGCTGCTATATCGAGGCCTGCGGGCTGGCGCCGTCGGCGGCGGTCGGCTCGCTCGGTGCCGGCGTCGGCCTGTGGGAATCAGCCGAGGTACGCGTCAACGCCGCCGGAACGATCGAAGTATTGACCGGCTCGCACAGCCATGGCCAGGGCCATGAGACGACTTTCGCACAACTGGTCAACCAGCGCTTCGGCGTGCCGATCGACAGTGTTTCGATCGTCCATGGTGATACCGACAAGGTCCAGATGGGCATGGGCACCTATGGCTCGCGCTCGGGCGCCGTCGGCATGTCGGCTGTCGCCAAGGCGCTCGACAAGGTCGAGGCCAAGGCCAAGAAGATCGCCGCCCATCTGCTCGAGGCCGACGAGGGCGACATCGTCATCGAAAACGGTGCATTGAAGGTCACCGGCACCGACAGACAAGTGCCGTGGTTTCAGATGGCGCTTGCCGCCTACACCGCCCACAACCTGCCGGGCGGCATGGAGCCGGGGCTGAAGGAGACTTCATTCTACGATCCGTCGAACTTCACTTTCCCCGCCGGCTGCTATGTCTGCGAGGTCGAGATCGATCCGGAAACCGGCGTCACCGAGATCGTCCAGTTCGTCGCCGCCGACGATTTCGGCAACATCATCAATCCAATGATCGTCGAAGGCCAGGTGCATGGCGGCGTCGCCCAAGGCATCGGCCAGGCCTTGCTGGAGGGCACCCGCTACGACGCCAGCGGGCAGCTTTTGACTGCGAGCTATATGGACTACACGATGCCGCGAGCCGACGACCTGCCGTCGTTCAAGGTCTCGACCTCGAACACGCCGTGCCCGGGAAATCCGCTCGGCATCAAGGGCTGCGGCGAGGCCGGCGCCATCGGCTCACCGCCGGCAGTGATCAACGCCATCACCGACGCCATCGGCATCACCGATATCGCCATGCCGGCATCGCCGTCCACGGTCTGGGCAGCGATCCGGGCGACGACGAAACACTGAAAGGGGTGAATAGTGAATGGTCAATAGTGAATAGTTAGATTGGCGTCGAGTTCACGAAGCTTCCGATTCACCATTCACCGTTCACTAATTCACTTTAGCGGAGAATCCCATGTACTCAGTCAATTATCACCGCGCCGCCTCGGTCGCTGATGCCGTCAAGCTGCTAGAGAGCGGCGATGCGAAGCTGCTGTCGGGCGGCATGACGCTGATCCCGGCGATGAAGACGCGGCTTGCCGCACCGTCCGATCTCGTCGACCTTTCGCATATCGAGGAATTGAAAGGCATCGAGGTGTCGGGCAGCACCATCACCATCCGCGCCGGCACCACGCATTACGACGTCGCCCGCGACGAGAGGCTGAAGACGGCCTGTCCGGCTTTGGCCCACATGGCTTCTCTGATCGGCGATCCGGCCGTACGCTACAAGGGCACGATCGGCGGCTCGATCGCCAATAATGACCCGGCGGCCGATTATCCGGCAGCACTTCTTGCGCTTGACGCCACTATCGTCACCAACAGGCGCGAGATCGCTGCCGACGCGTTCTTCACCGGCCTGTTCGAGACGGCGCTGGAGGACGGCGAGATCGTCACCGCGGTGACCTTCACCGCGCCGGCCAAGGCGGCCTATGAAAAATTCCGCAATCCGGCATCGCGCTATGCGATCGTCGGTGTGTTCGTGGCCAAGGGCGCGGACGGAGTCCGCGTCGCCGTCACCGGGGCCGGCGACAACGGCGTTTTTCGTTCCAAGGAAATCGAGGCGGCACTTGCCACGAATTTCGACGCCGCTGCCCTCAACGGAGTGAAAGTGCCGGCGAATGATTTGATGACTGACATCCATGCCTCGGCCGATTATCGCGCCAATCTGATCGTGGTGATGGCCAAGCGCGCGGTGGCTGCCGCCAACGCCTGAAGATACCGATCGCCGGGTCTTGGGTTTGTCATCTTTGGGGAAGGGGCCTTCGCGGCCCCTTTTTCGTCGCTCTCGGGCATTACGGCCGTACAGGCCAAGTGTGGCCATCTCGCACTTGCACAGCGCTCTATTGCACTGCAATATGCATGGAGGAATGCGAGCCGGGGCTCGGAGCGCACGGTTACAGGCCTGCAGCCCTTTCGCATCATTCAAATGCGAAAGGACCGGCATGACGGATATCTCCGCGGCGCAGCTTGTCGTGTCTCGGTCCGCCGCCGACACGTCGTCGAGAACAAGGCTGGCCTATCTCGACGGATGGCGCGGCCTGTCGATCGCACTGGTGCTGATCGGCCACTTCTTTCCCATTCCCGGAATCAACCTCGGTGTCATGGGCGTCGAGTTCTTCTTCGTGCTCAGCGGCCGGCTCATGGCCGAGATTCTCTTTGTCGAACGCTATCCTCTCAAGGCGTTCTTCAAGCGCCGGTTCTCCCGCATCTATCCGGCGCTGCTGGTTTTCGTCGTCGCTTCGATGGTTGCGTTGTCCGGCACGTTTGTCGCCTTCAAATGGAAGGCGGCGCTGACGGCGCTGACATTCACCTACAATTATGCCGGGATTCTCGTCAGCCGCGCCGGCGCGCTCGACCATATCTGGTCGCTATGCGTCGAAGAACATGCCTATGTCATCCTGGCGCTGATCAGTTTTTTCGTTTCAGGGCGTGCCCGCGTCGTCATGCTGCTCAGCACGCTGTCGGTGCTCGCCATGGCGAACGGCGCGATTTCGTACTGGGTCTTCGCAATGGACTACGAGACCACCTATTGGCGGACGGATGTGCACATCGCCTCGATCCTGCTGTCGGCGGTGATATGCCTGCTCAAGGCCGACGACAGGCTGCCAGCCTTGTTCAAGGGGTCGCATGTCGCCGTCGCGGCGTCCGTCGGGGCGGTTCTTCTGTTCATGGATGCGGTGCCGACGCCGATCCATTATCTGGTCGCGGTGCCGCTGTTGGCGCTCGCCGTCAACTCGCTCGATTTCAGCACACGGTACCTGACCGGATTTTTGTCCTGCTGGCCGATGGCGACGCTGGGACTGTGGTCGTATTCGCTCTATCTGTGGCAGCAGCCGTTCTACAAATTCGTCTATTCACAGGGCAGTGCGCCGCTGCTGATGCTGGCCGGGGCGTTCGCCTGCGCTTTGTGCAGCTATTACATCGTCGAAAAGCCTGCCCGTGGCTGGCTGAACCGCAATTGGTAGGGCTGTCGCCTCAGCCGGTGATCTGCCTGGTATAGTAGCGGACCGCCTTCTTGCCGCCGTGGATCACCGCGTCGCCGACCTCGACAAAGCCAAGCGCGGCATGAAAGGCGTCTGAAGCCGGATTGGGCGGCTCGGCATTCACCTCGCAAGTGACGATGGTCTGGCCGGCATGCAATACATGGTCGAACAGATCCTCATAGAGCCTGCGGGCATGGCCGCGACCACGCGCTTCTCCTGCAACGACGACACGGTCGACATAGACGAAGCGCGGATAGCGCTCGCGGAACCACAGGAAGTTCGGGCTGTCGTAGCGGGCGTTCTGGTCGAAGGTCATGATGAAGGCTTCGAGCGCACCGATGCGGCGCGCATAAAACGCTTCGCCGAGCAGGAAGGACAGGCGCTCGGGTTCGAGCCACGACAACTCGGCCGCGTGTTCGTTGTTGAGGGCGAGCACGGCGGGCTCGTCCTGCGGCGAGATCTGGTCGATCGTCAGGCGTGCTTGCGTCACGTGTTTTCTTTCTTCGGGATCATGCTACTCGCCGCCGCAATTGTCGCCGCCACCAGCGCCGCGTCGGTCACGGTGTTGCGGTACTCGCGGTCGAGGTCGGTGCCGCCCATGCCAACCTGGGGATTGCGGTAGCGCATCGCGCTCGGCACGTCCTTGAGCGCGGCGAAATGCATTTCCGTCAGTCCGGTTCTTTCCCGCACCTCGGCGATGTTCCTGGGGTTGAGGCCGCCGCAGCCAAGAATGATGATGCGCTTACCGGCCTGCTGGACGAGGCCAGCCAGCAGGGCCACGCCCTCCAATGCGGTATCGCGCTGGCCGCTGGTCAGCACGCGGCCGACCTTGCTGCGGATCAGCGCTTCCAGCGCTTCGGCCGGATCGCGTGTCATGTCGAAGGCACGGTGGCAGGTGACGTTCAAAGGCCCTGCCGCCTGCACCAATTCGCTCATGCGCTTTTCGTCGATGGTACCGTCGGCATTCAGGCAGCCGACGACGACACCAGCCACGCCAAGTTCGCTCAGCGCACGCACATCGGCGAGCATCGAACGGTACTCGGCTTCACTGTAGAGAAAATCGCCGCCGCGGGGCCGCACGATGACGTGGAATGGGATCGTCGCCAGCTCAAGGGCGGCACGCACTGTGCCAAGACTCGGCGTTATGCCGCCCTCGAAGAGGCTGGCGCAGAGCTCGACCCGGTCGGCGCCGGCGGCTTGCGCGGCGAGCAGGCCATCTAGGCCTTCGACGCAGATTTCGATCAGCGGCTGGCGAGGGCGTTCGGCGTTGGTCACAGGGCGATCCGTTGGCGAATTCGAGTTGGTCATGCCCTAGCATCGGGCTCCTTGTAGCGAAAGCCGGAACTATTGGCTCAACGAGACGGGTCGTTGCCGCTTGCATTGCCGCCAATTTCCTGCTTGACACATTCATAACTGCCGAGTTATGGATAAATCCATAGCTATCTAGTTATTGATTTTGGCAGACAGGGCGCCGACACCGGATGACTGGCATCGGGATCGGCAAAACAAGGAGACCACGATGCAAGCAAGACTGAAAAACCCTGTGCTTCTCATTCCCGGTGCCCTCCAGGCGCTGCTCGCGCTGGACAAGTCGACGGAATCGGCTGACCTGCCCTACGTGACGCGCAAGCTCGTCCATTTGCGCGCCAGCCAGATCAACGGATGCAGCGTCTGTATCGACATGCATGCGCGTGAATTGAAGAAGGCCGGCGAAAAGGATGAGCGCGTCTTCACCGTGTCCGCCTGGCGGGAGACGCCTTACTTCACCGACGCCGAACGCGCGGCTCTTGCGCTTGCCGAGGCAACAACCCGGCTCTGCGACCGGCCCGACCCGGTGCCCGACGCGATCTGGGACGAGGCCGCCCGGCATTATGACGAGAAGGCGCTTGCCGCCCTGGTGGTCCAGATTGCCCTAATCAACGCCTTCAATCGCCTCAACGCCGCCACTAGGCAGATGGTCGGCACCTGGGGGTGAGGAGGACCGGCTCGCCGATATGCGCCGTGGCTGGTTTCGCGGCGGCGCATCAGATCCGCAAATTGTGAGCGTTCGCGCGCACGAAGTCGATGAAGGCCCGCAGCTTGGGCGGGACGAGGCGGCGGCTGGGATAATAGAGGTGGAGCGGTTCGTAGGTGGGACAGAAAGGCTCCAGCACCTTGACCAGCGCGCCTGAGGCGAGAAGCGGCGCAGCGAGGCCTTCGACGGCAAAGGCTAGGCCAAGCCCTTGCGCGGCGGCGGTGATGCAGAGCGGAAGTGTGTTCACGACCAGACGTGCATCGGGCGTGAACTCGACTTGGCGTCCGTCCACGACGAACTCCCAGGGCGAGATGGCGCGGGTGCGGGTGAAGGCGAAGGCGATGCAGCGGTGGGCGGCGAGGTCGGCGGGCCGCTTCGGCGTACCGTTACGCGCCAGATAGTCCGGGCTCCCCAACACGACCGTCTGCAGCGGCTCGCCCAGACGCGCGCCGATCATATCCTTCTCGAGAAGCTCGCCGATCCGCAGACCGGCATCGAAGCCATGAGCGGCGATATCGACGAAATTGTCGTCGAAGATCAGGCTAAGCCGCACTTCCGGGTAAGCGTCCATGAACGGCCCCATCAGCGGCTCGATCAGCAGTGGTGCGGCGATCCATGGCAGGCTCAGGCGCAGTGTGCCGGCGGGGCGATCGCGGGTCTCGCGCAGCGCCGCGCCAGCCGCCCGGATCTCTTCGGCCGCTGGGCGCACGTGGTCAAGGTAGTGGGCGCCGGCTTCGGTCAGGCCAACGCTGCGGGTCGTGCGGTTGAGAAGCCGCACCCCCAGACGCTCCTCGAGCCCCTTGACCGCCTCACTCAAAGAGGCCGGAGCGACGCCGAGTTCGGAGGCGGCGCGGGTGAAGCTCCTGGCCTCGGCAACCTTCACGAAGGCGACGATGCCACTGAACTGGTCGAGGCGCATTATGAGGTTATTCCAAATAGCCTTGTCGAACTATACGGGTTTTTCCGGCGAAGAAAAAGCCTCATGCTGGGTTTAGCCTCGCCGTTGCGACGGCTCGAAAGGCAACTCGAAAGGCAAGGAGACAGGATCGATGACCAGGCTCGCTTCGCTTGCCGCTGGCGCTCTCCTGGCGGTGTCTGCCGCTCCCGCGAATGGCGGTCCGCAGGAAGACCGCAACATCCAGCTGATCAAGGACTATTACGCAGCTTATGCGACCGGGAACCCGGAGGCCGTCCGGCCCTTCCTCGCGCCAGACATCGTCTGGCGGATTCCGGGCCATCATCCGCTGGCCGGCGACAAGCGCGGGCCGGAGGAAGTGGTCGCCTTCTTCCGTGGCCTGGCCGATGGCAAATTCAGGGCCGAGCCGATCTTCTTCCAGGCGCAGGGCGACCTCGTCGTCGACATCCATCGCGGCTGGTCGAACGTCGGCTCAGGTCCCGAGATCGACCAGCTCTACGCCCTGATGTTTCGCATCAAGGACGGAAAGATCGCCGAGGCGCAGAATTTTTTGACCGACATGTACCAGTCGGACGCCTTCTACTGGACGCACTACCCGCTGAAGCCACTGCCCGGCCGACTGGCGGATGACCGCTAGACGGCGGCTTTCCTCAACCTGCCGCTCCCGCGCCAAGCAAAGGAGATTTGCGATGCTGAAAACCCTGACATTAGCCGCAGCAACCGCCGTTGCGCTCGGCTCCAGCGCCTTCGCCGCACCGCGGGTCGAGCGCGTCACTTTCACTTCGCACGGTGAGCAGATCGTCGGCGACCTTTATCTTCCCGAGGATCTGGACCCGGCGAGACCTCGGCCCGCGCTGGTCGTGACCGGCGCCTGGATGACGGTAAAGGAACAGATGCCGGCCCGCTACGCCCGCGAGATGGCCGACCGCGGATTCGCAGCCTTGACCTTCGACTTTCGCGGTTGGGGCGAGAGCGGCGGCGCCCGGCGCCAACATGAGGATCCCGGCGCCAAGATCGCCGACATCGAAGCGGCGGTCGCCTATCTCGCGACCCGGCCCGAGATCGGCAAGGATCGCATCGGCGGGCTCGGCATTTGCGCCAGCTCCGGCTACATGGTCACTGCCGCCGCTGAAGATGCCGCGATCAAGTCGATCGCCCTCGTTGCGCCGTGGCTGCATGATGCCGAGGTGGTCGAGCAAATCTATGGCGGCAAGGAAGGCGTCGCGAGGCTTGAAGCCGCGGGCGATGCGGCCGAGGCTGCGTATCGCCGCACCGGCAAGCAGGCCTTGCTGCCCGCCGCCAGCCCGACCGACGAGCGTGCGATCATGTTCAAGGTGCCTTACTACACCGAGGCCGATCGCGGGATGATCCCGGCCTGGCGCAACGAGGCCGATCCGGCCTTCTGGCGCGGCTGGCTGACATTCGATGCGATCCGGGCTGCTCCGCGCCTGCATCAGCCCTTTCTGATGGTGCACAGCGAGGCGGCTGCCATCCCACAGGGCGCGCACAAATTTTACGCGCGGCTGACCGGGCAGAAGCAGGAGCTGTGGCTCGACAACGTCACCCAGTTCGACTTCTACGACCGCGCTGCGCCGGTGAAGGCCGCGAGCGACGCCGTTGCCGCGCACTTCAGCGCCACACTAGGCGATGCAGGGGAGGCGGGACAATGAGCCCCGTTACCCGCCGGCAGGTCGTGGCCTCGGCAGTCTTCGCCGCGACGCTTGCAGCTACCTCCTTGCCGGCCTTGAGCAAGCAGTCCACGGCTGCGCTGACAATCGAAGACAAGACCGCCATCGCGGAGGCAGTGGCGGGAATCGGCCTCTATGCCGATTTGCGCGAATGGAACCGGGTCAGATCCTATCTCGCGGCCCGCGTCACAACCGATTATACGAGCCTTTTCGGTGGCGAGGTTGCGACCACCGACCGCGACGCGCTGATTGCTCAGTGGCAAGGCCTTCTGCCGGGCTTCGACGCCACCCAGCACCTCATCACCAACATCGTTGTCGAAGGTGCGGGCAACGATGCGGTTGCGCGCAGCCACGTCCGCGCCACCCACTGGTTCGACACCCGGTTCTGGACAGTTGGCGCCAGCTATCTACACCGGCTGGTGCGGACGCCCGAAGGCTGGCGCGTCAGCGCCATCGCTATCCGCCGCCTGTACGAGGAGGGCGACCGCGCCGTGCTGGCCGCCGCCGCTGATCGGGTGAACGCGGCGGCGAAGTGAGCAGCCGGCTGGTAGCCACTGTTGCCAGCTACTGGCGCAACACCGTGTTTTTGGTGCCTTCTTCGACCTGGTCGATGACCAGCAGCTTGACTGGATCGGCGCCGACATTGGTGGCCTGATGCCACTGCCCGATCATTTCGATGATGAAATCGCCTGACTTGTACGTGGTGCTCTTGCCGGTCTCGACATTGGTGACCTGAAGCGTTCCACCCTCAACATAGGCATAGCGGGGAAACGGGTGCTTGTGGACCGGTAACGTCGCGCCCGGCGCGATCTCATAGGACGAAACCAGGACCTGCACGTTTTTCTGAGGCAGCGTGATCGGCTGGCCGGACGCCGTCTCGGTGCGCGAGGCAAGCGGGGTCACGACAACCGGGGTCTCGCTGGCGTCCAGCGCGTGCGCGGCGGTTGCGGACAGGGCTGCCGCGAGCAGCAGCGTCGTCGATATCAGGATGTTTCGCATGATTCCCCCCAAGCCCAACTTCACCATCGCGCAGCAAATTTCCGCGCGCAAGCGTCTCCTTTCGGGAGCACCCAGCCTCCTCTCCTGAACATGCCAGGCGTCATGCCGCGCATAGCCCGGAACGTGCGGGAAAAATGGCTCTGGTCGGCGAAACCTGCCGCGATGGCGGCATCGGCGAGGCCGAGCCCCTGTTCTATCAAGGTGCTGGCGCGACGCAATCTCCGGTCGCGGATATAGGCCGCGGGCGTCAGGCCAATCGCCTTCTTGAAATCCCGGATGACCTGGAACCGGGTGACACACGCGGCGTCGGCAAGCCGCTGTAGGTCGAGCTGCGAGCCAAGTTCGCATTCAATAACGTCCTCGTAGATCGAGAACCTTTGTCGCGATCCCGAACTTTCGACCTCTTCGGTTCGCCCGCCCCAATCGCCATGCCGAACGATGAGATGCCTCAAGGCGACGAGCAGCGACGCCTCAGCCTGCGTCGAGTCCTGGGACGTCGAGCCCTCATGCGCCGCCGCCAACGCTGCGGCGAGGTTGCCGTCTTCGATGATCGCGCGTGAAAAAACCGGAGCGTCAGCCCCGCCCAACTCGCGGGTGACGGCCGTCAGCAGCGGCACCGAGGGATAAAACGTCCGGTAGGCCCAGCCTTCATCGGCACCTTGTTCGCCATCATGCCACTCCTCGGGATTGACGACGGCAATTGCGCCTGCCGGGGCGAGAACGCTGTGGCGCCCGATGCGAATACGTTCGCAGCCAGAAGTAATCAGTGCGATCACATAGGTTGGGTGCGTGTGCAGCTCATAACGGTGCTGCGTGAAGCGCGCCTTGAACAGGCCAAGGTCCGGGAAGCAGGGATGGCGCCAGTATTTCCCGATCTCTGTCGCGTCCACGTATTTCGTCCCCGCTGCGGTCAATCTGGTTCAAGACGCCTCTTGCGCGACCTTCTAATCGTGATCCCGGATCAAACCATGACCGCCTTTGCCGGCTTGGAAGGAGCATCATGCTGCATAATGACCCCATCGCCGCTATGACACCAGAGGTCATAGCCTGGCGACACCATATCCATTCCAATCCCGAACTCGGATTCGATGAGAACGAAACGGCACGTTTCATTGCCGAGAAACTGCGCGCCTTCGGCTTCGATGAGGTGCATGAAGGGATCGGCGGAACCGGGGTTGTCGGCGTCCTGCGCAACGGCACGGGCACGCGCGCCATCGGTCTCCGCGCCGAGCTGGACGCGCTTCCGGTCGTCGAGAGGACCGGCTTGCCCTATGCCTCCAGGAATGAGGGCGCGATGCACGCCTGCGGCCATGACGGCCACACAGCCATGTTGCTCGGCGCCGCCAGGCTGCTCAGCCAATCCCGCGCCTTCGACGGCATTGTCTACTTCATCTTCCAGCCAGCCGAAGAAAATGAAGGCGGCAGCTTGCGCATGATCGAAGACGGCCTGTTTAGGCGTTTCCCAGTCGAGGCGATCTATGCCGTCCACAACTGGCCGGGCGTCAGACTGGGGACCATCGCCGCTCGCGTTGGAGCGCAGATGGCCGCCGTCGACAATTTCGAGGTGACCTTCGAGGGTCTTGGCGCACATGCCGCCATGCCGCAGCTCGGCGACGACCCGATCCTGGCCGCGGGCGCCTTTGTCCAGGCCGTCCAGCGCATTGTCAGCCGCTCGGTCGATCCGCAAAGCGCGCTGGTCGTCAGCCTCACCCAAATCCATGGCGGCAATGTCGGCAACATCGTGCCTGGGAAGGTCTGGCTGCAAGGCACCTGCCGGTTTTTCGAGCCCGGTCATTCCGATCATTGCGAGAAGCTGATCGGCGAGATCGCTGGGGGCATTGCCGCAGCCCATGCGCTCAAAGCCACGCTCGACTACCACAAGGGCTATCCGCCGCTCATCAACACGGCCGACGCGACGGCGCGCGCCATCGCGGCAGCCGCCGCCACCGTCGGCAGCGAGAACGTTTCGACCGAGTTCAGCCCGAGCCTCGGCTGCGAAGATTTCGCCTTCATGATCCGTGAGGCAGGCGGCTGCTACGCGTGGGTCGGCGTCGGCGATGTCGGGCCCGGCGAGGGCCTGCACGGCGACCGCTACGTCTTCAATGACGAGATCGTGCCGACCGTGCTGCGCTACTACGTCAATCTGGTTGAGCAGACGTTTCCCGCCTCCTGAACCGTCAGAGGGAAAACTGACGGCTCAGCGAGAAATTCTCTGACGCGCTTCGTGGGCGATAGGCCGGGAAATAATCATGCGCGACACCAAGCCGACGCGTCTCACCCGACTGTGGCCACGAGTTGCGTTACCCGAACGGGATTTTCTAGCGCTGCCTGCGCGGTATCGGCCTGTTTTTCATCGACCTGCGCCATCACAAAGATGACGCCTTGTTCAACGTTCGGCTCAGCCGGCTTTTTGGCAACATCGGCAGATGCCTGGAGAAGCCCACCAGCAAGGCCGCCGCAGGCCCCACCGACGAGGACCATGCCAGCCACGGCTCCGACAGGATCAATGCCGATGGCTCCAAAAGCACCCAGGCCGATTAACAGACCAGCGACCGCGCCAAATGCGACACCGCCCGGACCGCGCAGGACAGCGCTGATTTCGTCGTCGTATGGTCCGATGACGCTGATCTGTTCGTGAGAAACTCCTGCCGCCTGAAGCGCGGCAACTGCACGCGCTGCCTGGTCGCGGGAATCGAAAAGTCTGCTGATTGTTCGCATTTGACACAGCCCATAGCATAATCGCCCGCCGCTCATTCGAAGCGGCGGGCGTCTCCTACCCTCGCGTTCAGGTCACTGAATGATCTTGACGATCTTACGTGTGCCGGGATCAACGACAACGGTCCGGTTGTCGACGACGACATAGCGGTATTCGGTGTCGGGAACTTCGTGAAGCTCGACCGTCTCGGGCAGCGTTGAACCGATATTGAGTTCCACCCCAGGGAGTTCCACGGATGCGAGCGGCTGCTTTTTCACATATTCCCTGATGACCGTCTCCTGCTCAGGCGCGATGATCACGTCCTGAGCGGCAGCGGCGCCGATACCTGCCAATAGCAGAAATCCCGCGGCTGCAATGGGAAGACGCATCTGCATAGTTGCCTCCTTCTGTGAGCTCTCTTGGCATCCATCTTCGCGCTAGGCTCACTCAAACATGAGACCGCTGCAAACGTTCCTTGGCTGGGCTTCGGTCCGATCCGAGAAGCCTTGCCGTTGGACTTAAGTCTGACCTGCCGCGCGCAATGGGTCCGGCTATCGAGCCGCCCGGAACCGCGACCGCTCGCACTCGTTCGCCGCAAGTTCACAGGAGGAGCTCATGGAGAGGAGTGTCCACCACCCTCCAGCCTGTTTCCAACCGACATTCAGCCCCGTGTTAGGCTTCGCCAGGAGAAAGGAAATGGCCGACAACAAGTGCAATCGAGACTTCCTCGACCACGACCGCCTGTCAGTCGACGAGTACTACGAGGTGGAACATTTCGCGCGAGAAAACGGCGTTTCGCCCAGCCAGGTCAGTAAGCTGATCAAAAAGAACGGTAACGATCGAATGACCCTTACTCAAGCGGTAAGAGAATTGCGCGACCGGAAGTGAAAAATACGCCGCATCTTGTGCCTGGGGGAGATCGAAAGCGTTGGCGTTGCCGCGTCACGACTTGCCGCCTCGCTCGACGAGACCGTGGCGCTTACGCAAAAAAACCGCTGGCTGCGGTTTCCGTCCCGTCTGTAAGCCCTAAGTTCCCTTGCGATTGATCGGTTGCAGATCAAAGATGGCGTCGCTAAGCGTCGTTCGACAACAGATTGGCCGGTTCTCTCGAATCGTGCCGCTGGCGCGACGCGCCGCCTACCGGGCCGTTGGGGACATGGCGCGATACAGAGCGACAAGACTGATCGATCGATGGAATGCACTGTCGCTGGCCACCCAATTTCTGCTCGCCGGCGGGCTGTTCTCGCTGTCGGCGATGATCGTGGTGGGAATTTCAGTTACAAGCCAGATAGAAGCAGCGGTCACCCGGAACTCGGCTTCTGCGACCGCTCTTTACGTCGACAGCGTTATCGCGCCGCTGCTCCCCGACATGCGCAGGAGCGAGGTGCTGGAGGAGAGCGTTGCCCACGCGCTGGATGAGACGCTGGGGCAAGGCGCACTCGGCACAAGGCTCGAATCCTTCAAGCTCTGGCGCCGCGACGGTACCATCCTCTATTCAACCAATAAAAATTTGGTCGGGAAGCGCTTTCCACTCAGCGACAATCTCCGGGCCGCATTCGCAGGCGACATAGTTGCTGAATTGGACAGGCACTATGATAACCAGGCTGAGAGGGACAGCGGCTTGCATCTTCTTGAAATCTATAATCCGATGCTTCAGCCGTGGTCGGGCGAAGTCGTAGCTGTTTTGGAATTCCACGAGATCGCCACCGATTTTGAAAAGGACCTCCGGCAGGCACTCGTTCGGACCTGGTTCGATGTCGCTGCCGTTACCGCACTTTTTTTCCTTGGGCTTTCGGCGATCGTTTTTCGTGGCAGCCGCACGATTCGTTCCCAGAGCCACTCCTTGAAGCGGCGCATTGCCGAACTTTCCGATCTGGTTGCTCAAAACAGAATGTTGAGATTGCGGGTGCAGCGTGCTTCGCAGCGCGCCACGGCACTCAACGAACGTTACCTCAGGCGGATCGGCGCGGACCTGCACGACGGGCCGGCGCAACTGGTTGCCCTCGCTGCGCTAGGGATTGACAGCCCCGTGCTAGCCGATCCTGCCACGCCGTCGGCGGCGCGCGCACGCGAATTGCAGGTGGTCAAAGCGAATTTGGACGATGCGATGCGAGAAATCAGGAATGTCAGCAAGGGCCTCATGCTGCCGCATGTCGAGAATGCCGAGTTGACGGAAATCCTCGAGCTTGCCGTGCGAGCGCACGAAGAGCGAACCGGCGTCAAAGTGATGCTGTCCATGACCGGGGGGCACGCACCCTTGTCACCAGCGGCCAAGATCTGCATCTTTCGCTTCATTCAGGAGGCGCTGAACAACGGCTTCCGCCACGCCGGGGGTGCCGGTCAATCGGTCGCGAAACATTTCGACGGGGAGCGCGTTTCTATCGAGGTTTCCGACACCGGCCCAGGTTTCGACCCGAAGATCATCCACCCTGAAAGGCTGGGGCTCATCGGGCTGCGTGAGCGGGTAGAAAGCCTCGGCGGCCAATTTGGTGTAACATCTTCACAGAATGGCACGGTGGTGAAAATGGTTCTCAACATAATTGACATAGGACAGGCGTGATGGCAGCCGCCATAAAGCTCGCCATCATCGACGACCATCCGCTGTTCAGGGAGGGCGTCGTGCGCACTCTCGAGCAGATCGGCGGGTTCGAGATCGTTGCCCAAGGCAGCAGTAGAGACGATGCCTTGCGGATATCGGAAGACCAGCAGCTCGATATTCTCCTGATGGACATCTCGGTGCCTGGAGGGGGCCTCAGTGCGATCGAACCGGCTCTGGAGCGGCATCCGGATCTGAAAATCGTGATGCTGACCGTTTCGGAGGAAAACCAGCATGTCATGACCGCCTTGCAGAGCGGCGCAAGAGGCTATGTCCTGAAGGGGGTCGGGTCGAGAACCCTGGCCGCCATACTGCGCACGGTGGCTATGGGCGAACGGTATGTTTGCCCGCAATTGTCGGCGCGCGTGCTGGTCGACTTGTCTACCCAGTCAACCGCGACCGCGAAACCCGACGTGCTGGCCGAACTCACCAGCCGCGAAAGAGAGATCCTGACGCTCGTTGCCGCGGGATTGAGCAACAAGCGGATCGGTCTTCAGCTGAACCTGCACGAGAAAACCATAAAGCATCACATGACGCGAATTCTCGCCAAGCTCAATGTGAGCAACCGGACCGAAGCCGCGATGACACTGCGCGACGCGACCGAGCATCAGCATCCGCCTGCCCGCCATCCTGCGTGAAGCAAGGTAGCCCTGCGGCCTGTGAACTCGCCATCACTCGATCATGCCGAGCAGTCTTGCCCGATCGGAGTTCGTTGCCTGCCGCCGAATGATGGTGCGGCCCATCGCATCCCGCATTTCATAATGGCCATCGTCGATGCGCTCGCTGAGCCCGTTGGAATGCACTACACCCACACTTGGCCCGCGCACTTCGATCCGGTCTCCAGTGGTCGCGTTAACATAAACTTTTGGCTTGTTGGCGGGGTTTACCGCGGCAACTGGATTTGCAGGGGGATTGCCTTTTGACGATTTTGATTTGCCCTTGCCCGCGTTGGCATTGGAGTTCGAGCTCCCGGGAGTTCCAGCGTTCCCGGAGTTTCCAGCGTTCCCGGAGTTTCCAGCGTTCCCGGAGTTTCCAGCGTTCCCGGAGTTTCCAGAGTTCCCGGAATTCCCGGAGTTCCCAGAGTTCCCGGAGTTCCCAGCGTTCCCTTGGGCCTGGGCGGCCTGCGGGCTAAGTGTCAGGGACAGGCCGTCCTGTGCCACACGGTAGGGGCTCACGACGAGAATCAAGGTGCATGCGGTGAGGCAGATGGCGACGCGAAGCCTTCGAAGAGATTTGAGCCTGCGCTGCGATTGAGAGCACGAAGGCCGCACATTCATCATGGCGAGAACTCTTGCCTCACGAAGCCTCAGGCGTTGCGGCCGTATCGCGTCTGTGGTCAATGAATTTGCCAATAGCACGCTAGAATATCCTCTGACCGTCACGGTCTGCGTTGCATTTCCACCTGTTTCGAATTCGCCCGAGCCAATCCTCTGTACTCTGCACCATCTATCACGCTTTCCCCATCATCAGGCGGTGTCAAGACCCACCAGTCTCACGCGGAGAAACCGGTGGGTCTCGCTAGCGCAGGAAGGGACTCATTATTGCGCAAGTGTATTGCCTTCATTGATCGGGCCCATCAGCCGATAATAAGCCCGACGGCCGCGACCCCGAACACCAAGCCAAATACCGGAAACAGCAGCCAGCGTGCCTGGTGAATGCTGGGGTCCATTGCAGCCTCCTGTCACGGGTTGGCATCGCAACGGCGCCTGCAGGAGCTCGGTTCCTGAAAACTCTCTCATCTCAGGCTTTTGCGATAGCGGTCCCGGACCAAAGCACTGCCGATGCCGGCCCATAGTCTACCAGCGGACGGACTGAAGCCCTATCTCAGGCCCTTTCGACAAGGCCTAGCTCAGACCTTTTCGACAAGAAGGGCGCCGTCGAGGGTGATCCATGAGGTTAGGGCTGGGGAGGGTCCTCAACCGCAAAAGCCCCGCCAGCTTGAACGGCGGGGTGTACTGGCGAGGTAAATAGCCGCCGTTCGGTAAATGGAGACTCCTCTCCAACTTCAACCGATGCATGTTGAAGGGGACCGCCGTGGGGGCAGCGGACCCCTCCTTTACGCCGAAGAAGGGGCGTTAGGTCAGAATAAGTACGATCCTAAGCGTACCCGGGTCGACGATGACGATTCGGCCATCGGCCAACACGAAATACTCATAGGATTCGTAAGCCGGGACGATCTCGACGATTCGCGGTGGCAGACGACGCAGCTTAACCTTCTGCCGCGGAACCTCGACACCCACTGAGATGTCAAAATCGACGCTGGCGACCGGTTCGACACTTTCCTGCTTCAGGATTTGGGTGATTTCCGTTTTCTGTTCAACGGTCACATTGCTGATCGCGCCGGTCGAAGTCTCATCCTGAGTAGAGGTCGTGCCCTGAGTCTGCTGCTCGGTGGTGGCACCGGCCTCGCCCTGGGTCTGCTGCTCGGTCTGGACCTTGGCCTTGTCCTGCGCCTGTTGGTCGGTTGTGGCGCCAGCCTCGCCCTGGGTCTGCTGCTCGGTCTGGACCTTGGCCTTGTCCTGCGCCTGTTGGTCGGTTGTGGCGCCAGCCTCGCCTTGGGTCTGCTGCTCGGTGGTTGCGCCGGCTTTGCCCTGGGCTTGCTCATCGGTCTGCATCTTCGCCTTGCCTTGAGCTTGCTCCTCGGTGGTGGCGCCGGCCTTACCTTGGGACTGTTCGCCCATCGCACCTTCCGGGCAACCGGCCGAGCCGGCCGGGCAATTGGTGTCGGCGCCCGACTGGGTTTGGGCCGGCTGCTGTTCCTGAGCGAGCGCTGCTCCACAGCCAACGCCGATGGCCAGCATACTGGTGATCAGAACTTTTTTCACGAGACGTCTCCTTCGAAAAGTCTGTCCCTTCACAGGGAAAACCACCTCTGGAAAGTTTTGTTCCAGGCGAATTGACCGGGCGGAAGCGATCGGAGCTGTTGGAACAAACAGGCCGCGTTCATGCGCGCGCCGTACTGAGCCATGGCGCGCGCCGAATGGGCTCGTGTCTTTTGTTACAGCAGAGGTGCGGGTTCCCTTATTCGGCCGACGCGAGGTCCTGGTAGGGGGCGGAGATTGAAAAATCCGCGCTCGCTGCCGGACGAATCTCTTCCAACCGCCGGTTGGTAGACGCCGGGCAGCCGGCACGCGTATGATTTTTTTCGGTCCGCGCGCACCGGGCACATCCCAGCCCCCAAGCCGTGCTTGGTGACCGCTTGATCGCCCCGTCGCACCTGCAGGTACGGCGGGCTTTTTTTGTCGGTGCTGGAACTTATTGCATTCAGCACAGCATGTTCTTACGCAGACAATGCAAATGGCCAGCGCTCCATTCCACGACGCAGCCCTGGGAGTCAGACACCGTGGAAGAACCTATTTGGGAAACCAACAAAATCCATGCGGCGCGCGTTCGGCAGACCGCCGAACGCGGAAGGGCGCTCATTGAGGACCTTCGCTACACACTGGCCCTGTCACAACGCTTGGTGCGGGCGTCGCGTGCGCTGCTGAAGCGGTCCAAGGACCAGGGCGTTGCTACCGAGCCTTGAAACCGAAAGCAGCCGAAATGGTCGGACCGGACCATCTTGCCGTAAAAACTGCCGAAAGCTAAAATTATACATTAGCAAGTTGGGACAGAGTTGAAGCAGAAGACTTGTTCGCGATATGGACAAGAACACTGGCCGCAGTCTCCCTGAATGGCTTCAGAGGCATCTGCCCGATGATCCGCTGATCGCATGGGATATAGCTACCAAGATTTCGAAAGAGACTCTGGGGAAAAATGGGCTTGGCCGCAGCGTTATCAGGAAGGGCGATCGAAACGAGAATTTGAACGAGAAACAAGACGAAGCTGACGACGTCGTCGGCGAGCCATACCCGGTCGCCTTGCTCCTGGTTCTTTCTATACTCTCGATGGTGGGCGGGGCAGTGTACGCGGTCCTTCGTTGGGAGGAGTTTCTATAGCGGCGAACACAAACCTGCGGTTTTTTCCTTAGAGGGTGGAACACTGTCCTGCGACAAAAGTTTAGTGCCAGCAGCGTAGTATTGTCCCTCATACAAATGCTGCGAGATCGGTGGCCCCGACCAGCCCGCGTCCTCTCCCGGAGGGCGCGGGCTTTCTGCTGTCGCGTCTTTCCGTGGCCGCGAATTGTGCCGCCGGGTGGTCTTTGCGAGAGTTCGGGTTTCATCGGGAGCAATGGAGTTCAGAGCATCCTCGGCTACAGGTTGCAGCGGTACACAGCAACATTGCGCATGCGGTCCCAGCCTGCGATGCGTTTTGCTTCAGTCCCGAATTGGTCCTTCCTTGACAGCAAAAAGCGCTCTTCACATATTTCCCCGCAGCCGTCGCTCACGGCTCTCGTGGAAGCTCAAACACTCGTTCAGTTGAATGGAGGTTCTAATGAACGACAGGACTTTCGACCGGCCTGTTTTCGTCAAGAGAGGGGAGTTCATGGTGGAGGAAATCGAATGCTTGGCTGATGCTTTCGAGTTCCTGCAGGAATGGCCGAAGAATCGCAGAGGGCCAATCTTTGACACGGCGTTCCGAGCTTGCCAGCGCGCCTACGATGGCCAAGTTCCCATTTCAGTTGCACGCGAGGCTTTCGCCGGCTTCGCGAGATCGGCCAAGATCCTCGAGGAGGTCTCTGCAGCTATGCCCTGGATGACGGCACCGAAAACCGGTCGCGGTGGCGTGACGGCGTAACCCATGTAGGTCCTTGCCGACGCCCTTGTGAAAATCGCCGGCATGGACAATCCGCCAAGCAGTTCCTGGCCGGTAGTGGTGCCGTTACTGCGACAAGGGCGGCGCTTGAGGCACGGATTGAGGAAATTCGCGCATTCGAGGACCTGTCCGATTCGACAGATGGGTCTTTCTAGGTCAGAGCCCGGAGAGCGGGGCCACGCTGGGTCGGACAGGCCCCGCGCGAATCCCAATATCGAGGAGACGAAACAGGCCCCGGCCTCTGCGGGCTGCCGAGTGTGTAGCGGCGGGGGAGGCACAGCGCGGGACATTCGCAATCTGACCTCGTCGGGCATTGATGCTGACCTCGCGAGAACGATCAGCATGGAGTTCGCCATTTATGGCGACGAGCAGGATGGCGTCCCCTTGACCAAGGCGGGTGACTGGGACGATGCCGGCGCGCGCGAAGCATTCCCGCGTCGTCGTCCGCGACGTCGACAGGACCGTCGTTACCCCGCCATTTGGATGCTGGTGGGGAGTGTTCCTCAAGCGGAACATTACCGTCCGCTAACGGTGTGTGGGACCAGTGGGTCTACCCCCAATGCTTAGCCTGCTGGAGATCGGGCTGCATCCGGTCGGCCCGCCCAGAGGAGTAGCGCCGGCTTCTGCTTGCGCTTACCGGCTCAGCCTTTCGACCGTCTCAATTATGGCCTTTGCAAGAGCCCTCGCCCTCGTGGATCGGCTCGGGGCGGTAAAGCAACAGGACGGCTCTTCGCTCGGCAGCACGCCGGCAGGGGCATGGCTGTTCAATAGCCTTACGCACGGGCTTGAGGGCGGCCCAAGCGTTGCTGATGTCATCGTGGCCGTCCATGCTTTCTTCGCCAGATGGACTGTCTCAACGTCGACCGTGAGGGCAGGGGCCCGGACGAGGCGAGGCCCTGTTCCATCAAAGTCTAGCGACTGGGAAAGCGCACTGGAAAGCACGTGCGGTAACAGTTGATTCAACCATTGCTGGTATTTTAGAGCAGTGTGGTAGCGGCTCCGGCAATGTGAGGCGGGGTGCTGAATTGCCGGAGCCGCCTGCGCAGTCCGGTTGGGTTTGACCGCGCCGTCCTATTCTGGGACAGCGCGGTCAACGATTCGTTAAAATGAGAACTAATTAAGCGTATGCTAATTGAATCGCGGTTTTGCGGGTCAATGCATGCCGTTTGAAGGTCGTCCCGCCATTAATGCCGACTTTGGTGGAGAAGCCTCCCAAAGCGGCGTCTGGCTTCATGAGCTCAAGTTCGACGGCTACCGGACGCAAATGATCATTGACGAATGCGGAACGCGCATTTTCACCCGCCGTGGCTTGGACTGGAGGACTCCGCCACGCGTCGCTGCAGGATTTTTGGGGGAGAATAACCGGAATTCCGCCTCGGTTTGCGGGAGTGTTCGTCAAGCGGAACATAAGCTTGTGCTAACGGTTGTGTAGGATCAGTGGGCCAACCCCCCAAGATTTAGCCCCCTGCAGATCGGGCTGCAATCCGGTCGGCCCGCGCTCGGAGGAGTGGGCGCGGGCTTTGCTTACGCTATTACCGGCTCAGCTTTTCGACCGTCTCAATCATCCTTCGCAAGCGCTTCGCCCTCAAACTGGTTCTCATGTCGATCGAACAGACTTGCCCCGCCAGCATGTTGCCGAGCAAGGAAGCCGCCCTGTTGCTTTGCCAGCCCCGAGCCTACAGGGGATCAAGCCGCGCCCAATTGAGCGCGAAGAAAGGTTTATAAATGTCGGGAGTACCCCATATGTTAATTCGCTCACCAGGTGCCAGCGCGTAAGCAACGTCATACTGCTTCGTGGTGCCATGGAACCCTGAAAAACTAACCGCGTTCCACCGTTCTGGATTGGTATTCCTAGCCTCCCACCATTCTTGTCCTGGCACGGTATGCTTCCAGATTTCGAGAAACCTCGACCCGTCGTCGCCCCCCATATCGGCAAAGTCTGTCACTGCACTAACGGCCATTTGGACCCCTGGGAAGAGAATGGGCCTGTCTCTGCCGTCTTCCAAATGGAACCATCGAGTGGCAACGAGGCCTCCGTGCTTGTCCCAATTCAAGACCTTTATTGTCTTGGGCGACGTATGCTTGTTGACCAGCTTTGGGGTATTTGTGTCAAGGTTGGTAATTTGAACGCAATTAAGTAACTCGGCATCGATATTAACGACACGACCAACATAATCTTTGGGGAGATTAAGCATCTGAAGCCCTCCTCACTGCGTCACGCAGGTTTTCATTCTGTCTTTAAACCGCAATCCGATGAAAAGTCGCGTGCAGGAAAGGCGATTTTTGTCACAAGGTCGGCGGACTTGGTCAGCCGTTCTTTTCCGCGGACCACCCGCGCATCGAGGAATGGCGGGTGGTCCTTTATCAGCGCGGGAAGGGACTTAGCTGCGCAAATCTCATTTCGTCGTTCCGGCCATCGTCAAGTCCGGTCGGTCCCCAGCTAACGATCCTAGCTAAACGATTATTCCAATCGCCAGGAATGTGATCGAAACTGCGAAGACTAGGAGCGAGTAACCAGCGGGCTTGGTGGACACTATTTTCCATGGGCTCCTCCCGTGAACTTGCAGCGAGCAACGACTATGCGCAGGGGCGGTTCCGGGTGGCGCGATGTCCGGCCTATTACGCCAAAACAGGCGAGACTTACGTCCCTTCGCGCTTCAGACCAAAGTCCGCAAAAGGAACATTTGCGGCTGCCTGAGGTTTGGTGAGCCTGGCGCGAAGACGCGTTCAGCGGAACCTAGCTCATATAAAGGAGGCCATCATGAGAATGCATCTTTCCACTGCAGCCGCGGGATTTTTACTGCTGGCAGGCATTGGTGCTGCTGCCGCTCAGGACGTAATCATCGAGCCTGAACAGGAGACGGTCATCAGGGAGTACGTGAAAAAGCAGCCGCTCGCCTCAGTGAAAATCCCTGGAGTGGAGCTCAATATCGGCTCAACCCTGCCCGAGACGGTCGAGCTCCATGAAGTACCCAACACCAAATACCGCACCGTTGTCGTCGACAACCGGACCGTTGTCGTTGACCCGGGCACTCGCAAGATCATCAAAATTATTGAATGACCTAAGCGACTGGGAGGAAAGCCCGCCGCGCCGAAAGGTGCGGCGGGCTTTTTTTGATCAGCTTATGGAGCGAAGTTGCCGGTGATGACGGCGAGAAAGAAAGCAACAACTCGGAACACATGCCACGCCTACAGTCAAGCCGAGGCCGATTAACACAGCCCACGCAATCAGCTTACCCTAATGTCTCTCCGGCAGTTTCGGCAGCAGATGGCTTTCTTTCCCCTTCGGTCGTCATCTCGCGGTTTAGCGAACAATCCCTTGGAGATCCGACCGATGCGGGCATGCCACTGCGCTTGCGCGGGCATCTCCGGCCCTACGAATGGAGCCATGCGCCATCGGCTGTTTTGGCGTCGAACGCTACGGGCACGCTGTGAATCACGCACGCTGCCGCCAATATCTCCTCCAACTCGTGGTCGGTCGCGTTGCAAGCCGGCATGAGTTTCCGAAGGGCGCAGATTGCCTGTCCGATCGATAGGAAGCGGGCCTTGCCTATGGAAAGAACGTAGACTTCGGCGACTGTTTCTACCGTGACTGTGGGAAAAGAGTGAGTCATCGAGAATTCCTCCCTGAAACCCTGACCAACACGATTTCCGGCCAAACGTGGCGGCCTTCAACGCTCTGTCTGATTGCGGACAGTCAGGTTCGCCGCCATTTCGGTCATTGTCTGTAGGCAATTCATTGAGGTGCTGATCCTAGAGAGGCCGGCCGGCGCGGCTCATTGCGCGTGCGATCGCAAGCTGCGCCTCGACCTTGGCATTTTCCTTTTGCGTCATGTTGTCTGCGGAGATCAGCCGGCGTAGCGAGCGCATGATCTCTCCACGGGCCCAGCCCGCTTCCAGCATGCAATCGACGATCGCCTGAAAGCTTGGCTCCATGGCCTTCTGACAATCGATCTCGCGATCGGGATATTCGCCGGGTCGTTTCGGCGGGTTTCTCACCCGGTGCCGTTTTGTCCACCTTGCGATTGTGATCCCGCAGGCCATGCCAGCACAGTCGGCAATCCAGTCGAATACATCCGGA
>NZ_JBSPKW010000011.1:0-200830 GCF_053848065.1 Mesorhizobium sp. BHscii | reverse complement strand
CGTCAACATCGCCTCGCGTCTGGAGGGCGTCGCGGCGCCCGGCGCCATCTGCCTGTCCGAGGATGCCTATCGCCAGGTCAAGGCGAGGCTCGACCTCTCGGTCAGCGATCTCGGCATTACACAGCTCAAGAACATCGCCGAGCCGATCCGGGTCTATTCCCTGCAAGTCGGCAGCGCCGGGACCAAGGCGGCCGCGACAAGGGAAACCGCGCCGAGCCGGCCGGCGGCAGCGCCGCCAAAGCTGTCGATCGCCGTCTTGCCGTTCGCCAACATGAGCGGTGACGCCGAACAAGACTACTTCGCCGACGGCATCTCTGAAGATATCATCACGGCGCTGTCCAAACTGTCGCAGCTCTTCGTCATAGCACGCAATTCGTCGTTCACTTTCAAGGGCCAGAACGTCCATGTGCAGGAGGTGGGCACGAAGCTCGGCGTGCGGCATGTACTTGAGGGCAGCGTACGCAAGTCGGGGAACCGGGTACGCATCACCGCGCAGCTCATCGATGCAACCTCGGGCGGCCATCTTTGGGCGGAGCGGTTCGATCGCGACCTGACCGACATATTCGCCGTGCAGGACGACGTGACGCAGCAGATCGTCGATGCGCTGGCGCTCAATCTGACTGAGGGTGATCGTCAGCGGCTGGCGCCCGAGCACCCGCGCAACACGGAGGCATATGACTGTTTCCTGCGGGGCCGGGAGCTGTGGCACCGGCTGACGAAGGAGACGAACATCGCAGCCCGCAACCTCTTGCAACGTGCCATCGAACTGGACCCGATGTTTGCCTCTGCCCACGCGTTCCTCGCCCTCACGCACGGACTCGATTACCTGAACAGGTGGAGTGCGTCGCCGCCAGAATCGATGGCGCAAGCGGAAGAGGTCGCAACGCGAGCGGTAACGCTGGATGGCAGCGATCCCTGGGCGCACTGGGCGCTGGCTATCGTCAAGCTGTACTCACGACGGCACGATGGGGCCATCAATGAGGCCGAGCGCGCGATAGTCCTCAATCCGAACTTCGCTGAAGGGCACGTCGCCCTCGGCGAGGCGCTGTACTATTCGGGCAGATCCGAGGAAGCCCTCGAGAGTTTCGGCCGGGGGAAGGCTTTGAATCCATACTTTCCGGATGTGCTTCTGCACTTCCAAGCTTTGGCCTCGTTTCAGCTAGGAAGGTACGAAGAGGCCGTTGACCTCTTGATGCAACGGCTGGCTCGCAACGCTGTCACCGACGTCTCGCGCGCGCTTCTGGCCGCCAGCTACGGCCATCTGGGCCGTTTCGCCGAGGCCCGCGCGGCATGGCAGGAGGTGCTTCGCGTCAATCCCGACTATTCGCTGGAATACCGTCGCAAAGTCTTGCCCTACAAGAACCCTGCCGATTTCGAACACGTGGTGGATGGGCTCCGCAAGGCCGGTGTCGTGCAATGACAGGTGTGGCCTATGCGGCCGGATCAGACGCCAGAGGCTCACCGATAGATCGCCGTCGCTTGCGGTTGCGCACTAGAGCAATTCCAGGAAAAGTGCGCACCTATTTTCCGTCAGGAATTGCGTCAAAGAGATAGAGCGGTTCTGCGTTTCCGTGAAACGTGAACCGCTCTAGAAAATCAACCTGAAATTAGGCCTGAAGTGAGGCTCAGGTCGCCTTGATCTCTGCCTGGCCGATCTTGCGCCATCGGGCGTTTTCGCGAACCAGCTTCAGGTCGTCGGTCGTCTCGGCAAATGTCCGCAGACGGTATTGCCGGAGCAGGTCCGGGAAGAGCGCCCCTTCCGGCAGGCCGGCAAGCTGCTCGCGGACCGAGATCTTTTCATCGATGACCCGCATGCCCCAGGCATTTTCCCGAACCTGCAGCTCCGCAGCCAGATCGCGCTCTTCCGGCGCGCTTTCGTCCAGCACAGCCAGCAGGATCGAGTGGAAAAGCGCTACATAGCCAATCTGTCTCAGGCCGCCCACAACCCGCACGCGCGGCAATATGGCAAGGACGAGGAACATCAGGAACAAGTTCGGCAGCAGCACGCCGTCCAGCAGCGCCTGCTTGAGATGCTGCCGCTCGAACGGGATGGAAAGACCATGCGGCCTGTCAGGCTCGATCAGGTGCCCGTTCTCGAGGACGAGCTTTCGCACGCGCTCCTCGCGGATGCCCCAGAAATAGGCCGTGGCATTGGGCAGGAATGTGCCAAATGGGCTCGATGCGGCCTCTTGCAAGGCACGTTCGAGACGCTGGCGCCTTGCGGGCTCAATGAGCAGCCTGGAAAGAAGGCTGCCGTCATATTCAAGATGCCGCGCCATGGCAGCCGCGGCGAGCCGATCGTCGATGAAAACCGGCAGGGCCATGCCGGAACGATCCCAATCGGCGACCAGATCCTCGTTGAGGGCTGTCAGCGCATCGGCGGCGGTTCCAAAAACCTTGTCCTGGCTGGCAAGCAGTGTGCCCAGCCAGCGGCTGGCATCCGTTTCGTTGCCCACCGCTTCGAGCGCGCGCTTGTTGAGGGTGACGGGACCGGCCACGCAGGCGCTTTTGCGGCACAGTTTGTGGCGCCCCATGCCAAACAGGTTGATCTTGTCGTCTCCGACATCGAGCCATCCCGGCCCCTCCCGGCCAATTGTCTCCATGGTCATCGTCGTTCCCATGAAGCCGAAGAAGGCCGACAGCCCGTTTTCGACCGCGCCGAGCCAGGCAAGCAGGAGGGCATCGAAGGTGGTCCGGTCCATCAGAAGCAGGCAGTGCAGGCCGGACTGAATCACCGGTCTGTACTCGAACTCGTCGAGGGCCTTGCCGATCTCTTCAGGCTGCATGATCGCACCAAGGCGCTGATGCAGGACTTCGCGCAGGATCGAGCGGGCAGCGATCGCCGGGGCCGATGCAGGCCTTGCCACCGGCCGCCACAGATGGCGGGCGTAATCGGAAACTGGTGCATTCCAGTTCTGCTCGATGTCACGCGCGACTTCCGGGCAGAGCAGCGACAGCACGGCCAGAATTTCCACCGGAGGCGTAGTGGTTGGGTCAAAGACGGCGGTCATTGGTCCCGTCTAGCCGCTTGCGGTGCAAACGCCAAGGGAGACCAGACTTGCGGCCGGCCCACACATAGCCACACATAGATTGTCAACTCGATCAAGATGGTGTGAGACGAAATTGACCGTATTCAACGGAGTTCTCCATGAGCAATCGCTGTCGCCGACTCGGCACGAATTGTTAAACAGTTAAGGCCAAACAGCGGCTCTCAGAACCGCAGCCGGGCCATGGTCAGGAGGTCGTGGTACTGCCCATCGGTAAAACCGGCCTTCACATGCCGGCCTTCGACCTCGAAGCCGTGGCTTGTGTAGAGACGGACGGCCGGTTCGTTGTCGGCAAAGACGGTCAATTCGACCCGCTTCAGGGCGCGCCAGTTGTCGGCCACGTCAAGCAGCGCGCCAAGTATGGCAGAGCCGATACCCTTGCCGACAAACGCATCGTCAAGGCCGATATTGATCTCGCCGATATGCGAACGGCGCGGCGAACTCTGCACGACCAGGCTGCCATGGCCGACGACCTTGCCGTCCAACTCGGCAACGATCCAAGTGGTTTCCTGGCCGGACTTGGCGATGCGCCGCTCCACCTGCTCCACCATCTCGAAGGGCATCCTTAGCGTGCCCCAGCGGAAGCCCGGCATGTTGAAGATAGCGCAAAGCGCCTCCGCATCGCTTGGCCGGACGGACCGGAGCTGCGGCTGGATTTTCTCGGAGGATGGCGAGGTCGTGCTGGTCATGGCGTTTTCCGGCGATGGCAATCGACCCGGCACGATGCACCGGACGTCACCTGAAAATCCAGCCACCTCTGCAACCTATGATGCCGATTGCGAGCTAAAATACCGGGAGGCGGCGTAGAGTTTGAAGACGCCGCTGACGCCGATCCAGCCGAAAAGGGTGAGCCAGCACAATGTCCCGGTCGCCGTCCAGTCGATCCGGTGCACCGCAGCGTCGGTGATGACGATGCCAAGGATGGCAAGCAGGCCAATCAGGAACTGCGCCAAGCCGAGCACCAGCAGTTCCTCGCGCGGCGCGCTTCTCCAGACGAGATATATGCCGCCCGCACCGGCGAGGAAGATGGCGCTGTAGACCTGAGCGTGGAAGGCATCGATCCGCCATGGCCAGATGCTGCCGAATGTCAGGGGAAACAGCAACAGGCCGACGCCATAGAGCCCAAGGATCGCCGATTCCACCGGCATGTAGCCTCGCCATGCGGGATTCAAGGTCACGCCTTTTGCAGAAGGACGGGCCCTGGCCCGCCACAGGAACAGCCAGGATACCGCGACCGAAGCAAGATAGACCAAAAACCAGAGCCAGGGCGCTTTGCGCTCGAAGTTGAAATAGCCGAGATTGATGAACGAGGCCACCGACACGATGACGGTGAAGATGAAGGCCATGACGAGCACGAGTCTGCCGGGCGACCAGCGATTCCAGACCAGCAGCGCCGCCATCACGACCATTTCGGCGGTGTAGAAGCCGCCGAGGAAGCGGGCATTGAACGGCGTGACGGCCCAAGGCCAGCGCGGCTTGACCAGCACAGGCGCGAAAAACAGGCCGGCGCCTACGATCAGGACGATGATGACCGCCCCAGAGAAAAGGCGCAGGGCCGCGGGAAATAGCGGGTTGTTGGATGTCGGCATGGGAGAAAGCCCCAACGATGAATGCCCCATGGACCATCATAGTGCCGCTTGCGGTCGGTGAAAATCCGCCGAATGGAAGTTGAACTGTCACCAGGCTTGGCCATTCGAATGGCCGTACGGTCCGTTTCGAATTGAGATGGAGCACTCGGACCAAAGACCGGTCCGGCCAAGACGCCTCGGGGGCGCATTTTCCGGAGCCTGCACGATGAACGAATCGCAGGATCTGTTCTCGCTTCTGCGGCAATCGACCGATGTCGATCCACAGGCAATCGACGCGATCAAGTGAACCATCGCGGAGGGCAAGGACCGCGAACTTTGCCGCATCAATGGGCCAGCCTTCGCCAGCAAGCATGGCCTCGACGAGGAACGCGCCATAAGCGCCTTTCTCCATGCAGCGCGGCTGGGCATCTTCGACATTTCCTGGAATGTTCTGTGCCCCGGCTGTGGCCTCGACATCAACGCCACGCTGAAAACCCTGCAGAAGGACGAATACACCTGCGCGCTGTGCTCCGAGGGCTATTTGCCGACCCTCGACGACATGGTCGAGGTGACATTCACCGTCAGTCCCCGCGTGCGCAGGATGGCCGCCCCACAATCCACACGAACTGAATATTTCCGCCAGATCTACTGGGGGTCCGGCGTCGATCTGCCGGAAGAGGATTTCGCGAAAAAGATGGAAGCGTTCTCGCTGGAGGATATCGAGCTTGCCCCCGGTGAAAAGGCGGTTCTGCCCATAGAGCTTCCGTCCGAATTCATCATCGTCTTCGAGCCGGTCACCCATTCAGCGCAGTTCATCGACGGGAAGGGCGAACCAACAAAAGAGCGCCGAAGCCTCTCTTTGGTCTTCGACCGCGACCATGTCCAGAACCAGACGCTGGAGATGCAACCCGGCCCGTTGCGCATTTCGCTGGAAAACAGGACCGACACCCGCGTGCCGCCGACGGTCTTCATCGCCGGCCAGGTATTGCATGATTTCCTGGGCAAACGCCGGCCGTTCCTGACGGCCAAGCGCCTGCTCACCAACCAGACGTTCCGCGACCTCTATCGCACGGATACACTCGACATCGACCAGCGCCTGAAGATCACCAGCCTGACCTTCCTGTTCACCGACCTGCGCGGATCGACCGAGCTTTACGAGCGGGTGGGCGACCTTTCAGCCTTCGATCTCGTGCGCGTCCATTTCCAGGTTCTGCACGAGATCGTCGCGGCGGAGGCAGGCGCGGTGGTGAAGACGATCGGTGATGCAGTGATGGCGACCTTCGCGACGCCTGATCGTGCGATTGCTGCGGCCCTCAGGATGCGCGATGCCATGCGTGCGCTCAACGACAAGAGCGGGCGCGAGGATCTGCTGCTCAAGACCGGAGTCCATGCCGGCCCCTCCATCGCGGTGTCTATGAACGAGCGGCAGGACTATTTCGGCCAGACGGTCAACATTGCTTCGCGGGTCCAGAACCTTGCCAACGCACAGGCGATCTTCGCCACTCGTGCGGTGGTCGACGACAATCTCACCGCCGATCTGTTGCACAGGAACGCGCTGACGCCCGTGCCCCACGAGGTCTCGCTGCGCGGCATTGAGCGGGAGATCGCAGTGTATACGATCCCCTAAAGATTTGGCCGCTGAAGATTTGGGTCGTCTAGCCCCTCACACGCGCCTGCAGACAAAATAACGATCGGCGGGCACCGAAGGCGGTGGCGGGAGGCGTTGCAACAGCGGGTGATCGAGCGGCGTGCCGCTGACCGCTATGCCACCCACGCGAAGCAGGCGCGCAATCAGATCGGGAAGCCAGGTAGAGGTCACTGCATCGCGATCATCATAGCCGGTGCCGATGTCGGCATGAACAAGAGCCGCGTCGATGCCAATGAACCTGCTCGCCGTCTCGCGTATTTCGCCGAGCACGAGGTCTTCAGCTTCGGGAATTGAGCTGGCGTGTGCGCCAAGTTCGCGGTCGAACACCACGATCCGGCGTCCGGGCAGGCGCTCGCGCAGATGGTGGAACGTCCGGCCATTGCCGAGACCGAGCTCGAGCACCAGCCCTTCCATTTTCGCCACCTCGGGGCAAACTTGATCGAGAATGTCGCGCTGTGCGGTCATCCTGCTGATGAAATTCTCGAGGCGAGTCATATGCGTTTGTGTGTCCTGAAACCAGCTCAAGAGATCGGCAATGCCCCCGACCAGAACGGTTCACGGGTGAAACCCGAGGGCGACGTGTTAAACCCCGATCGCGTCTCGCCACATATAGAAGCGAACGATGAACACTGCAATAACCGAACAGGCTGCCGACAAGGATCATACCGGGTGGAGTCGGTGGCCCGGCGGCGGAAAAGCGATCTCACTTGTAGGGGTCTGCGGCGTCCCGCAGCCCGTCGCCGAGGAAGTTGAACGCCAAGATGACGAGAATGACGGGGAGCATCGGCAAAAGCAGCCATGGATAGAACGCGATGACGCTGACGCTGCGCGCCTCGGTGAGCAGGATGCCCCAGCTGGTTATCGGCGCCCTCAGGCCGAGCCCGAGGAAGCTCAGCGCCGTCTCGCCCAGGATCATGCCGGGTATGGAGATCGTCGCCGTCGCGATCAGATGCGACATGAAGCCGGGAATGAGATGCCGCCCGATAATGCGGCTGCTTTTGGCGCCCATCAATTGCGCGGCCAGAACGTAATCCTCCTCGCGCAAGGCTAGAAGCTTTGAACGCACGGCCCGCGCCAGTCCAGTCCAGTCGAGCAGCCCGAGAATGACGGTGATGCCGAAATAGATCAGGATCGGACTCCAGGTTATCGGCATGATCGCAGCAAGAGCCAGCCATAGCGGAATGCTGGGGATCGATTGCAGAACTTCGATTACCCGTTGAACGATCAGGTCGAAGATACCGCCGTGATAGCCGGCCAGTCCGCCGATCACAATGCCGAGCAGGAAGCTGAAACTGATGCCGACGAGGCCGATTGTCAGTGAAATGCGTGCGCCATAGATGATGCGCGAGAGCACATCGCGCCCCAGCCTGTCAGTGCCGGCCAGAAAGAGCTGGCCGTTTTCGGCAGGGCAGACAAAATGCCTGTCACCTTCGATCAGGCCCCAGAACCGGTAACTGTCGCCCTTGCAGAAGAAACGGATCCGCTGAACATCATCCTGTTTCTCGATGTAGTTCCGCTTGAGCGTGTCCATATCCAGCGTCATCTGGCGGCCATAGACGAACGGCCCAACGAACTGGCCGTTGTGGAACAGGTGCACCCGCTGCGGCGGCGAGTAGATGTAGTCCATGTTGCGTGTGTGCAGATCGTAGGGCGCCAGGAACTCGCAGATCAGTATCCCGAAATAAAGCACTGCCAGGAATATGCCGGATATAACGGCAAGCCGGTGCTTTCGGAATTTCCACCACATCAGCCGCAACTGCGACGCCTGAAAGACCTTCGACTGCTCCGGCGTCATCGCCTCGACCGACTGCAGGTCAATGGGCGCGATGGAAACGTAGTGTTGCAGTGGAGCACCTGGAGCGGGCAGCGGCGAAAGCGTGTTCATTTGGTGCTGCCGCCCTGCAAACGAATTCGTGGATCAAGCAGCGCCAGCGCCAGGTCGGAAATCAGGACACCGATGACCGTCAGGAAGGCGAGAAACATCAGGAAGGACCCTGCCAGATACATGTCCTGGCTTTGCAGCGCCTTGATCAGCATCGGCCCGGTCGTTTCCAAAGACAGCACGATCGCCGTGATTTCGGCGCCGGAAATGATAGCCGGCAGGATAGAGCCTATGTCGGAAATGAAGAAATTGAGCGCCATGCGCAGCGGATATTTGACCAGCGCCTTGAACGGATGAAGTCCTTTGGCGCGCGCGGTCACGACATATTGCTTGTGTAGTTCGTCGAGTAGATTGGCGCGCAGCCGCCTGATCATGCTTGCCGTGCCCCCGGTGCCGATGATCAAGACCGGAATCCAGAGATGGGCGAGGATCGACTTCGCCTTGGCCCAGCTCATCGGCTCGCCGAGATATTGCTGGTCCATGAGATGGCCGATGGATGTGCCGAACCAGATGTTGGCGAAATACATCAGGATCAGCGCCAGCATGAAGTTCGGAATGGCAATGCCGAGAAGGCCGAAGAAAGTCAGGCCGTAGTCGCCCCAGCTGTATTGATGCGTGGCGGAGTACATGCCGATCGGAAAGGCGATGAGCCAGGTGAAGATGATCGTGACGAAGGAAACCAGCACGGTCAGCCACATTCGGTCCCCGACGACGTCGCGAACCGGCATCTCATATTCGAAGGAATAGCCGAAATCGCCGCGTAGCATCCCGCCGACCCAGTAGAAGTAGCGAATGACCGGTGGCTGGTCGAAACCATAGTCCTTGCGCATCATCTCGATGCGATCGGAATCCACCGCTTCGCCCAGAGCCCGAAGCTCGGCAACATGGCTGTCGAAATAGTCGCCTGGTGGAAGTTCGATGATCGTGAACACCAGTGCCGATATGACCAGCAGCGTTGGAACCATTACGGCGATGCGCCAGACAAGATATCGAAGCACGCTCAGGACTCTCCAAGCCAGAATGTATCCGGCATGTAGACACCGAAATAGGCGGTCGGGTCATAGCCGTAGAGCGCCTTGTCAGGCAGGTTGCGCAGCCGCGAGGACACCAGGACCGGCTGAAGAGTTCCGTTCACGGTGCCGATCGAAAACACCTGATCGGTGTAGATCGACAGCATCGAATTCCAGATTTCGGCGCGCTCCGTGGCTTCGGTCGATGCGTTCCAGCGCTTGAGCAAAACCATCAACTCGACCACAGGCGGAAGATCGGGCGCCTCACCGACCTTGCCGTGAGACAAGTAGTGAGCACCCCAGAGCGGCCATTGCAGCTGGTCGTCGATGGTGGGGGCCAGCTGGTACGGGTTCATGTCGGCGGTCGGCACGCCATTGTCGATGCCCGACCACATCGACATCATGATCTGGCCGCCAAGCGCGCGGCTGCGGAAGATATCGCGCTGCGAAGTCCGGATGAACAGGGCGATCCCGATCTTGCGCCAGTGATCGGTGATGAGTTCGAGCGCGTCGGTTTCCAGCGTGCTTTCGCCGGCCGTTTCCACTATGATCTGCGCAGGGCGCCCATCGGGAAGTATCCGCAGGCCGTCATCGTCACGCGTCTGAAGCCCGACCTCGTCGAGCAAGGCATTGGCCTGGTCGGGATCATGGGCGACCCAGGCTTTCGCGAATTCCGGCCGGTAGAGCGGGCTCTCCGGCAGGACCGTATCGGCACTTTCCTGCGCCAGTCCGTAGAACACGGCCATATTGATCTCGCGCCTGTCCACAGCGAGCGAAAGTGCGCGGCGCACGCGCACGTCACGCAAAAGGCCACGCCACGTCCGGTCGGCACAATTCAGATTGGGCAGCAGCGCCAGCCGCGAACCCTGTGTGCGTTTCCAGAGATGCATCTTCACCGGGTAGCGCTTCTCCGCGTCCTTCAGGAAGGAGTAATCGCTGAAGTCAATTCCCATGCTTTGCAGGTCGCTCTCCCCCGCACCGGTCTTGGCGGAGATGATCGCCGACGAGCTGACATTCATGACGATCCGGTCAACATAGGGCAGTTGCCGGCCATTCTCGTCTATTCGATGAAAGAAAGGGTTGCGCTCGAAGACGAATTGCTCGGCCGGCGGCTTGGTCCGGTTCTGCCAGGGATCGAGCGTCGGCAGTTCCGGGTTCTCCGGGCGATACTGCCGCGACATGCGGATATGCAGGAGCGTCCATTTCTTGGCCCGGTTCTCCTTCATTAGGCCGGCGAGCCGGAATGGATCCTGGTATTTCTTGTGGAACTGCTTGAGATAGGCGGCCGGCAGAGCAAGCGATAGCGGCGAAGCAGCAGCAAGCTTGGGCAGGAAGTCGGGATTGGGCGCATCCCAACTATAGCGGACCGTCGACGGATCGACGATCTCGAAGCGTGGCGGCTTGCCGTCCGCCAGCAGGGCCGGGGCAAGCCCGCCTTGCGAAAGCTCATCGTTCAGCCAGACATCTTCCCAGCAATAGCGAAAATCCTCCGGCGTCAGCAGGCTACCGTCAGACCATTTATGCCCTTCCCGAATCTTGAAAGTGAAGACGCGATCATCCGCTACGTCGAAACTTTCGAGGATATCGGGTTGCAAGTTAAGCTTTTCGTCATAGCCGACCAGGCGAGCATACCCGTAGATCGTCATCATCCGGATATCTTTCTGGCTGCCGATGATCGTGCGCAGCGTGCCGCCATACTGGCCGGGCTGCCGGCCCATCGCGGCGAGGTTCAGCGCGCGCGGGCTCTTGGGCAGGCGTTCGGCGAGTGCCGGCAACGCCTTGGCCTTCAGCTGTGGCTGAAGAAATTCCGGCTCCAGATCGCCGGCGCGCGACGTGCCCGGCAGAAATGCCGAAGCCATGAGTCCAAGGACGGTGCGCCGGCTGATCAATGGCGTAACTCGCTGACATCGGCCGAACGTCGGGCGAGCACGAGGTGGCCGCCGCCAAGATCGAGCGGCGACAGCATATCCTCGTCGCCCTCGTCGCGGAATTGCGGTCCCCATGCGCTGGTGTCGGAAGCGCCGCTGAGCTTCAGCGTCTTGAAATCCATCGGCCTGTCGAGATCGGGGAAAGGTACTGCGGCAACCAGCGAGCGGGTGTAGGGGTGGACCGGTTTCCTAAGCAGGATTTCGCGCGGCGCAAGCTCGACGATACGCCCGCCGCACATCACCGCGATGCGGTCTGCCATGTAGTCCACCACCGCCAGATTGTGGGATATGAACAGGTAGGTCAGGCCCAGTTCCTTCTGCAGGTCCTTCAAAAGGTTCAGGATCTGCGCCTGGACAGAGACATCGAGTGCCGAAACCGGCTCGTCGCAGATCAGGAGTTCAGGCCCCAGCGCCAACGCGCGCGCGATGCCGATACGCTGACGCTGCCCGCCGGAGAAACTGTGCGGATAACGCTTGATGAAGCGCGGATCGAGCCCGATTGCCTGCATCAGGCTCTTTACCGTGGCGAGTCGGGACGCGGCATGGCCACGTTGATGGATTTCCAGCGGCTCGCTCAAGATGTTCTCCACCGTCATGCGAGGTGAAAGCGACGAAACCGGATCCTGGAAGACCATCTGGATTTTCGCGCGCAGCATGCGCAGGGCGTCTCCCTCGGCTTCCAAGACGTCGATCGGTCCATCGCGTCCGTTGAAGATCACAGAGCCGCCGCTAGGGGTGACAGCCCGCATGAGGATCTTGCTGACGGTGGTTTTGCCGGAGCCGCTTTCGCCGACCAGACCCAGGCACTCACCCCGCCTGATATCGAAGCTCACGCTGTCCACGGCGCGAACAGAGGTTTGATGACCCGCTCCGAACCATCCGGACTTGCGGGTGGTGAAGGTCTTTTTCAGATCCCTGACCGACAGCAGGACGTCGTCCGGCCCCTTCGACGCCGGCGCCGTCTGCTTGCCGAGCAGGTTCCCGACATTCACCGGCACCTCGCGGAGCGCTTTTAGCCTTTCGCCAGGCTTCAGATCGAAATGCGGAACGGCTGCCATCAGGCCCTTCAGGTAAGGGTGACCTGGCCGGCGGAATATCGCCTCGACAGGTCCCGCTTCCATGATCTCGCCATGGTAGATGACCACCACCTCGTCGGCGACATTGGCGACCACGCCGAGGTCGTGCGTGATCAGTAGCATCGCCATGTTCAGCTTGGTCTGAAGCCCGCGCAGCAATTGCAGGATTTGCGCCTGGATGGTGACGTCCAACGCCGTCGTCGGCTCGTCGGCGATCAACAAGGCGGGCCGGCAGATAAGCGCCATCGCGATCATGGCGCGTTGACGCATTCCTCCCGAAAGTTCAAAGGGATACATGTCATAGGCGCGCTTGGGATTGGGAAACCCGACAAGGCCGAGCATTTCCTCGGTCCGCGCCTTGCGCTCCGCTCGAGCCATGGGCGTATGAATCTGCAGGGATTCGCTGACCTGGTTGCCGATCGTGTGCAGCGGCGACAGCGATGTCATCGGCTCCTGAAAGATCTTGCCGATGCGGCTGCCTCTCAACGCCCGGATATCGGGTCCGTCACGCGGCATCTGCAGGATATCCTGCGTCGTGCCGGGCTTTTCAGGATCGGAAAACAGGATACGGCCGCGAACTTGGGCTGTGTTCGGCAAAATGCCCATCACTGCCTGGCTGATAACCGATTTTCCGGAACCCGACTCGCCCACAAGCGCGGTAACCTTGCCGGGGAGGACGCGAAGATTTGCACGCCTGACGGCATGCAACGGTCCCCCGATAATGGCAAAAGAGATGCCAACATCCTCGATCCGCAGCAGATCAACGCCCGAATTCATTCTCATACCAGCCCCACTCTGGCAGGTCCAAAAGGCGAGACTAGCGCATTGCCAGCCTAGAGCAACTTGGATTCGAAACAATCGCCAGTTCCCTGGCGGAACGGCGACCGGACTGCATACCAAAGGCGTTCGGATCAGATCGGGGCGGTTACTGGAGCTTCCTCGGGGCGCCCGCCGACAGCCGCGCTGCATCGCGATGAAGCAGCATGACCTGCTCGGCGTCGGATATTCGGTCGTAAATCGGCTCCAGCGTGCCGTCCTCATCGAGTGCGAGAGCACCCGACAGATCGGGTGAAAGCACCGTCAGCTTCTGTTTGATACCCGCCAGTCCCTCCTTGCCGAGCGTCAGCCAGCTGTTGGCGCCGCAATAGCCGGCGAAGTCTTTACTGGCGAGGATGCTGTGCGGATATTTCTTGGTCAGGGTCTGGAGGCGCTGGACCTCATTTACAGCCGAGCCGAAGACAGAGAATGTTAGCCGGTCGGTAAGTCCGACATTGCCGAACATCACATTGCCGACATGCAGGCCGATGCCAAATTTTATGTCGCCCAATCCCTGCTCCTTTCTGCGCAGATTGAGATCCATCATGCGCGCGGTGGCCTTGTGCGTTGCCGCAAGAGCAGCCTGGCAGGCGATCTCGGACTGCGCACGGTGCCTTTCGCAAGGGAAGACGGCAATAAAACCATCACCTATGAAACTCATGATCTGTCCGCCTTTGCGATTGAAAGGTGCAGCAATGGCATCGAAAAACTGGTTCAGCGTATCGATGTAGATTTCGCGGCCGGAAGTTTCGGCAAGCCTTGTCGACCCGCGCATATCGGCCATGACCAGTGCGGCCCGGATTGTATCGCCCTCGCCGCGCTTGATCTGGCCGTCCAGCACGCGCCTGCCGGCGTCGCCGCCGAGATAAGTGGTCATCATGTTGTCGGCCAGCTTGGTGAGCACCGCCATCTTGGTTGCGATAGCGAGATGGTTCTGGATGCGCAGCAGCGCTGAAATCATGCTGTCGCTGAAGCCTGAAGCGCTGTCGGTGGACCAGGACCCGATCATGCCCTGACTGGTATTGCCGTTGAAGGGATGGACGAAAGCCATGTAATCGGTCACGCCCATAAGCCTGAGTTCATCGAAAACAGGAAATTCCGACGGCACCGACGGGTCGAGCCGGCGCCTCAGATGGTCGAGCTTGTTGCTGAGCAGATGGTAGTATGGGCTGGTCAGGAATCTGTCAGAATGAACGCCGTCCTTTTTGCGGAAGCCTTCCACTTCCATGCCCTGGCCGCGAAGCCAGGTGAAGCCAAGCGCGTCATAAAGCGGATGAAGCATCGAAAAGCTCAAATGCACCCGCTTCAACGGCAGGCCGGCAGCAGCCAGCCGTTCACAAAAGCCCTTTACCAATGTTTCCAGGTCGTCGCCCGCCAGCGCCGATTGGGTCAGCCAATCGGCAACCTTATCCATGAGAATGGTGGAAATTTCTGCTTGCGCTGTGCTCATGCTATCTCGAGACCCGTCGAAGACGAGCCATTCTCCTTTCTAACGACACAAAGATAAGACCCTCGAAGTCAATGGTGTCCTTTGGCGGCAAAAGCCGGCGACGGGGCATTATGTGGCGAGGCTGCCGGCGGAGTGCAATCATGATCCTGCCATCAGGTAAAAAATGCGCCGGCTCAGACGCCGTCAGGCCTTCACCACCGTCTCTCGGGCTAGCCCGAGGCGGCCAAAAACATTGCGTGTGTCGACGATCAGAAGAGCGTGATCAGCGATCGCGTGATAGTCGATCGCGTCGTGGTCGGTTGCAACGACGACAGCGTCGAAATCCTTCAAGGCCGCCTCGGTCAATTCGACCGAGCGCCGCCCCTTGATCGCCATATGCTCCCGTGTGGTCGGGATCTCGGTAACATGCGGATCGTGGAATTCCGCCTTGCCGCCCCATTCCTCGATGAGTTCAATGAGCCGCAATGAGGGGCTTTCGCGGATGTCGGGCACATTCTTCTTGTAGGCGAGCCCGATGATGAGAATGCGCGAGCGACTGAGCGCCTTGCCGCAGCGCCGGTCCAGCGCCTTCGCCAGTTCATCGACCACATGACGCGGCATGGCCGTGTTGATCTCTGCCGCCAGTTCGATGAAGCGGGTCGGCAGTTCGTATTCGCGCGCCTTCCACGTCAAGTAAAAGGGATCGATCGGAACGCAGTGCCCGCCAAGTCCGGGGCCAGGATAGAAAGGCATGTAGCCGAAGGGCTTGCTCTTTGCCGCCTCGATCACCTCCCAGATGTCGATGCCCATCGCACCGAGCACGACCTTCAACTCGTTGACCAGGGCTATGTTGACCGAGCGGAAGATGTTTTCCGTCAGCTTGACCGCCTCGGCGGTCGCCGTGGTGGAAACCGGAACGACGGTCTTGACCACGCCCTGGTAGAAAGCCTGCACGAGCGTCGCCGCTTCAATGCCGTCGCCTGCCACGACCTTGGGGATCGTCGCGACTTCAAAGCTACGGTTGCCGGGATCCTCGCGTTCGGGCGAGAAGCCGAGGAAGAAGTCTATCTTCGACTGCAAGCCGGTTTCTTCCAGTATGGGCTTGATCACGTCGTCGGTGGTGCCGGGATAGGTGGTCGATTCCAGCACGATCAGTTGGCCGAGACGCAGATGCTTCGCGATGATGCCTGCCGTGTTCCTGACAAAGGAGAGGTCCGGCTCACGGTTTTTCGTCAGCGGTGTCGGAACGCAGATGATGATGACATCGCAGACGGCCAGTTCGGCAAAATCCGCAGTGGCGCGGAACCGTCCGCTCGCCACCTGGCCGGCAAGGGCCGTCGATGTCACCGCCTCAATGTAGGATTGGCCGTTGTTCAGCTTCTCGACCTTCTGGGCTTCGATGTCGAAGCCGGAAACCGGGAAGCCGGCGCGTGCGATCGCAACCGCCAGCGGCAACCCGACATAGCCCAGTCCAATCACGCCGACTTGCGCGGCGCGCGTCGAAATCCGATTCAGAAGACGGTCATATGTCGATCGTGAGGCGTCCAAAAATCTGCTTTCCGTTCAATTCGGACAGACCCGTCCGCTCCCATGGCGAGGCTCACCTGGTTCCCCAAGAACCCCGAGGCATATTGCGGAAAATCGATTTCCGCAAGCCGTCGTCAGACCGGCACCTTCGCCTTCAGGCTTGCGGCGGCCATCGCATAGCCGCCGGCGGCGCCATCGATGAAATGAACGTGATCGCGCTGCAGCGGCGAGGCGACCAGGCATGTCATCAAGGCCGATTTCTGGCGGTGCAGGCCATAGTTGCAGATGCCCGCCTCTTCCGCCTGTTTCAGCCGGTTCTCGATCCGTTGCAACACATCCGCGTCAACGTCGATGGTCATCTTCAAGCCGTCGTCGAACTTCCGGAAATCCGAATTGCTGGCCACGTCGCGTTTGTAGACCTTCGGATCGAAACTGCCGATCGTCCAGCCATATCTGTCGGTGACAGCCGTAAGCGTCATCAGAAACAATATCCACAGCTTCGACAGCCATCGCCATCCTGCCGGCGCCATGGCCCGCGCCTCGATATCGAGGCCGGCGGGCGGAAAACTGAAGCCCGGCCCGTTCACCGGCACCGGGTGGCCATCGCGTTCCTGCCTGCCGGCAAGAGCGATGATGTCGGAAGCCAGAAACTGAAAACCGCGCAAGTCGCGCGACGCCCCCGGTATGGCTATGATCGAGACGATTTCGCCATGCCGGGCTTCGATCGGGTCCCAGCGGCAGGAGAGGCCGGTCAGATCCGGCCGCGCGCCGGCTGGCGCAGGATCGATGCGGTAGCGCCCCGCTTTCATCTCGGCTTCCGCCCAACTGCCGCCACCGCCGGCGAACATGGCATAGAAGACCGCTTCGGAGGCCCGGAACCTCGCCACGCGAACGTCGAGGCCTTGCGCTCTTATATCCTTTATCGGCACGATTGCGGCTCGCAAGGTCAGGTCCAGTTCGTCCGCCACCCATCTCTGGACAACCGCCAGCGCGTTGCGGGTGATCTCCAGCGCCGAGCCGGGAAACGCCACGAGCGCGCCGTCGCCGCCGAAGACAAAGGGAAGATCTTGCCGACCCAGCGCATTGAGCAGCGCCGAAATGACGCTGGCGCCGGCCATATTGACGGTTTTATAGCGCCCAGCCCCGATCGCCTTGGTCGAGCCGACGATGTCGGCGGTGGCCAGCGCCCAGCCATCCGGGAGAGGCCGATAGTTATCGATATCGGCAACGCTTTCGAACTTTGCGAAGACCGGCAAGGAAGCGACAAACGGGTCGGACGCGGCAGCTGTTTCCATGAGCATCAGATAGCACATTCCACTGCTTGAGGGTGAAGTCGATCATGCTTCGAAATTGACTTGCACAGGCATTCCGATGATAGGGTCCGGCGATGCGAATTGCCTTCTACGCGCCGCTGAAGTCGCCCAATCATCCCGTTGCCTCCGGCGACCGGCAGATGGCACGGATGCTGGTCAAGGCGCTGGAGCATGGAGGGCATAGCGTCGAACTAGTATCCGAATTGCGCTTCTATCTACGCGAACCGGAGTCGAAAAGTTTCGCTGCGCTCAAGATCGAGGCCCGAGAGGAAGCCGCGCGGCTGACAAGGCTTTGGGATCGTGACGGCAAGCCCGATCTCTGGTTCTCCTATCATCCCTATTTCAAGGCGCCCGACCTGATCGGACCCGAACTGGCGTCGGCCTTTGCTATCCCCTATGTGACAGCGGAAGCCTCCTATTCGAGGCGGCGCAACGTCGGTTTGTGGGCCGATACCCAAGCGTTGGTGGCGCGAGCCGTCGAACAGGCAGCGCTGAACATCTGCTTCACGCAAAGGGATCGTCAGGGACTGATGGATGCGATTCCCGACGCCGCTCTCGGTATGCTTTCGCCCTTCATCGACACATCGGTATTCCGGGAAATGCCGGCACGGGGTTGTCCGACGCGCCTCGTTACCGTCGCCATGATGCGCCCGGGCGACAAAGTCGAAAGCTATCGCATGCTGGCGCAGGCGCTCGGTCCGATCGGCCACCTGCCCTGGACCATGTCGGTGGTCGGGGATGGGCCTGCCCGTGACGAGATCAAAGCGCAATTCGCAGGCTTGCCCGCCGACCGTATCGAATGGCTTGGCGCGATTGAGCCAGCCGCCGTGCCGGATGTCCTCTACGGTGGGGGAATTTACGTCTGGCCGGGTTACGGCGAGGCCTATGGCGTTGCCTATCTTGAAGCACAGGCCGCCGGCCTTCCGGTGGTGGCTCAGGACATCGCCGGCGTGCCGGAGGTCGTGCGGGATGGCCAGACCGGGTTTCTCACCCCGGCGGGCGATGTGGCGGCGTTCGCTTCTGCCATCGAAAGGCTTCTGGCCCGTAACGACGAAAGAACCATCATGGCCGCGGAAGCCAGACGTTTCATCCTCGAAGAACGCTCCCTCGGTGTTGCAGCGGCGCGTCTGGCCGAACTTCTTGCGAGGATCCCGGTTTCATGACATCCGATCAGATCTGGCAGCCCTTGGTGGAAGAACTGGCGTGCCGGCAACGGGCGGACCATAAGGCAGAGTTCTGGCTGCGTGACGATGACGCCGTGGAGCCGACGCCGGCGCTTGATCGGCTGCTCGACCTCACCGGTGAATTCGCGGTTCCGGTCACTCTGGCCGTCATTCCGGCCCTGACTGGTGAGAAGCTTGTCGCCCGGCTTAACGAGGCGCCACATGCCACGGTCGCCATCCATGGTTGGACGCACCGAAATCATGCGCCCGAGGACCAGAAAAAGCAGGAGCTCGGCGCGCATCGGCCACGCGAGGTGGTGCTCGATGATCTGGCTCGCGGGCTGTCGCACGTAACCGGCCTGCACGGCGCACGTGCCGTTCCGATGCTGGTGCCACCCTGGAACAGGATCGACGCCGGCTTGGTATCCGACCTTGGATCGATAGGATTTGCGGCATTGTCGGTCTATGGGCCGCCGAAGCCGGCTTCACTGGCGGTCATCAACAGCAATGTCGACATCATGGATTGGCATGGCACGCGCGGCTGCCGCGATCATGGCTCATTGGTTCAGGCTATCATCGCGCAATTGCAGCGTGCATTCGACGGCGGCGAACCGGTCGGCCTGCTCACCCACCATCTCGTACATGATGAATCGGCCTGGCTTTTCCTCGAACGGCTGTTCACAGTCACAGCACAGACTGAAGCCTGCGCATGGCTTCCGATCAGGACACTGATCGGGCGCAGCGCCGGTAGAGGAAAATAGCTCAGCGCTTTTTGTGCAATGAGACTGGAAATGTGAGCGTCTGGCCATCCCGCGCGGCAAAAGCGCCGGCAAACCTGTCTTTGGCCAGTTTCTCGATCTCGTCCAGTTCCTCGTCGGTGCGTGTCGGATCGTGGTGAAACAGCGCAAGCCCGCGCGCACCGGCCGCCTCACAGAGCTTGGCGCCCTGTTGCCATGTCGAGTGCCCGTAACCGCGGCGGCGTTCCATTTCCTCCTCGGTGTAGGTGCAATCGTAAATGACGAGGTCGGCATCTTCGATCAGGCCGAGCACCGCCTGATCGAGTTTGTCCGGCTCGTGCTCAGTGTCTGTTATCACCGCCACGACGCGGCCGCCCCATTCGACCCGGTAGCCTATGCAGCCGCCCGGATGGGTAAGACTGCCGGTTCGGACCACCACCCCTTCGCGCGGCCGAAGCACGTCTCCGGATACGAAATCGCGATAGTCGAGCCTTGCCTTGCAGAACTCCAGTTTCATCGGAAACCACGGCGGCCGCATGAACTTATCGACCATCTGCCGGGTCGTCATGTGTCCTGCAAGATGCCCGGACCAAAGCGTAACCTTAACGCTCCGGTCATAGATCGGCGCAAAAGACGGCAACCCGATGATGTGATCGTAATGGCAATGGGTGAAAAGCAGGTCGAAATCGGTCACGCCCAGAGCCTGAAGCGCCCCGCCGGCAGGTCGTAGGCCAGAGCCTGCGTCGAATAGAAGCGTATGCTTACCGCATCGCATCTCAATGCAGATTGTGTTGCCGCCATAGCGAGAGAATTCTGGCCCCGATACCGAAATGCTGCCGCGCACGCCCCAAAACCTGACCAGGAAAACGTCGTCGTCCATGCTACCCCTTCGCAGTCCCCGTCGCCCATCGTAGCCAAACAACTGCTGCTAGGCGAGACAGGTTTTCCCGGGTGACCTTCTCAGCAAGAGGCCGGTGCCATCACGACTGCGAGGATCGAGCGGACGTCATCCGTTATTTGGCGCTTCGTGCATCGATCAGATCCGCGGTCGTATGGCTTAGGCGATCGGCAAGAACCCGCAATATCTCGATGGTCATTTCCGGGAACTCCTTCATAAGCCTCAGGAAATGATCCTTGCTGATTCTCAACGCTTCCAGCGGACTTGCCGCTCTGACGGTGGCCGTGCGGGAGCTGTTGCACAATATGGCGATCTCGCCAACAATCGAATTTGGCTCCAGTTCGGCAACTTTTATCGGTCCGCTGTCGGAATCGACCAGGATATCCGCCCTGCCTGAAAGGATGACATAGGCGGCGTCTCCCTCGTCGCCCTGCCGGAAAAGGATCTGGCCGGCACTGTAGCTCACACGATCGGATGTGAACGCAAGCAGCTTGAGCTTTGTCGGCTCGATAGCAGAGAACAAGGGAACGCGTTGCAGCATTCCAACTTCGTCCTTGAGCAGCATTGTCGCAAACCTTCCCAAAATTCGCGTTTGCCAGACTAGAGCAACGGCCGCCCAGATGGAATTAGTTCTGTTTCCCGGAATGGCGAGACGACCACGCGAAAGGCGGCGAGCCCGATGTCGAGCGATCGGGCGATGCCGCCTGACAAATGGGCGCCCGCCAGCCGAAACCAGAAGAGCCGGTGAATTTGCGGCAAATGCTTCGGGTTTCGGCGCGGATGTATTCCCGCTACGCCCTTCGCTGAATCCCTCGGCCTGCAGCAAATTCCCACCGGCAGAATGATCCCATCTGAATGTCCGTTGCTCTATGACAGCAGTTCCTTGAAGATACCGTTCCCTGCCAAAAGTGTCTCGTGTGTTCCGTCTTCCACCAATTGACCCCCGTCGAAGACGATAACGCGATCGAACATCATCGCCATTGCCGGGTTCGTCAGGACCCACACAATTGCCGGCGAATGGCCGTCGCGCCTGGCTTCCTCGAGCACGTTTCGCAGCACCTTATCCTGCATGCGCTGGTCGAGCGCCGACAGCGGGCGGTTGAGAATGAGAAAATCGGGACGCTTGAGCAGGGCCCGGGCAACATCGAGCTTCTGTCGCTGTCCACCGGTCAGCCGCCTGCCGCCGGAGCCGACATTGAAGTCCAGGCCGACATCCAGAAGTTCGGCGTAAAGCCCCAGTTCGTCAAGAATGTCATAGACGATGGTCCGTATGCGGTCCGGCGCGTCGGGATGGTTGTTGCCCACACGCCCGAACAGGACATTATCCATGACGGTGGCCGCCGCAATGTATTTGGCAGGATCATACCGTTCGATTGCATTTTTCAGCTCGGGCGGCAGGTTTTCATGGAACCGGTTGCGTGCAGCGACGATCTTGCTCATCAGCTCGTCGCTCAGCAGTCCGAAGCGGTGCCGGGGCTCGATATAGGCAAAGCTCAAGGAGACGATCATGGCGCGGTCGCTCTCCGAAACCGCCTCGTAGGGACGGTTCTTGAGCCGTTGCAGCAAGGTTTCGTAGGTGGGGATCTCCTCGGCGCTCATGAAGGCGAGCTGCTGGAAGAACTGGTGATCGGGCGGCAGGTCGGCAAACAGCTCGATCGCCTGTTCGGCGATCTCCATGCCCATTTCGTAGAGCGTGCGGTCGAGGCCGGCTTGCCTCAGCACAGAAGCAAAATAGGGATTGGCCGCTAGAGCCCTGTCGGCCAGTTCGGGGCCGGCGGCAGCGCCGAAGAGCAGGTTTTGGCCGATCGTTGCTTCCTTGTTGTAGGCGCCCGGTTCGAAAGGAACCACCAGTCCGCTCAGCCCTTCGCGTTCCAGCCGGCTTCGCAGCGCCGCACGCAGTTCGACGATCCGCCTGGCAAGCTCCGTATGACGCGTGAGGTCGGCCGAAGAGCGCAAGCCAAGATCCAGAATGTCGCGCGACAGAACAACCGCGTCGAGCACCCGGCGCACGGCTTCAAACAGGTCGTGCGGGCCGGTAGCGCCGGCGGCAGCATAGTCGATCCAGTCGCTGTGGATATCAAGTTCCGGATTGCCCGACCGGCGCGCCTCGTGGACGTTCCAGCGGTGCTGGTCTGCCGCAGCATCGTCATAAGTCACCGATGTCAGCGGCGCATGCTTCAACCCATAGAGCAGGTTATCGCGGAGGCTTGCCTGGAACAGGAAAACATCCGACGAGGCATAGGACATCCGCCGGCCGGTCACTGCTTCGGGGAGTTCAAGCAGATCGTCGGCGCCCGAAACGACCCTTCCGCTGTCCGGCCAGTTCAACCGCGCGAAGGCTTCTGCAAGCGCCTCGGCTCCACCTGTTGCGGTACTGACCAGCGCCACCGTCTCACCCGGCTTGACCTGGAGGGAGATACGGTCGAGGAGCATTGCACCGCCATCGTCTGCAATGCACAGACTGATCGCCGACAGGGGTTTGGTCATCGGCTCGGGAGCGTCGATCGTCAATGCCCCGATTCTCGGCGCGATGAGACCATCGACGGTGAACTGTTCAACGACCTGCTGGTATTTGACCTGGACATCCTGCCGCGCCTGATCCCAGTCGATCAGTTCCTTCATCGGTCCGGGAAGTTCCTTGTAGGCGCTGATCACGGCCACTAGCTGGCCGACATCCAGCCGCCCCTGGATAACCAGGTACCCGCCTATCATGTAGAACAGAAAAGGCGTGATCTGCGCGAGAAAATTGTTGAGGAACTTTACCATGAATTTCCATTGGTAAAGATCGAAGCGGATCTTGAAGATGAGCCCGAGCCGGGCAGCTATGTCGGCGCGCTCGTAGTTTGATGTATCGTGGACGTGAACCGCGCCGATGCCGTCGACGATTTCGCCAATCCGGCCCGAAAGCGCGCGCGCCGTCAACTGCCGTTGGCGCCCGAGCACGATCAGCCGCCGCCGCATTCGCGGGATGAGCACGATCTGGAACGCCACGATCACGGCGGCTATCATTCCGAGCCAGAAATTCTGGATCATGATGAACAGCATGGCCGTCAGCGCCTGGCCGCCGAGCAGCACCGGCTGCACGAAGGCATCGCCGATGAAGCCGCCCAGCGGCTCCACCTCGTCCTTCACCATGGTCGCCACTTCGGCGGATTTCACCCGCTTGAAGTAACCCGGGGGAAAGCGCAGCACACGATCGAGAAGATCGAAGCGGATACGCCGCAGCATGCGTTCGCCGAGGCGGCCCTTGTAGGTGTTGATGTAGAGTTTGAACAGGCCGTTGATAACGACTAGCAAGAGGAAGACAATGCTCAGGGCAAACAGCGTCTCCTTGCGGTCGAGCTGAAAACCGGAGAAGAACTGGACCTCTCCGATGAACGGCAGGTTGTAGTGCAGCCTCATGAACGGCTGGGTCGCGCCCGGTTGCTCGAAGCCGCTACCTTGGATCGGGCCGTTGACGATCAGCTTCGGCAGGTCGAAGGACATGAAATACGGGATCATCGAAAGCATGACGATCATCAATATCCAGAGCTGCTGCTTCTTGGTGTGCGTCCAGATATAGCGGGCTAGGCTGGGTTCCATATGCGGCAGTGGACCCTTCAGTTGAATGCATGCAGGATGTAAAAGCACCTGCTGGCGAATGGCGTATCGGCAATTTCTTCGTCGCCAACGACAAGCTCGAAGCTGCAGCGCACGGAGATTGTCCTGCGCTCAACGAAGGAAGGAACCTGCGAGGCGGCGCGATCCAGTTCCGGCGCATGGTCGATGACAACGCCATGGGCATTGTTGATCAGCGAAGAAAGCAGCTGGCCAAATGGTTCGCGGCTTCCGTAGGGTTTTGGCGAATAGCCGAGCAGCACGAGGCCGCAGCTGCGCCGCTGGTGCTGGCGGATGGACGCCGATGGTCCGGACAGATGCAACAGGCTCTCTCCGGCACCGGGCAATGGCGAAGCGGCTTGCTGCATAATCACGTCCGCGAATCAACAGCCTTGCGGGAGGCAAGATTGCGTTGTGTCGCCCGAAATCCCAACATACAAGACAAATATGATGGATGTCACGCAGCCACGCAATGCCGGCATGGACTGGCACGAGCAAGCCTTGGACCTCACGCGGGGAATTGCTGCCTATGTCAACTGCCCTCTCGTGGCAGGGCTGGCGCGCGTCATCGCCAAGCATCCGAAGGCCGATATCGCAAACGCCTTCAACCACAAGCAGGTCGCCTGCAAGATGTGGGCGCTCGACAGGCTGTTCGAAAGCTGCGGCGGCCGGTTCGGGCGCGTATGGGTTCTGGGCGGATGGTACGGCGTATTGCCTGCAATGCTTTTCAACGACGCCCGCTTCGACATCGCGGCGGTCGACAGCATCGACATCGATCCCGAAGTCGCGCCGGTCGCGCGGACCCTCAACCGGGAAGCCGGCGACCGGTTCCGGGCGCTCACGGCAGACATGTACGTACTCGACTATGCGGCCGGGCGGCCCGACCTGGTGGTCAATACGAGCTGCGAACACATAGCCGACCTGCCCGCCTGGCTTGCTCTGCTTCCGCGGGGCACGAATGTACTGTTGCAATCGAACGATTATTTCAGCGAGCCGACGCACATCAACTGCGTGGCTTCACTTGCAGCCTTTGAAGCAATGGCGGCGCTACGGGAGGTGCGGTTCTCCGGCGAACTGCCGACAAAAAATTATACGCGCTTCATGCTGATTGGAACTGTTTAATGCATTTCGCCCAAAAGTGCGTTGCGGTTTTGGGACAACGACATGCATAAAAACAAGGACTTGAAGCGCGTCGCACGAATCTCACCAGACGCGACGCGCGTTAGCATCTATCGTTTGTTTGATCATGAACTTTTCCGAAACCAGACCCATTTTTAGGGACCATTGTTCTATACCGCTCGCGCAGGATTTGCGCCGAGCGACGGGCGCCTTCCAGATCGAGACGATGCGCGGATGGCGTCGGTCCCACAAGCGCCTGTTCGATCGCTTCCGCCAAACCTTCAGGCGTTAGGTCCTTTTCCATCAGCACCGTTGCAAGACCGAGTTCTTCGAGCATCAGAGCGCGAACCGTCTGCTCGGTTTCCCCGCCGGCTGCAAATGGAACGAGCAGGGACCGACAACCTGCGCCCAGGACATCGCAGACCGTGTTGTAGCCCGCCTGCGAGACCGACAGGCGGGCGCCGGTCAGCAGGCTGGCGAAATCCTCGCGGAACCGGAAGATGGACAGGCCCGGCGAGGCATCCCGTGCGATCGCGTCGAACTCGTCCTTCGGCAGGTTTGGGCCGGTTATCAAACACCATTTCCAAGCGTTGCTGGCATGCCGCGCCGCTGCGATGGTGGATCTGACAAGGCTCTTTCCGGCAGCCCCGCCGCCAACCGACACCAGAACGTCGAAGCGCTCGCAGGTCCCGCGCGACGGCGGCGCGGCTACGAGCCCTGTGTAGGTCACCTCGGCTTTGATCGCCCCAGCCAGTGGAAAAGTCTTGTCGATGGTTGCGAAAGCCGGATCGCCGTGGACCATGACAAGGTCGAAATGCCTGTTGATGAGATCGACTGTTTCCTCGTTTCGGCCCGGCTTGACGCGCTCCTGAAGGATATCACGGACGGACGTCGCCAGCAGCGGTCTTGGCGACGTCGCGTCGATGGCCTCGATCAGCGGCAGGAGTTCGAAACGCATCTGCCGGCGTCCAAATGGAAACGCCTCGACAATGACGATGTCAGGCCGGCAATCCCGAAATGCCTGCAGCAGCATCTCTGAACGCCATTTCTTGAAATCATCGCCGATGGGTTTGCCCTGCAGGTCGACAAGTCCGGAAAATCCTTCATCACCGGAGGTGACAGGTGGCAGGGTTACAGATTTTACACCCAGTCCCGGAAACCCCGCGATCGGCGCTCCGCCGGTCACGACGGTTACGTCAAACCCGTCATCGACCAGAGCCGCCGCAATGCGGCTGGCGCGCGCGAGATGGCCGATACCGAGCAGGTGCTGGACATAGAAGAAAGCGCGCAGCCGCTTCATTCGGCCGCCCGCCACTCCCGCTCGAACAGTTCCTTGAGCTGTCCAATGCTGGCCATATGATCGAAATTACCGCGCACGCGCCGCTCTGCGGCGTCGCCGAGGCGGGCGCGCAGCACGGGATCACGGATCAGGCGCTCCAGCGCCTGTGCCAGGGCAATTGGGCTTTCCGTCGGAACCAGCAGCCCGGTTTCATCCGGCGATAAAAGCTCCGGCACGCCGGAAATATCGGTCGAAACGCAGGCAAGCCGCTGGCTAGCCGCCTCCACCAGAACATTCGGCAGACCGTCCCGGTCGCCATTTGCGGTGATCCTGCAGGCCAGGGCGAAGATGTCGGCGCAGCGGTAGTGCTCAAGCACCTCCTCCTGCGCAAGCGCGCCTTTCCAAGAGACGCGACCATCCAGGCCGAGCTTTTGCGCCAGCGCCTTGAACCGTTCCAGTTCCTCGCCGCCGCCGATATGCTCGAAACGCCACGCCAAATCACCAGGCAGGAGGGCAAGGGCCTCCAGCAACGTATCGTAGCCTTTCTTTTCAACGGCGCGCCCGACACTCAGAACGACAACCGGCTCGTCCGGCGCCGAGCCGTCATGCTGTTTTCGCGCCTCGCCGAAACTGCCGAAGCGGTCAAGGTCGAGCCCATGATAGCTCAGATGCACAGGCGAGCTGCCGTTAGCGAGTTTTTTCAGACGGTCGAAGCCGGTTTTCGTGCAAGTGACCGTCCAGCGCGCCGAGGAAAGCTTGCCAGCCAGATCCCAGTCCGCCGAAGTCCAGATGTCCTTGGCGTGGGCCGAGCAGCTCCAGGGCAGGCCACGAAGCTGGCTGGCATAGCGCGTCACCGATGCCGGTGTGTGCGCGAAATGTGCATGCAGCCAGCCCGCGCCTTCCGGCCATTCGGCCGCCAGCACGAGCGCTTGCCCGAAGCGGCGCGCGCGATTGCGCGTAAAGTCGCGGCGGATATCGGTAGCCAGCGATCGGAGCGCGCGCCAGAAGCCCGGCCGCAGCAGATAAGCAAACAGCGAGCGAACCACGCGTAGCGGCTCTTCATGCAGATATTCCGGCAGATAATGGACGGGCGCTTTGATCTCGTCATGCACGGGGTGGCGTTTTGCGTCGGTCGGCCGCCTGAGCGAGACCAGTATCAGGTCGAACCCCGCACGCTCCAGACCGAGCAGTTCCTGCGCGATGAACGTTTCCGACAGCCGCGGATAACCCTTCAGAACCACGACGATCTTGCGATGTTGCAACTCAGTTCATGCCTTCAATGACCGAAAGGTGATGGCCGCCCCGCCGGTCGAGCAGTTCCGCGACGATTTCGGAAATGTGAGGCAGGCCTTCCAGCGTCAGATGCGGATGGCTCTGCGATGGGCCGGGCCGGTCCGGCAGCACCTCCAGTGCATTGGCAAACCGCTGGGAATCCTCGGCTTCTTCCGGCAAAAGCATTTCGATGAGGCCGAGTTCGGCTGCGCGCCGTGCTCGGATCAGTTGTTCCTCGCGGGGCTTGACGCGCGGCACGATCAGCGCCGGCTTGTCGAACGACAGTATCTCGCAATAGGTGTTGTAACCGCCCATCGCCACGACCGCCTTGGCGCCGGCAATCAGCTCTTCCATGCGGTTGTCGAACTCGATGATCCTGATATAGGGGATCTTGGACCCCTTCTTGAGCAGCTTGTTGCGCTTGCGCGCCGGCATGTAAGGCCCAAGCACGATCAACGCCCTATGCTGCAATTGCGGATCCTGCTGATAGGCATCGATGACGCTGTGGATCAGATCGGCGCCGTCACCGCCGCCACCGGTGGTAACGAGGATATAGTCGCCCTCGGGCCGGTGGCCGGGCAACTCGTTCTTCTGCAGGCTCCGTTGCAGGAAACCGACGAACTTCATCTTTGCCCTGATAGCCGGCGGCACCTCCAGGCCGGTCAACGGATCGTAGAAATCCGGCGGACCATAGGCCCAGATCTTGTCGTAGAACAGGCCTATCTTGCGCATCACATCCCTGCGTGCCCACTCTGCTTCGAGCAGATGCGGCGCGTCCATCACCTCGCGCAGGCCAAGCACGAGCGTGGTGCCCCGCGTCTTGAGGTAGGACAGCGTGTCCTCGATCTCACCGCGCAGGCCGAGCGGTTCCTTGTCGACGATGAAGATATCCGGCCGGAAGGTCTCGGCTGTATGGCGGATGATCGACTGGCGCATCCTTAGCGTCTCATGCAGATCGATATCCTTTTCCAGCGAAGTGTATTCGCCGTTGCGCAACTTGATGACGCTGGGGATCTTCACGAAGTCGACACGGGCGCGGTAGTCGAAGGCGCCAGCGATAGTCGCACCCGAAATGATAAGCACCTGAAGACCGCGGAAATCCTCGACCAGCGAATGCGCGATCGTCCGGCAGCGCTGCAAGTGGCCGAGCCCGAACGTGTCGTGGCTGTACATGAGAATTCGAGCGTTTTGTACGTGCTGGGTCATTGTTGAACGTCTTTTAGAATTCTCGGCTTGAGGACCGTGGACGACCCCGGACGAAACCATCCTCGCGGGTCTACCGACCTGTTTTGAAACATGAGGGCGCAATTTTCAATTCGTATTACCCAAGAGGGTCCATATGCTGAAGCCAGGAAGCTGCGTCTGCTCAGCTGCCCGCTTGCCACGTGGTCCAGAAGAACCTGCATCATTTCATTGGTATTGATCATGTCGGATTCTGGTAGCGGAAATTCGGATAGGGCGGCGTTGGCAGAAATTGACGTTTTCAAGGTTGGGTCGAGCGTTCGAATCACTTCACCCGCTCCAGTTTCCTTCCGGGGAATCAAACATCGAATAGCCGCGGTTCGGCGCGGCTTTTTGGTTTTTGCGGCAGCACCAAACTGGCTGATAGTGGACCTTTCATATTGGAGAGTCCTCACATTCCATGCTGGCGGGAGGGCGGCTCGAGAGGAATGGCTTCGCTCCTACCTTGGAATCGGGTCACAAGGAAGCGCCAGCGAGCTAAAGCCAGCGCATCCAATTGTGCAATGTCGATTCTTTCCTAACAAGCATGCGGACCGGCAGCCCTTTTTCCTAAAAGAGCACAGCTGCTCGCTTTGTGCTGCCGATAGCAGCGGCGGTCGCTACTACTGAGCCTCTTTTGGCTTGTCTACGAGTTTCTCGACCAGCCGCCGGAGCTCGGAAGGGGTAGTATGCCCGGCACCAACCAGGGAGCGGAGCGTTTGACTTTAAGGTTGGAGCGACCGGAAGATCTGAATGCTCGGCGAGCCGATCAGCTCCAGCATACTCCATCAAAGGTTGGGGTCGAGCATTCGAATCGCTTCACCCGCTCCAGTTTCCTTCCAGGGAATCAAGCATCGAAAAGCCGCGGTTTGCCGCGGCTTTTTCGTTTTTGGCGGCAGCACGGCATCACCCAGCAGACGGAGCGAGCTTGTCGCTTCGCCAGCTGCCCGTGGCCAGCAGGCGCTTTGTTCGCCGCGCCAAATACGTCCCAAGTGGAGTCTAGGACCTTTGCCTTTCAATTTCGGACCAAGGTCCCTTGCGGACAGGTGGATTTAAATCAAACTGGCCGATAGTGGACCTTTCATATTAGAGAGACCTCATATTCTTTCCCGGCGGGAGGGCGGCTCGAAGGAGGAATTATGAAAACTCGAACCAGTCTGTTCGCAACGGTCGCCGCTCTCGCCCTTGTCGCGTCTCCAGTCCTCGCCGGACCCGGCGGTAATGGCGGCGGGAAGGGTAACGGCGCAAGCAACGGCAATGGCGGAAATTCGGCTGGAGCTGGATCGCAGGGACACGGAGCCGCAACGTCTGCGGCGGCCAAGGACAAGTCCACTCGGGGAATTGCCCATGCGATGGCTGTCGTTTCTACGACGCCGGCCTCACCGCAGGCCACCCTGTCCTTGCAGGCAGCCTTGGACAAGTTCCTGGCAAGAAAGGCCGATCCGGCAGAGACTTCCGACGACACCTCCGGCGAAATTCCTGACGCGGCCGAATAATATTGCAAATCATGCGCTGCTCGGCGGCGCATCGCACTGTCGAGATTCTTAGCCAGTTGGCAGGCTCCTTCATCTGTTCGGCCGATGCCATAGGTCAAGGAAAAGCCGACATTTGAGTCCGATCCTAAGGGATCCCTGGAACGGTCCTGCCCCTACAGACTGTCCAGAGAGCACCACCGGCTTCGGGCCGGTGGTGCGTTTTTTGCGTGGGCGCTCAATTGGCCACTAACCGTGGCCGTTTCCTCTCTGCAACGCCAGAGATTGGCGAAATCCTTATCGAAGGCGTTCTTCTCCCCGTCACTATACGGGGAGAAGTGCCCGGCAGGGCGATGAGGGGCGGCGCCAGGATCGGCCCTTAAACGCTCAACACGGGGTCGCTCATTCGTCTGAGGCGACTGCCCTTGCTGGCATCTCTTCTTCGAGCCCGCAGCCGGATCACCTTACCCCAACTCGACGGTCCGCCGTTCCGCGATGCTCTGCTCGGCGGCAAGCACGATGCGCAAGCTGTTGACCGCGGCATCCATTTGCTCGGTCAGATCAAGATCCTCGCGGATGGCGCGCAGGAAGAATGCCTGCTCGCGGTCGCAAAGCTCCTGGTGACCGGGCTCGTCCTCCATGCTGACGATCTCGTCGGGCTTCTTGAAATTCTTGTCGCCGTCGACCTCGGCATAGTGGATCTTGAGCGCGTCGGTCTTGGTGTGTCGGTCGATATCGGCTGAGTTCGACACCTCGGAGAGTTCAGCTGCACTGCTTGCCGTCTGGCCGGCGACGATCGAGACCGCGCCCTTCGGGCCGATCACGTCCTTCACAAAATAGGCCGTCTCGCTCATCATCGGCCCCCAGCCCGCCTCATACCAGCCGACCGAACCGTCATCGAAGGTGACGTGCAGATGGCCATAATTCTGCTTGGCGGCATCGGCCCACAATTTCGCGCCGATACCGTGAACGCGGACCGGTTTGGCGCCGGTCAGCTGGCACATCACATCGACATAGTGCACGCCGCAATCGACAATCGGGATCAGCGAATCGATCAGGTTCTTGTGCCAGTGCCAGGCGCTGCCGCTGCTCTGCTGGTTGAGGTTGAGGCGCATGACCAGCGGCTTGCCGAGCGTCTTGCCGACCTCAATGAACTTGATCCATGACGGGTGGACGCGCAGGATATAACCGAGCACCAGTTTGCGGTTCTTGGCGCGGGCCGCAGCGACGACCTTTTCGGCGTCTTCGATATCGGTGGCGAGCGGCTTTTCCATGAACACGTGGCAGCCCGCGGCAATCGCCTTCAGCGCATATTCGGCATGCGTGTTGGGCCAGCTGTTGATGGAAACGGCATCCGGCCTGGTCTCGTTCAGCGCATGGTCGAAATCCTCGTAGAGCGGATAGCCGGCTAATTCCGCCGGGATCTTTGTGTTGCTCTTGATCGTGCGGCTCATGATGCCGACGATCTCAAAACCGTCGAGCCTGTGATAGGCGCTGGCATGCGACGCGCCCATATTGCCGAGACCAATCACCAGCACTTTCACCTTCTCGGTCAAAGCCACCTCCCTTTTTTGATTTAGTTTGGGCGGCGACCCAGTCGCCGCCCATATCGTCACGAAGTGCCCTACTTGACCGCTGAGTCGAACAGATGCGCCTTGATCTTCTCGACGTCGAGCGCAGCAAAGCCCTCCGACAGCTTGGTGCCGTCGGCATCGGCCTTGACCTTGGCCTTGTCGAAATCATTGGCCGGGCCGATCAGTTCGTTGGTGCAGACGTCCTCGGCCTTCACCGGGTTGGTGATCTGGCCGATCTTGTGGATCTGGTCGAAGAAGCCCTGCCAGCTCGCCATGTCGTGCGAACCCCAGCCTTCGCGCTTATCCATGTCGCCACGGAAGACGTTGATCTGCTGCAGGATCGAGGTGGTGCCCAGCTCAGGCCCGAGATTCTTGGCCAGCGTCGGGAACTGCTCGAACACCGCTTCGACGGCCGCGCGCGGATTCTGGTAGCCGAATTCCAGGCCCATCGCCCAGCCGCGCAGGTATTTCTCCAGGAACGCCTTGCGGTCGGGATCATCGAGATCGGCCGACCGCACGACGAAAGTGTTCGCCGGCAGCTTCGAGTTCTGCACGCCGAGCCAGTATTCGAAGTCGAGGTTCTTGGCGATCCATTCGGCCCGCAGACCTTCCCACGACAGCGCCGCATCGCCTTGGCCGCCGGCCAGTGCGGTGCCCCAGGTCGGCCAGCCGGCCTCGACATATCGAACTTTCTTGATGTCGACGCCTTGCGAGGCCAGCAGCGGATCGGTGATCGACTGCCATGCGGCGGAGCCGAGCAGGATAGTCTTGCCCTCGAGCGTCTTCAGGTCGTTCGTTCCCTCGCCCTTGCGGAAGGCGAAGCTGAACGTGTCGCGCGCCCCCATGTGAAACACGGATTTGAGCTTCATGCCGTTCTGGATGGCGAAGGAGAAGACGCCGGGCGAGGGAAAGCCCATGTCAGCCTGGCCGACATCGACGAACTTCACCGTCGCGGTGCCGTCCGACGGGCCCGGCTGCATGTCGGTGTCGAGGTCGCCGAAATAGCCTGCCTTCTTGGCCGCCCAATAGGGATAGTCGTCGAGCACTTCGAGCGTGCCGCGCGGCGAAATCCAGGTGAACTTGCCGTATGGCTCGGCTTGTGCCCTGAACGCCGAGGCGCCGAGCGCGGTGGCGGTCACCACGCCTGCTCCGGTGACTTGCAGAAAATAGCGGCGGCTGATCCCCGCCTTGAAACCGATGTGACTTTCCTTGGTCATGGCATTTCCCCTTTTTGTTGGCCGGTAGTTTCTCTCGCCCGCCTCCCAGGCGCCATCATTGCCCCGCGCGCTAAGTCCTCGTTTTATGCATGTCCTTATTCCAAAATTGCTGCGCACTTTTGGGCGACATGCACTACGCCTCCCAGCTCGCCCACTTCTTGCCGATCAGAAAGAACAGCACGTAGATCAGGATGCCGAGGGTCGAGAGGATCAGAACCACCGCGAAGAATTGCGGCATCTGGATCATCGACGAATAGGTGGTCAGCCGGTTGCCGAGGCCGAAGCCGCCGCCGACCATCTCGGCGCCGACCGCGGTCAGCAGCCCGAAGATCGCGCCGATCATCAGGCCAACAAGGATCATCGGCAGCGCCATCGGCGCGCGGATCTTCCAGAATATCTGCAAGGTGCTGGCGCCATAGGAACGCGCCAGCGCGATCTTGGCGCTGTCGACGCGGCGAAAGCCCGTCGCCGCATTGATCATCACCATCGGCCCGGCGGCAAGCGCGACCGCGATGATGCGCGGCGTGTAACCGAAGCCGAAGCGCAGGATAAGAAGCGGCACCAGCGCCAGCATCGGCGTGGTGACCAGGATCAGGATGTAGGGCGCAACGATCTTTTCGGCGAACGGGAATTGAGTGATCACCGCGGCCATCACCAGGCCGATAATGGCGCCGATCGAGAAGCCGGAGACCAGCTCGACCAGCGTGTAGCCGAGATGCGGCGCGATCAGCGGGAACTCGTCGTACAGCGCGTAGGCGATCGCGCTTGGCCCCGGCATGATGTAGTGCGGCACATTGAACAGCCGCAGCGCCAGCTCGATGCCGCCGATGATGACCACCGCGACAGCGATGATGGCAGCGACCTCGGCGCCCGACCTGATGCCGGGGCCGCTGGCAAACGCCGAAAGATTGGTCAGGCTGACGTCGTGACCTTCGCCGGCCTTGGCGCCTGCCTTGGTTTTGGAGAATTCCGGTATGGCGTCGCCTCCGCTCACGGCCTGATCCTCACAATTTCTGCGGTGCCGCGCTCCCGCGCCTTCGGTCGTACGCGTTCGCCGACGATGTCCATCTTGATCGTGTTGGTGAGGTCGAAGACTTCTTTTGTCGCCATGATCTCCAGCGAGCGCGGGCGTGCAAACGGCACGCGATATTCCTGGGCGACGCGCCCCGGCCGCGCGCTCAGCACCACCACCCTGTCGGACAGGAAGATCGCCTCCTCGATGCTGTGGGTGATGAAGACGATGGTGGTTTTGGTGTCGAGCCAGATCTCCTCGACGAGACGGTTCATCTCCTCGCGGGTGAAACTGTCGAGTGCACCGAACGGCTCGTCCATCAAAAGCACCGAGGGCTTCAGCGCCAGCGCCCGCACGATCGCCGCTCGCTGCTGCATGCCGCCCGAGAGCTCGCGCGGAAACTTGCCGCCGAAGCCGTCGAGCCCAACACGATTGACGAGATGGGCGATCCAGGCGCGATCCGGCTTCTCGCCCTTGATCTCGAAGGGAAAATGGATGTTGGCGTCAAGACTGCGCCAGGGCAGCAGATTTGCCTCCTGGAAGACGATGCCGATATCCGGATGCGGCCCGGTGATCTCTCTGCCGTCGAGCCGGATTGTCCCGCTGGACAGGCGATGCAGGCCGGACATCGACCACAAAAGCGTGGTCTTGCCGCAGCCGGAGGGGCCGACGATCGAGACGATCTCATTGGCGTGAACGTCGAGGCTGCAGCGATCCAGCGCCAGAAGGTCGCCGGAAGCCATATGATAGATCTTGGTCGCGGCCTGCACGCCAAGCTTCGGGGTTTTTGCACTGCCCGCGTTCATGCGCCCCTCGCAGGTTGCGCGATGATCCATTGGGTCATCCGTTCGCAAAAATCAGTCTGTAACTATCCTACTTTACTGTCAAGCGGCGACCGCTGCTCTAGTCAGAGAGATCGTTTGTACCACGGTTACATCATTGTTTGGATTGCCTTTTCTATTTCTTGAAAAGCTTGTTGCTTTCCTACATACTTCGGGACACCGACCGCGTGAGGCGAAGCAGGCAAGCGGTGCGCAAACATGGTACAGGTCGACTTCCACGAACGGCAGGGATGACTCATGACCGAAGCTGACGGCCAGGGGCGGCCGACCTCGGACGGCGACCCGGATGGGCGCGATCCAGATGGGCGCGATCATGTCAGGCGCATCCCCGACATCATTTCGCTGGTCAAGGACTCTTACGGTGAATTGCGCCCGGCTGAGCGGCGCGTCGCCGATGTCGTGCTCGACGACGTCAGGTTCGCGGTCGACGCCTCCAATGCCGTGCTCGCCCAGCGCGCCCAGGTCAGCGAACCCACGGTGACCCGGTTCTGCCGCGCCATCGGCTGCGAGGGCGTGCGCGACTTCAAGCTGAAGCTGGCGCAAAGCCTCGTCGTCGGCGCGCTCTATCTGAGCAAGCCGCCGCCCACCAGCAGCGACAATGGCATGCCGTTCTGGAATGCGGTGTTCGGCGAGGCCCGCCGGGCGTTGCAGGAGGCCGAACGGCAGCTTGATCCGGCGCAGCTGGTGAAGGCCGCCGAGCTCATCGCTAAGGCGCGCCAGGTCACGGTCTTCGGCCTTGGCGGCAGCTCGTCGGCTCTGGCGCAGGAAACCCAGTACCGGCTGTTCCGCTACGGCATCACCGTCAGCGCCCAATGCGATCCGTACCTGATGCGGATGACCGCCTCGACCTTGAAGCCCAGCGATCTGGTGATCGCCATCTCGGCGACCGGACGCACGCGCGAGGTGATCGAGGCCGTCGAGCTCGCCAAGCATTACCGCGCCAACGCGATCGGCGTGACCGCGCCCGACACCGACCTTGCCCGCGCCTGCGACGTCAGGCTGACGGTTGCGGTTCCCGAATATCCCGACACGCTGAAGCCGACCGCCTCGCGTTTTGCTTTCCTCGCCGCGATCGACCTGATGGCCGTGGCGGCCGCCTACAAGCTCGACGGCTCGGCCCGCGAAACGGTCCGCCGCATCAAATACAACGCCCAGATCCATAGGACGGGCAAGGAGATGGAACCGCTGGGGGATTGAGGCCTGGTGTATGGACGTTTGCGCTTACCCCCTCCCCGCACAGAACGGGGAAAGGGGATCGCCAGCGTTGCGGCCATCCCCTTCTCCCCGTCCCTATACGGGGAGAAGGTGCCGGCAGGCGGATGAGGGGCGGCGCCGACTTTGACAATTGGGACGATTGAAGGAGAGAAAAAACAAATGCTCGACATGGCACCATCGAAACAGGCGGCCACCTGGCTTTCCTCCCTCTCCCGAGTGCTCGAAACGGGCGACGCAGCGGCCGCGGTCAATCTGTTCGTCGAAGACTGCTACTGGCGCGATCTGCTGACCTTCACCTGGAACATTAAGACGATGGAAGGTCGCGCGGCGATCCGCGACATGCTGGAAGCCACACTGGCGACGGCAAGGCCGACCGCCTGGCAGCTCAATGGCGAGGCGAGCTCGGACGAAGGCATCGTCGAGGCCTGGTTCACCTTCGAGACATCATCGGCGTGGGGCCAAGGCATCATGCGCGTGCAGGACGGCCGATGCCGAACGCTGTTCACGGCGATGAGCGATCTCAAGGGCTTTGAGGAGCGCAAAGGGCCGGCGCGGCCTTTGGGTGTACGCCACAAGGCCGACCCGGACCGCGAGACTTGGTCGGAGGCGAGAGCGCGCGAGGCGCGTGATCTCGGCGCCATTGAGCAGCCCTACTGTCTGGTCATCGGCGGCGGCCAGGGCGGCATCATGCTGGGGGCACGGCTCAGGCAGCTCGGCGTGCCGGCCATCATCATCGAGAAGAATGCGCGGGCCGGCGATTCCTGGCGCAACCGCTATCGCTCGCTCGTGCTGCACGACCCGGTCTGGTACGACCATTTGCCCTACATCCCGTTTCCGGAAAACTGGCCGGTGTTCACGCCCAAGGACAAGATGGGCGACTGGCTGGAAATGTATACGCGCGTCATGGAGCTCAATTACTGGACCTCCACAAGGTGCATCAGCGCGTCCTATGACGAAGCCGAAAAGGTCTGGACGGTCGAGGTCGATCGCGCCGGCCAGCGCGTCACGCTGAAGCCGAGGCACATTGTCTTTGCAACGGGCGCCTATGGCCCGCCCAGGCGGATCGACCTGCCCGGTGCCGATGTTTTCCAGGGCGAGGTCCTGCACTCCAGCCAGTATTCCAGCGGCGAGAAATTCCGCGGCAGACGCGTCGCGGTCATCGGCGCGGCGAGTTCGGGACACGATGTCAGTGTCGACCTCTGGGAGAGCGGCGCTGAGGTGACCATGATCCAGCGCTCGCCGACGACGGTGGTCAAATCAGATACGCTGATGGAGGTCGGCTTCGAGATCTTTTCGGAGAAGGCGCTGGCCCGCGGCATCACCACCGAGAAGGCCGACATGATCGTCGCCTCGACGCCGTTCGCGCTGCTGCCGCAAAGCCAGCGGGCGCTCTACGACATCATCAAGGCACGCGATGCGGCGTTTTACGACCGCTTGCGCGGCGCCGGCTTCGCCATCGATTTCGGCGACGACGAGACCGGGCTGCTGATGAAGGCCTACCGCACCGGCTCGGGCTATTATATTGACGTTGGCGCCTCGGATCTGATCATCGACGGTAAGATCGGCATCCGCAGCGGCGTCGAGATCAAGTCGCTGACGCCGACCGGGATCCTCTTCGACGACGGCACCGAGCTGGCGACCGAAATCATCATCTCCTGCACCGGCTATCAGTCGATGAACGAAACCGTGGCGGCGATCGTCTCGCGCCAGGTCGCCGACAAGGTCGGCCCGTGCTGGGGAATTGGCTCGGGCGTGAAAGGCGACCCCGGACCATGGCAAGGCGAATTGCGCAACTTGTGGAAGCCGACGGCGCAGGAAGCGCTATGGTTCCACGGCGGCAATTTGGCGCTGTCGCGTTTCTATTCGAAATATGTGGCGCTGCAGATCAAGGCGCGCATGGAAGGCATTGCGACGCCGGTTTACGGGGCGCCGAGTAACGCTAGGCGGTGAAGTGGGAAATCTCCCCCCTCGAGGGGGGAGATGGCCGGCAGGCTAGAGGGGGTCGCCGCGCGTCGAGCGCCAACCTCTATCCGTTGCAGGAAGGCGAGCCCGGTCGGACCGACCCCCTCTGTCGCCTTCGGCGACATCTCCCCCTCAAGGGGGGAGATCACCCATGCCCGAAATGCCTGGCCACGACATCGACATGCGTGTCGTCGGCATGTGCTTCGAAGCGCTCGATATCGCTCAGATCGTCCACGGCCTCGTTCGGCCACCAGGTGCCGCCAATCACGATGCCGTCCGAGACCAGCCTCTGCTCGGCGACCAGCGACGCGCCGACGGCGTCGACAAAGGTGAAGCGCCCCGGACGCAGCCGCAGCACTGCGACGTCGCCAATGGCACCGACCGCCAGCGTGCCGAGCTCGGGTCTTGCGATCGCCTCGGCCGGCCGCTGCGTCGCGGCGCGCAGCACCTCGACCAGCGGCATGCCGAGCGCCAGCAATTTCGACATGCAGACCAGAATGTCGAAGGCCGGACCGTCGACGCAATAGAGATGCACGTCGCTGCTGATCACATCAGGTGCCAGCCCTTCGCCGAGCATCGCCTTGGCGACCGCGAAGTCGAACGATCCCATGCCGTGGCCGATATCGAAGATGACGCCGCGCTCGCGCGCCAGCCGCATGTCGGGCCGCACCGCGCCCGATGCGAAGACCGGCGCGTTGGGAAACGGCCGGAAGCAGTGGGTGAGGATGTCGCCCTTGCGTAGCCGCGGCAGCACTTCCGAGCGGCCAGGCGGCGGCTCGTCGATATGCGCCATCAGCGGCAGGCCGGCCTGGTCGGCGGCCTCGAGCGCCAGATCGACCGGGGCGATGCCGCTGGTGCCGCCGGCATGGCGACCCGAGCGGACTTTCACGCCGACGACCACGTCTGCATGCTCGCGCACCGCCGCCACCGTCTCGCGCGGTTCGCAGAGCCTGAGGTCGCTGCACTCGCCAACCGAAACGGTCTGCGAGAAGCCGAAGATGCCGGCAAAGGAAATGTTGACATAGGCCAAGATGCGCACCTTCGACCGCTCGATGACGTGGCGGCGAAAGCCGAGGAAGTTGCCGGCACCGGCACTTCCCGCGTCGATGAACGTGGTGGTGCCGCTTTTTGCGGCGAGGCGGTCGGCATCGACGCCGAGCGAGGTGCCGCCCCAATAGACATGGCTGTGCAAATCGATGAGGCCGGGCGCGATGATGGAGCCCGTGGCATCGACGACGCGCGCGGCACGCTCGAAGGGGATGTCGGCATCGATCGCGGCGATGCGGCCGTCGGCGATGGCCACGTCGCGCTGCGCGTCGAGGCCGGACGCCGGATCGATGAGGCGGCCGCCTTTCAGGAGGAGATCAAATTGCATTGGCGTCCGGCTCCGTTCCGTATTCCCGTCAAACCGGTCTGTAGGCAACGGCCTCGACCTCGATCTTGATGTCGATCATCAGGCGCGACTCGACGGTGGTGCGCGCCGGCGGATCTGTTGGAAAATGCCTGGCATAGACGGCGTTGAAGGCGCCGAAATCGCGCGCGTCCTCGAGCCAGACCGTCGTCTTGACCACGTCGTCCATGGTGCAGCCGGCCAGCGCCAGCGCCGCCTTGACATTCGAAAGCACCTGCTCGGTCTGCTCGGCGATGCCGCCCTTGACCACCACGCCGTCGCTGCCGACCGGAACCTGGCCGGAGACATAGACCATATCGCCGGCCCGGACCGCCGGTGACAGCGGCACATGGGATGTTCCAAAACACTGCTTGGGCAAGGAAAAGTCTCCTGTTCAAAAACGTCGGCGCTTAGCTGTACTTCCGGCAATCGTCGCAGGTCCGCGCGGTTCCGGCTCTTTCGCCGCGCCGGTTTGCCCGTTTCCTGCCGGAAGGTCTACGCCTGTCCAAGCGATTCTCATATAGGCCGTGTTGGAAAGCAACATTTTTGGGAATTCATGTTGCTTTATTACAAGAGCATCAGCATCCTGCGTGGAGGTGGTTGCCTCAAGACATTCGGCAGGCGAGGATTGGATGGGGGACAAGCGAGGAGCCGCATGATCGATTTCGGTGGTCGCAGCGTGATCGTGACAGGTGCGGCCGGCGGCGTCGGTAGCGCGCTGGTCGCCGTCCTCTCCGCCTGCGGGGCCAGGGTGATCGCTTGCGATCGCGAAGGAACCGAACTGACCGGCGCCGGCATAGAAGAGGCGCATCATTTCGACCTGCTCGATGACGACGCCGTGGCGGCATTTGCCAGGCGCATCGGTGAAGGGGCGCCTCCAATGGCGGTCATCTCCAACGCCGGCTGGACACGGGCGGAAACGCTCGCCGATGTCTCGACGGCCGCCCTCGATTACGAGATGGATCTGAATTTTCGCAGCGCCGCCCTGCTGTCGCAGGCATTGCTCCCCGTCATGCGCAACCAGCCGCAGGGCGCGGCCTTCGTGTTCATCTCGTCGGTCAACGCACAAGCCCATTTCGGCAATCCCGCCTACGCCGCCGCCAAGGCAGCACTCAATGCCTGGATGCGCGCCATCGCCACCGAGGAAGGCCGCAACGGCATCCGCGCCAACGCCGTCATTCCCGGCTCGATCCGCACCGGAGCCTGGGAGCATCGCCTTGCGCACAAGCCGGAGATCCTCGCAGCCGTCGGCAAGCTCTATCCGCTCGGCAGGCTGGTCGAGCCCGTCGAGGTCGCCCGCGCCGCGGCGTTCCTGGCGTCGCCCTTTGCCAGCGGCATTACCGGCACCACCTTGAATGTCGACGCCGGCCTGATGGCCAGCAATCTGCCGTTTCTGGACCAGATCGGCGGTTGAGCGGATCAAGCCGAGTCGTCAATCGACCGAAACATCATGACACAGGGGAGCAAAAGTGATCTTCGACAAGAACCCGTTTCCGCCCGGCGACGCCAACCGCCATGCGCTTTGGGAGATGCTGGTGCGGCGCGACATCGACGCCTTCCTCGGCCAGGACTGGGCGATGGTCGAGGATGATTTCGTGGCCTCGAGCTTCTTCGGCATGCACGCCCATTTCCTCAGCGATGCGGATGCATGGCGGCTGCAGTTCCCGACGCTTCGCAGCTATCGTGACGAGTGGCTGCGCCAGGCCAGGGAAACCGCCGCGACGAAATTCGCCGAGCCGTTGCGCGAGGCGCTGTTCCGCGTCACCAACATGCGCGATATCGACGTCGACGGCGACCGCGCCGTGCTGCACAAGAAGTTCAACGGCTCGATCGCCAAACCCGACGGCAGCGCCGAGAAGCTGAAATGGCAAACCCTCTATTTCTGCACCAAAGTGGAAGGAAGCTGGAAGATATCGGGCTTCGTCGGCTACATGCCGCACCCGCTCGGAGGCTAGAGGCCGGCCAACTCGAAAGCCGGCGATCCTTCGCGCCCCCCTCTGTCCTGCCGGACATCTCCCCCTCGTGGGGGGAGATTGGCAGTTTCGCCGTATCGCTCACCTTTACAGCGTTGACAGTTAGCGAAGGCCGGCGTGACATCTGATCTCCCCCCTTGAGCGGGAGATGCCCGGCAGGGCAGAGGGGGGCGCTGTCCCGCCAACGTCTCGAAGGATTCTGCACAAGCAGCAGCATTTGGAATGAAACAGGAATCAAGGGTTCTGTTCCGCCTTGGCGGGGCGAGGCAATGCTCTGCCAAGCCGCTCAGCGGTCGATCCGCGTCGACAGGATGATCGAGGATGACGTCCGCTCGACCCCGTCCATCGCTCCGATCTGGTCGAGAAGCGTGTCGAGATCCCTGATTGACGGCGCGTCGACGATGACGATCATGTCGAAATTGCCGCTTACGGAATGAAGCGTCCGCACCGGCGGTAGCGCCTGCAGGCTGCGCACAACCTTGTCGGCAAGCTTGGGCGTGACGGTGAGCAGAACATGCGCCCGCACCAGTCCTTGTTCGTAGTCGGGCGAAAGCCTGACGCCATAGCCGGTGATGATGCCGCGCTGTTCCAGTCGCTCGATCCGGCTTTGCACGGTTGTCCGCGACACGCCGAGCCGCCGCGCCAGCTCGGCCGTCGAGGCGCGCGCATTCACCCGCAGCAGGGAGAGCAGGGCCTGTTCGGCGTTGCTAAGCACTTTCGACGAACCTCATCGGCATATTGATCAGCAAGCCACTTCGTTTCGAACAATTCCACGCTTCCTTTCGACGGGCAAGCTGCGATTCTATCTTCTTTATCAAAGGTAAGGCGAGGGAACTGTTATGAAGAAAATCATCGTTGTCGGCGCCGGCAAAATCGGCTCGACCATCGCCGAGATGCTGGCGTCCACCGGCGACTATCACGTCACCCTCGTCGACCGCTCGGCGGCACAGCTCGGCGCGGCCGAAACGCCCGAAACGGTCAAGACGCTGGAACTCGACATCGAAGCATCAGGCACGCTCGAAGCCGCTTTGGCCGGCAAATTCGCCGTGCTCAGCGCCGCCCCCTTCCACCTGACCACGCGCATCGCCGAAGCGGCAGCCAGCGCCAGCGTTCACTATCTCGACCTGACCGAGGACGTCGTCAGCACCAGGCGCGTCAAGCAACTGGCGCGCTCGGCCAACAGCGCCTTCATTCCGCAGTGCGGGCTGGCGCCGGGGTTCATCTCGATCGTCGCCAACGATCTCGCCAGCCGCTTCGACACGCTGGAAAGCGTGCGCATGCGGGTCGGGGCGCTGCCGCAATACCCGTCGAATGCGCTGAACTACAATCTGACCTGGAGCACAGACGGCGTCATCAATGAATATTGCGAGCCTTGCGAGGCGATCGTCGAAGGCGAACTGATCGAGGTGCCGCCGCTGGAGGAGCGCGAGGAATTCTCGCTCGACGGTGTCACCTACGAGGCGTTCAACACCTCGGGCGGGCTCGGCACGCTGGCCGAAACGCTGAAGGGCAAGGTGCGCACGCTGAACTATCGCACCATCCGCTACCCCGGCCATGCCGCGATCATGAAGGCGCTGCTCAACGATCTCGGCCTGCGCCACCGCCGCGACGTGCTGAAGGACATTTTCGAGAGCGCCCTGCCGGCGACGCTGCAGGACGTGGTCATCGTCTTCGTCACCGTCAGCGGCCGCAAGAACGGCCGCCTGCTGCAGGAAACCTACGCCAACAAGATCTACGCCAAGCGCGTCGGCGACATGGTCCGCAGCGCCATCCAGATCACCACCGCGTCAGCCATTTGCGCGGTACTTGACATGCTGGCCAACGGCACCTTGCCGGCGAAGGGCTTCATCAAGCAGGAAGACATCGCGCTCGACGCCTTCCTAGCCAACCGCTTCGGCCACGCCTATGCGCAACACGAGATGGTTAGCCGGCTCGCGGGTTAGGTTCCCGGCGACGCCTTCGTCATCCTGGGGCTGAGCAAGGAGCGAAGCGACGCGGCGCAGACCCCATGCCATGATGTAAGGGCGCATCCACGGTGCAGAATTCTGCTCCGTCGCATTCTTCGGCCGCTTCACGACATGGATCCCAGGGTCTTCGCTCCGCTTTGCGTTCGCTACTCCGTGGGATGACGAAGCATAGGGGCCGCCCTTATCAACGTCCCTGCCACCTGCATCTAGATATGCAGCGCATGCCCGAGCGCCTTCAGCGCCGCTTCCTGAAGACCCTCACCTTGCGTCGGGTGGGCATGGATGGTGCCGGCTATATCCTCCAGCCGCGCGCCCATTTCGAGCGCCAGGCCGAACGCCGTCGACAGTTCCGACACGCCCTGGCCAACCGCCTGGATGCCGATCACCAGATGGTTGTCCGCGCGGGCAACGATCCGGACAAAGCCCTCCTCACCCATCTTCGTCATCGCCCGGCCATTGGCGGCGAAGGGGAATAATCCGACCTTGATTTCGCCGCCGAGCCCCTTTGCCTCCTCCGGCGACAGGCCTGCGGTGACCAGCTCCGGATCGGTGAAGCAGATAGCGGGAATGCAGCGTTTGTCCCAGCCGCGCTTGTGGCCGGCGACGATCTCGGCGACCATTTCGCCTTGCGCCATCGCCCGGTGCGCCAGCATCGGCTCGCCGGTGACGTCGCCAACGGCAAAGATGCCGCGCATCGAGGTGCGGCACTGGTCGTCGATGCGGATGAATTTCCCCGCCATGTCGAGGTCGATCTGCTCCAGCCCCCAGTCTTCGACCACCGGCTTGCGCCCGACGGTGACCAGAATCCTGTCGGCAACGATCTTGCCATTCTTGCCGTCCTTCGTCTCGACCAGCAACGCATCCCCCTTGGTCGACATCCCCTTGGCCTTGGCGCCCACAAGCACCTCGATACCGCGCTCGGCGAGCCGCTTCACCACCGGCCGGGTCAGTTCGGCATCATATTGCGCCAGTACGCGCGGCAAAGCCTCGACCACGGTCACCTTGGCGCCCATCTTGGCGAAGGCGATGCCGAGCTCCAGCCCGATGTAGCCGCCGCCGACGACGGCAAGCCTTTCCGGCACTTCGCTCAGCCCCAGCGCTTCGGTCGACGAGATCACCGGTCCACCGAACGGCAGCGACGGCAGCTCGACCGACGCCGAGCCGGTCGCGATGACCACCGTCTCGGCGCGGACCACCTGCATTCCGGTCTCGGTCTGGACTTCGACGGTCTTGCCGTCACGGAATTTCGCCCAGCCGTACACGGTCTTGACCCCGGCCTTCTTGAGCAGGCCGGCGACGCCGCTATTAAGCCGGCTAACAATACTATCCTTCCAGGCGATGGTCGTTTCGAGATCAATGGATGCTGTTGGGATTGAAATGCCGAGCGGGCTCTTGCCGCCGGCCATGTGCGAGATTTTCTCGAACTCCTCGGCCGCATGGATCAGCGCCTTGGACGGAATGCAGCCGATATTGAGACAAGTGCCGCCCGGCTTGCCGAACTCGACGATAACCGTGTCGATGCCAAGCTGGCCGGCGCGGATGGCACAGACATAGCCACCGGGGCCAGCACCGATAACGAGCAGCTTGCAGGAGATTTCCTTCATGCGGTTCCTCTCAAGGCGTCGCAGCGGTGCAAAATTTTTCCTGCCGGAGGGACAGCACCCCCTCTGTCCTGTCGGACAGTCCGGTAGGACAGAAGGATCGCTGCCGCTCTCTTTTCTTGCACCACAGCCTCAATCCACAAAAATCAGCGCCGGGGTCTCCAGTAGCGCCTTGATCCGTTGAATAAACACCGCGGCGTCCCAGCCGTCGATCACCCGGTGGTCGAAGCTGGAGGATAGGTTCATCATCTTGCGTGGGATGAACTGGGTGCCGTCCCACACCGGCCGCACCATCATTTTGTTGACCCCGAGGATCGCCACTTCCGGATGATTGATCACCGGCGTCGTCGCGACACCGCCCATCGCGCCGAGCGAGGTTATGGTGACGGTCGAACCCGAGAGCTCGTCGCGCGTCGCCGTGCCTGATTTGGCCGCCTCGGCGAGTCTGTTGAGCTCGGCGGCGCAGTCCCAGATGTCGCGCGCCTCGGCGTGTTTGACCACCGGCACCACCAGCCCCGAAGGCGTCTGCGCGGCAATGCCGATATGTATGCCGCCATGCTGGTGGATGATGCCGGCTTCGTCGTCGAACAGCGCGTTGAGGTTGGGCTGGTCGGCAATCGCCCTGACCATCGCCCGCATCAGGAACGGCAGCAGCGTCAGCTTCGGCCTTTCCGCGCCGGTGCGCTTCTCCTTGTTGAGCGCGGCGCGCAAATCCTCGAGTGCGGTAACATCGATCTCCTCGACATAGGTGATGTGCGGAATGCGCGACTTGGCCAGCGTCATCTTCTCGGCGATTTTTCGCCTGAGCCCGATGATTTTTATGTCCTCGATCGTCTCGTTACGGGCGAGGCCGGAGATTTTCGCGAGCCGCGGCCCGCGCGTCAGAAACGCCTCGATGTCCTCATGCTGGATACGGCCGGCCGGGCCGCTTCCTGTGACCTGACGCAGATCGATGCCGGCCTCTTTCGCCCTGAGCCGAATGGCCGGCGACGCCAGCGGCTTTTCGCCTTCGAGGCGTGGCGCGCCGGAGACGGCCGCGAGACCCCCACCGACCGCAGTATCCCCAACCCCTCCCCACAAGGGGGAGGCGGATTCCGTCGCCGGTTCATCCTCACGCGCGGAAATTTTTGCGGACGGGCGCGCGACCGATTTGGCATCGGCTTTGGCGGCCGAGGCTCGTCCCCCTCCCCCTTGTGGGAAGGGACCCGGGGTGGGGGTAGCCTCGGTGGCTTTCGCCTCACCTCCCGACGATTCTGCAGCGGCCTTCACATTGCCTTCGCCGGCCACCTTCAATCTGACGATGGGAGAGCCGATCGCCACCGTGTCGCCGATCTCCGCACCGAGCCAGACGATCTCGCCGTCAACGGGGGAGGGAATCTCGACCGTCGCCTTGTCGGTCATGACGGCGGCCAACACCGCGTCCTCGCGCACGAGATCGCCGACCTTGACCTGCCATTCGACCAGCTCGGCCTCGGCGACGCCTTCGCCGACATCGGGCAGCTTGATCACATATTCGCCCATCGTCGTCAGGCCTCCCCCCTTTAGGCTTCCATCGTTTCAACGAGCGCGCGGCCGAGCCTAGCGGGACCGGGAAAATAGTCCCACTCCTGCGCGTGCGGATAGGGCGTGTCCCAGCCGGCGACCCGCGCCACCGGCGCTTCCAGATGGTAGAAGCAGTTCTCCTGCACCAGGGCCGACAGCTCGGCGCCGAACCCGGATGTCAGCGTCGCCTCGTGCACGATCACGCAGCGGCCCGTCTTTTTCACCGAGCCGACGATCGTCTCGAGATCGAGCGGCAGCAGCGTCCTCAGATCGATGATCTCGGCGTCGATGCCGGTCTCCTCGGCCGCCGCCTCGGCGACATAAACCATGGTGCCATAGGCGAGCACGGTGACAGCGGCACCCGGCTGGCGGATCACCGCCTTGCCGAGCGGGACCGTGTAGTAGCCGTCGGCGACCTCGCCGAGTTCATGCTTCGACCACGGTGTCACCGGGCGCTCGTGGTGGCCGTCGAAGGGACCGTTGTAGAGCCGCTTCGGCTCCAGGAAGATCACCGGGTCGGGATCCTCGATCGCCGCAATCAAGAGACCCTTGGCGTCATGCGGATTGGACGGCACCACGACCTTCAGGCCAGAGACATGGGTGAACAGCGCCTCCGGACTCTGGCTGTGGGTCTGGCCGCCAAAAATGCCGCCGCCTGTCGGCATCCTGACCACGATCGGACAGGTAAAGTCGCCATTCGACCGGTAGCGCAGCCGCGCCGCTTCCGAGACAATCTGGTCATAGGCCGGATAGACATAGTCGGCAAACTGCACTTCGACGCAAGGTTTCAGGCCGTAAGCGGCCATGCCGATGGCCGAGCCAACGATGCCGGATTCGCTGATCGGCGCATCGAAGCAGCGGCTCTTGCCGTATTTGGCCTGCAGCCCTTGCGTGCAGCGGAAGACGCCGCCGAAAAAGCCGACATCCTCGCCGAACACGATGACGCGTTCGTCGCGGGCCATCGACACGTCCATGGCGTCGCGGATCGCCTCGATCATTGTCCGTCTTGGCATGATCAGACCCCGGCCTGCTGGCGCTGGCGCCTGAGATGCGGCGGCATCTCGGCATAGACGCCCTCGAACATGTCGCGCGCCGAAGGCTTGCCGCCGGCATGCAGCGTGCCATGGCGCTCGGCCTCCCTTTGCGCCGCGATCACTGTTTCGAGGATTTCTGCTTCGGCCTGGGTGTGGCGCTCGTCCGACCAGACGCCGCGCTGGATGAGATGGTTCTTCAGCCTGACGATCGGATCGCCGAGCGGCCACGCGTCGGACTCGGCCTTCGGCCGATAAGCCGACGGATCGTCGGAGCTCGAATGCGCGCCGACACGGTAGGTGACATATTCGACCAGCGTCGGGCCGAGATTTTTCCGCGCGCGCTCGGCCGCCCATTTCGCCACCGCATGGACGGCGAGATAGTCGTTGCCATCGACCCGCAGCGACGGAATGCCGAAGCCGAGACCGCGGGCGGCGAAAGTGCCGGAGCCGCCCCGGGCGATGCCTTGGAAGGTCGAGATCGCCCACTGGTTGTTGACGACGTTGAGCACGACCGGCGCCTTGTAGGTCGAGGCGAACACCAGCGCCGAATGGAAGTCGGACTCGGCCGTCGAACCGTCGCCGATCCAGGCGGCGGCGATCTTCGAATCATTGCTGATCGCCGAAGCCATCGCCCAGCCGACCGCCTGGATATATTGCGTCGCCAGATTGCCGGAGATCGAGAAGAAGCCGTGCTCCTTCGACGAATACATGATCGGCAGTTGCCGCCCCTTCAGCGGGTCGGCCTCGTTGGAATAGATCTGGTTCATCATCGTGACCATCGGATAGCCGTCGGCGATGAGCAGGCCTGCCTGCCGATAGGTCGGAAAATTCATGTCGCCCGGCGCCAGCGCCTTGCGGAAGGCGCAGCTCACCGCCTCCTCGCCCAGATGCTGCATGTAGAAGGAGGTCTTGCCCTGCCGCTGCGCCATCTGCATGCGCGCATCGAAGCTGCGCAGCGTCATCATGTGGCGCAGTCCTTCCAGCAATTCGTCGTCGGAAAGCAGGCCAGCCCAGGGTCCGACCGCCTCGCCGGCGCGGTTGAGCACGCGGATGATCGAGAAGGCCATGTCGCGGATGGTGCGCGGATCGACGTCGATCTCGGGACGCGGCACCGAGCCGGCCTTAGGAATGGTCACATCAGAGAAATCCGGCGTCCCGCCCGGCCGCACCTCGGGTTCCGGCACATGGAACCGCAATAGTCCTGCATCGGCCATGACCTTCGTCCTCCAATGTTGCCCGGCGCGATACTTGCACACCGGCAGACCAGTGCCAATTCGCCGGGCAAGGCTTCGGACCAACAACCGCGCCAGCGAGCACACGTCAAGATGAAGATATGTCAGCGAAATTTCTTGTCGATCTTCCGCCGCCATGCGCAATTTGTCGAATGGTCTGACCCAACCTGGCGCAGAAGCCGGGAACTCCTGTTGGAAAGATCGCTCCTCGAGTTCCGTCGCGCCGCCTCCGTCCTGCCGGAGGATCGCGGCATCATTCCGGCTTGGGTTCCTCGCCCCACGGGAGTGGGGGAGAGAGGTGGCTCGGCGAAGCCGAGACGGAGAGGAGGAACCGCGCCTTACGAAAGCCCCCTCTCCGGCCGCTTCGCGGCCACGTCTCCCCCGCTTCGCGGTGGGCGCGGAACCCAAGTCTTGAGGGGCCGGCCTTCTTTTCGCCCCGTCCGGAGCCTCGATACAATACCGCCGACCGCCGTTCACCCCGCGCCCACATCGTGCTAACCAGCACCCATGGCACAGAAGAAAGGATATGAGGTCGATTCGTGGTTGGCGCGGCCGGATCCGCGCATCTCGGTCGTCCTGCTCTATGGTCCCGATCGTGGGCTCGTCGCCGAGCGGGCACGGGCCTTTGCCGGCAAAACCGGCCTGCCGCTCGACGATCCGTTCTCGGTGGTCAGGCTGGACGGTTCGGAAGTCGATCGCGACGAAGGCCGCCTGCTCGACGAGGCTCGCACCGTGCCGATGTTTTCGGACCGGCGCCTGCTCTGGGTGCGCAATGCCTCCGGCCAAAAGGCGCTGGCCGACGACGTCAAGGCGCTGACTGCCGAGCCCGCGCGGGACGCGATCATACTGATCGAGGCCGGCGACCTGAAGAAGGGCGTCGGGCTGCGCGCCATCGTTGAGGCGGCGGACATTGCCATGGCGCTGCCGTGCTATGCCGACGAGGCCCGGGACATCGACACGGTCATCGACGACGAATTGCGCAAGGCCGGCATGTCGATGACGCTGGAGGCCCGCCAGACGCTGCACCGCAACCTCGGCGGCGACCGGCTGGCCTCGCGCGGCGAGATCGAGAAGCTGGTGCTCTACGCCCACGGCCAGACCGAAATCGGCTTCGACGACGTCAAGGCGACGTCGGGCGACGTCTCCGGTCTGTCCTTCGACGACGCCGTCGATGCCTTGCTCGAAGGCAAGGTCAGCGATTTCGACATGGCCTTCACCCGCCACTGCCAGTCCGGCGGCCAAGCTTTTCTGGTGCTTTCCTCGGCGATGCGGCAGCTGCAGGCGATCCAGGCGATGCGCGGCCTGATGGACACCGGCGGCCGCAACGCCACTTCAGTCGTTGCAGCGGCGCGCCCGCCGGTTTTTTTCTCGCGGCGCAAGCTGGTGGAGAAGGCCCTCGAACGTTGGAGCAGCGAGGCGCTTGGCCGCGCTTTGACCCGATTACAGACGGCGGTCCTGCAGACCCGCCGGCGGCCGGATCTCTCGGTCGCGCTGGCACGGCAGGCGCTGCTCGGCATTGCCGTAGAAAGCGCCCGGCTGGCGCAGCGTAGCTGATCTCCCCCTTGAGGGTCATTCGAGGGGAGACGTCGCCGAAGGCGACAGAGGGGGTCGCAGCGCTTGGAACGCCGACATCTTCTTGGCTGCTGAAAGGCCGGCGCCCTGCCGGCCCCGCTCAAGGGGGAGATCAGCAGCCTCGGCGATTTCGCCAATCACCAGCGCTGAAAATGGAAGGGCTGGCAATCGCCAGGCTTCGTTGTGTTTCCAGGACGAGGATGTCCGCCTAGGCCGTGCTTAATCCTAAGCCAGAAGATTATTTGCCGGCTAAAAACATGAGTACCTCAAGCACCTACCGCTCCTGCTTCAACCGCCGGCAAAGCTCGTCGAGTTGCTCCAGCGTCCGGTAAGCGACGCTGATCACGCCGCCGCGTTCCTTGTGCTCGATCGTGACGATCATGCCGATCGTGCCGGTCATCAGCTTTTCCAGCGCCAGCGTATCGGCATCCTTCTGTGCCGGTGCTGCAGGCTGTCGCTTTACCGTTGGAGCGCCGGTCGGCATCTGCGCCAGCGCTTCGGCCTGGCGCACCGAAAGCCCGTCCTCGACGATCCGTTTGGCCAGGCCCGCCGGATCCTGCGCCGTCACCAATGTGCGGGCGTGGCCGGCCGACAGCGCGCCATCGACCAGCATATCGCGAATCACGTCCGGCAGCTTCAGCAGCCTGAGCGTGTTGGCGACGTGGCTGCGGCTCTTGCCGATCACCTGGCCGAGATCGGCCTGGGTGTAGCCGTGATCGTCGATCAGCTGCTGGTAGCCCATCGCCTCCTCGACCGGGTTGAGGTCGGTGCGCTGGACGTTTTCGATGATCGCCAGTTCGAGCGCGGTGCGATCGTTGACATCGCGCACGATGATCGGGATCTCGACCAGCCCGGCGCGCTGCGCCGCGCGCCAGCGCCGCTCGCCGGCGATGATCTCGTAGCGGCCAGCTTGCGTCGGCGACGGCCGCGCCACCACCGGCTGCACCACGCCATGTTCGCGGATCGACTGGGCAAGATCGGTCAGGTCGGCGTCGCCGAAATGCCGGCGCGGATTTTTAGGATTCGGGCTCAAGAACTCGATCGGCACCTTGCCGTCGGCATTCATGCTCTGCTTTTCCACTGCTGCCGGACGATCGATTTCGCCGATCAGCGCGGCCAGTCCCCGCCCCAGTCTTTTTCTCGAAAGGTCTTCACTCATCGTCTGTCCAGATCGTTTCGCTATCGAATCAGCTTCTAGGCGGCGCGCAGTTTGCGCTCGCGGCGGATCACCTCAGAGGCAAGCTGCAGATAGGCCTGGCTGCCGGAGCATTTGAGGTCGTAGAGGATCGCCGGCTTGCCGTAGGACGGCGCCTCGGAGACACGCACATTGCGCGGGATCACGGTTTCATAGACCTTGTCGCCCATATGCGCCCGCACGTCCTGCACCACCTGGTTGGCGAGGTTGTTGCGCCCGTCGAACATGGTTAGCACGATGCCCTGGATCGTCAGCTCGGGATTGATAGAGCGGCGAACCTGCTCGACCGTCTCCAGCAGCTGGCTCAAGCCTTCGAGCGCGAAGAACTCGCATTGCAGCGGCACCAGCACGGAATCGGCTGCCGCCATCGAGTTCAGCGTCAGAAGATTGAGCGACGGCGGGCAATCGATCAGCACATAACCAAAATTGGCCGAGCGCTCGGCCGAGGCGCGTAAGGCGTTGCGCAGCCGCAGCACCCGGTCCGGCGCCGACGCGATCTCCATTTCGATGCCGAGCAGGTCGAGCGTCGACGGCACGATCGACAGGCCCGGCACCGCCGTCGGGATCGCCGCCGCCTCCAGATCGAGCTCGCCGGTCAGCACGTCATAGGAGGAAACGGTGCGGTCGCGCCGGTCAATGCCGAGGCCCGTGCTGGCATTGCCTTGCGGATCGAGATCGACGATCAGCACCCGCTCGCCGATCGCCGCCAGCGCCGTGGCCAGATTGATGGCCGTCGTCGTCTTGCCGACGCCGCCCTTCTGGTTGGCTACGGTGATGATTCGGGGGCCATTCTTCATCATGGGTCTATGCCAGAAATTCATTCCGAGGTCGCCGATCTAAGTCAGTTGGCGCAAATCAGACAGTTCGAGGATAACGCCATGAGCATCGGTCGCGCTGGCATGTTCTACCAGATCGAATGACCATCGTTGAGCGCTTTCTGCCACCTCAGTGCGGTAATCCCGGCCTTTGTGGAACAGGCCGCACGCGCCCGCCGTCAGCCACGGCGCCGACAGCTCGAGCAGGACCGGAAGCGACGCCAGCGCCCTGGCCGTGACGATTTGAGGTGTCGAAACAAGCGCATAGGCGTCGTCAATACGCCGCGCGATAATGCGGGCGGGCAGGTTGAATTGGCCGACGACCGCTTGCAGGAACGATGCTTTTTTCCGATTGCTTTCAACCAGATCGATGCTGGCGCCGTCGCGCTCGGCAAGCAGGAAGGCAAGCACCAGGCCGGGGAAACCGCCACCCGAGCCGAGATCGACCCAGCGCTTCGCGTCTGGTTTGATTCGCGCCAGCTGCGCGCTGTCGAGGATGTGGCGGCGCCAGACATCGTCCAACGTCGACTGCGCCGCCAGGTTTATCCGGCGGTTCCATTTCTGAAAGACCGTCTCGAACTCTACCAGGCGTTTGAATGTTTCACGTGAAACCGGACCGGCAGCCTCTTGAAGGCTCGCCCATGAGGCAGCGCTCACGCAACATTCCTTCGCGCAGCAACCTCGGCGTTGCGGACATGCGCTACAATGATGGCCAGTGCAGCCGGCGTCATGCCTTCCATACGCTGCGCATCGGCGATCGAGCGCGGCTGGCGCGCCAGCATTTTTTGCTTCAGCTCGTTGGACAGGCCCGGAACAGAGGCAAAGTCCAGCGACGCGGGGATCAATCGGCTCTCCTCATGTCTGATCTGTGTGACATCGGCCTGCTGCCGGTCGAGATAGACCGAATATTTCGCCTCCGTTTCGAGGCGTTCGGCCGTCTTGGCGTTGATTTCCGCAAACTCCGGAGCAATTCGGGCCAGCCAGGCGACGTCGACGCCCGGGTAGGCCAGCAACTCATAAGCGGAGCGGCGCACACCGTCCCTGTTGATCTCGAGCCCATGACGCGCCGCCTCGTTGGGGGTCATGGTCGTGCCAAGCGCAACCTTGCGCGCCTTTTCAAGGTCCTGCACGGCATCGCTAAACCGTTGCATCCGTTCCCGCGAGGTGATCCCGAGCTCCGTGGCCAGCGGCGTCAGCCGCACATCGGCGTTGTCGGCCCGCAGCGACAGCCGGAACTCGGCTCGCGAGGTGAACATCCGGTAGGGTTCGGCGATGCCGCGGCTGGTCAGGTCGTCGACCATCACTCCGATATAGGCCTCGGTGCGGCTGAGCACGATCTGATCGCTTGCCGATGCCTGCCGCGCGGCGTTGAGGCCGGCGAGCAGGCCCTGCGCCCCGGCCTCCTCGTAGCCGGTCGTGCCGTTGATCTGCCCGGCGAGGAAAAGACCGCCAACCCGCTTGGTTTCCAGCGTCGGCTTGAGCTCGCGCGGATCGACATGATCATACTCGATGGCATAGCCGGGCTGCAGCATGGTTGCACGTTCAAGGCCTGGAATGGTCTTCAAAATGGCAAGCTGCACATCCTCGGGCAGCGACGTCGAAATGCCATTCGGATAGACCGTATCGTCGTCCAGCCCTTCCGGCTCCAGAAAAATCTGGTGGCCTTCGCGGTCGCCGAACTTGACGATCTTGTCCTCGATGGACGGGCAGTAGCGCGGCCCCACTCCTTCGATCGAGCCGGAATACATGGCGGAACGGCCCAGATTGGCGCGGATCAACTCATGCGCCGCCGCGGTCGTGCGCGTAATGCCGCAATGGATCTGCGGGTTCTCGATGCGGTCCGTCATCAGCGAGAATGGCACCGGATGCTCATCCGCCGCCTGGCTCTCCAGTGACGCCCAATCGATGGTTCTACCATCCAGCCGCGGCGGCGTGCCGGTCTTCAGCCGCCCGAGCTTGAAGCCCGCGCGGCTCATCGTCGCCGACAGACCAAGGCTGGCTTGTTCGTTCATCCGGCCGGCAACGATCTTCTTCTCGCCAATATGGATCAGCCCGCGCAGAAACGTTCCGGTCGTCAGCACCACGCCGCCACAGGTAAGCCGGCGGCCGTCGGCCAGCAGCACGGCCGCAATGCGTCCATTGACGATTTCGAAATCCAGGACCTCGCCCTCGACGACGTCGAGACCGGCCTGCTCGCGAATCGCCGCCTGCATGGCGAGCCGGTACAGCTTCCGGTCCGCTTGCGTGCGCGGCCCGCGCACGGCAGGTCCCTTGCGGCGGTTGAGCAAACGGAACTGGATGCCGGCCGCATCGGCGACGCGCCCCATCAATCCGTCCATGGCGTCGATCTCGCGAACCAGATGCCCCTTGCCGAGCCCACCGATCGCCGGATTGCAGGACATGACGCCGATCGTCTCGAAGCGCAGCGTCACCAAAGCCGTTTTCGCGCCGGCGCGCGCCGCAGCGCTGGCCGCCTCGCAACCAGCATGGCCGCCGCCCACCACAACCACATCATAGCGATCGGTCATTTCAGAATCCCGAATTCAAGTCGACCGACACATGTCGCCGACAGCCTGCGCTGTCAAGGACGCCGGACGAATCGTTTCACGTGAAACAATGCAACTGATGCGCTGGCACTGCGATCTTGGCGGGCGGCGACCAGTCCATCGCGGAGTATCGCGAACTTCGGAGATTGGCCAAGGTATCCCCCCTTCGTCATCCTAGGGCGGAGCAGGAGCGAAGCGACGTCGCGGAGATCCTGGGATCCATGCCGTTACCTGACGGCCGTGCACCGGGACCCGAACGGACTGCCCGGCAGCGGCGTTGCGAATGCAACCGACATTCCAAGCCGCCGCATTCTTCAGCTGGCGTTACGGCATGTTCCTAGGGCCTATGCTCCCGCCTCGCGTTCGCTCCGCCGAGGATGATGAAGCCATGGAGGGCCTACGCCGATCACAGACGTAAGGGGCCGAGACCGGTCTCCTCCTGCCGCAACGCTCAGCGTTTCACGTGAATCACCCGAAGCCGGCCGGTCTGCAATGTTTCACGTGAGTCATTTGCCGATACAGAACTGCGCAAAGATGACGTCGAACATGTCCTCGACGTCGACGGCGCCGACAATCCGGCCGAGCCTATCCGCCGCAAGCCGCAGTTCCTCGGCCCGCAGCTCCTGCCCGCGCTCATTGCCTGTCACTGCCGCAAGCAGGAAGCGTTTCGTCTCGTTGAGAAGCTCGACGTGCCGCAGCCGCGACGGCAGGATATCGCCTACCTGGCCAATTTGCGCCGCGGCGCGATGGCCGATCTCCGCCAGCAACTCCGCCAGCCCCGTCCCGTCCCTGGTCGAGATAACCGCATCATAAGGTGTCCCAAGCAAGGACGCCCGCGGCTTGCCTTGCAACAGATCGACCTTCGTCCCGACCCTCAATGATGGAACACCGGCCGGCAGTGCGCCCGCTGCAATCGGCTCCGCCATATCCTCCAGCACGAGCAGCAGATCGGCGGTTCCGGCCTTGCTCCTTGCCCTTTCGATGCCAATCGCCTCGATCCTGCCAGGCTTCTCCCGCAGACCGGCAGTATCCGTCACTCTTATGCGCATCCCCTCCAGGTCCAGCACCACTTCGAGCAGATCGCGGGTCGTACCGGGCTCTTCCGTGACGATCGCCGCCTCGCGCCGGGCCAGTGCGTTGAACAGGCTCGACTTGCCGGCATTCGGCGCGCCGAGGATGACAACCTCGAACCCATCGCGGATGATTTCAGCGGCCCGGAACCCCCGGACATGACGTTCGATCTCGTCGATCATCGCCCACACGTCCGACCAGACCGTCTCTGCAACGGAACCCGGCACATCGTCTTCATCGGCAAAATCGATCTCGGCTTCGATCATCGCCCGCGCATGGATGAGCCGACGGCGCCAGCCCAAATAGAGCTCGCTCTGCACACCCTCGGCATTCTGAACGGCAAAGCGCCGCTGTGCCTCCGTCTCGGCGTTGACGAGATCGGCCAGCGCCTCGGTCTCGACCAGATCGACCTTGCCGTTGAGAAAGGCGCGGCGGGTGAATTCACCCGGCTCGGCATGCCTGACGCTGTCAAAGCCGGCGATCGTCTCCAGCATCTTTGCCACAACGGCGCGCCCGCCATGGACATGGAATTCGGCGATATCTTCGCCAGTGAAGCTGTTGGGGCCGGCAAAGAGAACGACCAAGCCGCTGTCGAGCACCGATCCGTCGGGCGTCCTGAACTTCCGATAGGTCGCAACACGGTTCTTAACCATGGAACCGGCAATTGTTTCGATAACGAATCGACTTTGTGAACCGGAAATGCGGATCACAGCAACGCCGGCGGGCAGGCGACCGCTCGACAGGGCAACAATGGAATCACCTGAAATCATTTGCCGACCCAGCACAACCGCCCTAGCTTCGCTTATTCATCGACAATTGCCGAGTTATCGACCGTGACATTGCCCGCGCAAAATCTGCTTGCCGAAGAGGCCAGCCCCTATCTGCAGCAGCATAGCGGCAACCCTGTGCATTGGCGGGCATGGTCGCCGGCGTCGCTCGCCGAAGCAAGGGCGCTGGATCGGCCGATCCTGCTCTCGGTCGGTTACGCCGCCTGCCACTGGTGCCATGTCATGGCGCACGAAAGCTTCGAGAATGACGACGTTGCCGCAGTCATGAACCGTCTCTTCGTCAATATCAAGGTGGATCGCGAGGAGCGGCCGGACATCGACCAGATCTATATGGCGGCGCTGTCCTCGATGGGCGAACAGGGCGGATGGCCGCTGACCATGTTCCTGACGCCGGACGGAAAGCCTTTCTGGGGCGGCACCTATTTTCCGCGCGAGGCACGCTACGGCCGCCCGGGATTCGTCCAGGTGCTGGAGGCGGTCGACAAGGCGTGGCGGGAGAAGAAAGAAAGCGTTAACCAAAGCGCTGACGGGCTGACCACGCATGTCGAGGCGCGGCTGGCCGGCTCGCATGCCAAGGCCGTGCTCGACCGCGACACGCTGGCGACACTCGCCAACGGCATCGAAGGCATGATCGACAGGGATTTGGGCGGCCTGCGCGGCGCGCCCAAATTCCCCAATGCGCCGTTCATGCAGACGCTCTGGCTGTCCTGGCTGCGCGATCGCCACACAGCCCATCGCGACGCCGTCCTGCTCAGCCTCGAAAAGATGTTGGCGGGCGGCATCTACGATCATATCGGCGGCGGTTTGAGCCGCTACTCGACCGACGCCGAGTGGCTGGTGCCGCATTTCGAAAAAATGCTTTACGACAACGCCCAGCTCATCCGCCTGTGCAATTGGGCCTATGCCGCGACCGGCAACGAATTGTTCCGGGTTCGAATCGAAGAGACGATTGACTGGCTCTTGCGCGAGATGCGCGTCGACGGCAGTGCATTCGCTGCCAGCCTCGACGCGGACAGCGAGGGCGAGGAGGGACTGTTCTACACCTGGAGCAAGGATGAGATAGAAACCGCTCTTGGCGACGAATCGGCTTTATTTTTCACACACTTTACAATTGTCGCCCCGCATGGCTGGGAGGGCAAGCCGATCATCCACCAGACCGAAGCCCAGCAAACGCAAAGCGTGGCCGATCGCGACGGGCTCATTCCCTTAAAAGAAAAAATGCTAGCAGCCCGGGAGCAGCGCGTCAGACCCGGGCGTGACGGAAAAATCCTGACCGATTGGAACGGCCTGGTCATCGCGGCTCTCGCCGAAGCCGGTCGTTCCCTGAAACGGATCGACTGGATCGAGGCGGCTGAGCAGGCCTTCGCTGCCATTGCCAGCGCGGGTCGAGACAGTCGCTTGCCGCATTCGATGCTTGGCGCAAAGAGGCTTTTCCCGGCGCTGTCGAGCGACTACGCCGCCATGGTCAACGCCGCGATCTCCTTGTTTGAAGCTACCGGCACATCGAGTTACACCGAGCTGGCCGGCCAATTCATCGCGCAGCTCGATCAATGGCATAGCGATGAGAACAACACCGGCTACTACCTCACCGCGTCGGACAGTGCCGACGTGCCGATCCGTATCAGGGGCGATGTCGACGAGGCTATCCCGTCAGCCACCGGCCAGATCATCGAGGCCATGGTCCGATTGTCCTCGCTTTCCGGCGATCTTGAATTACAGGAAAAGACCTGGAAGGTCGCCGAACACGCGGCCGGCCGTGCGGCGCATCAGGCCTATGGCCAGGCAGGTATCGTCAACGCCTGCGCCTTGGCGATCGAGCCGTTAAAACTGGTGCTGGTGGACGACCAAGAGAATCCCGGGCTTGTTCCGGTTGCGAATCGAAATCCGGACCCCCGCCGGGTCGACACTATCGTGTCGGTCGGCTCGGCGACAAACCTGGCGACTCTGCCAGGCGGCGTTTTGCCGCCAACGATCGAGCCCGGCGCCTGGCTGTGCACCGGGCAGGTCTGCCTACCGGTGATAACGGACGCTGAGGAGCTCGAGCGGCAGTTGCGGCGCGGATAGGTGAGGGGCTGCCTCGCCTGACCCCTTACGTGTTCATCGAGTCGAAGAAATCCGCATTCGTCTTGGTCTGCTTGAGCTTGTCGATCAGGAACTCGATGGCGTCGGTTGTGCCCATCGGCGCCAGGATGCGGCGCAGCACGAAGATCTTCTGCAGGTCCTGGCGCGCGACCAGAAGGTCTTCCTTGCGGGTGCCGGACTTGAGGATGTCCATGGCCGGGTAGATGCGCTTGTCCGCCACCTTGCGGTCGAGCACGATTTCCGAATTGCCGGTGCCCTTGAACTCTTCGAAGATGACCTCGTCCATGCGGCTGCCGGTGTCGATCAGAGCGGTGGCGATGATGGTCAGCGAGCCGCCTTCCTCGATGTTGCGGGCTGCGCCGAAGAAGCGCTTCGGCCGCTGCAAGGCATTGGCGTCGACGCCGCCGGTCAGCACCTTGCCGGATGACGGCACCACGGTGTTGTAGGCACGGCCGAGGCGGGTGATCGAATCCAGCAGGATGACGACGTCGCGCCCGTGCTCGACCAGGCGCTTCGCCTTCTCGATCACCATTTCGGCGACCTGGACGTGGCGCACCGCCGGCTCGTCGAAGGTCGAGGAGACGACCTCGCCCTTCACCGAGCGCTGCATATCGGTGACTTCCTCCGGCCGCTCGTCGATCAGCAGCACGATCAAATAGCATTCCGGATGATTGGTGGTGATCGAATGGGCGATGTTCTGCAACAGCACCGTCTTGCCGGTTCGCGGCTGCGCCACGATCAGGGCACGCTGGCCTTTGCCGAGCGGCGCCACCAGGTCGATGACGCGCGCCGAGATGTCCTTCGAGGTCGGAACGTCCATTTCCATCTTCAGCCGCGAGGTCGGATAAAGCGGCGTCAGATTGTCGAAATGGATCTTGTGGCGGATCTTTTCCGGGTCGTCGAAATTGATCGTGTTGACCTTGAGCAGCGCGAAATAGCGCTCGCCTTCCTTCGGGCTGCGGATCGGGCCTTCGACGGTATCGCCGGTCTTTAGCGAGAACCGGCGGATCTGCGACGGCGAAATATAAATATCGTCGGGGCCCGGCAGGTAATTGGCATTGGCCGAGCGCAGGAAGCCAAAACCGTCCTGAAGCACTTCGACCACACCGTCGCCGATGATCTCGATATCCTGGGTCGCCAGCCGCTTCAGGATTGCGAACATCAGCTCCTGCTTGCGCATAACACTGGCGTTCTCGACCTCGAGCGATTCGGCATAAGCGATCAGCTCTGGCGGTTTCTTGTTCTTGAACTCGGTGAGTTTCATTTCTTGCATCATTAGACGGACTCTGAGTGACTAAGCATGGGGAAAATATCGGCGGGATGCGACAAATGCCGGGCGCGGCCGAAGCAATGAATGGGGCGGCGCATGACGGGAAGGAAGACCCGTCTTTTATCGTCGGTCGACTAAAAGAGCAAGCCGCCTTTTGTTAGCGCCGCGCTATCTCTCGACGCGCAAAGACGCTGTGAGTTCCGCATCGTCCTTTCCGAAAATCGATCCCGATTTTCGGGTCGATACGGTGGCGTCAAAACGGCTTCACGATGACCAGCACGACGATGACGATCATCAGTAATGTGGGGAACTCGTTGACGATCCGCCAGTGCCTCGCCGGTTTTTCATTGCGGTCCTCGGCGAATTTGCGCACCGCACCGGCCAGATAGCCATGAACGGCCGAGAGCCCGAGCACCGCGGCGATCTTGGCATGCAGCCATCCGCCCTGAAAACCAAAGCCTTTCCAGGCCAGCCAGAGCCCGAATACCCAGGTGATGATCATGGCCGGATTGATGATGCCGCGCAGCAGCCGGCGCTCCATCACCTTGAAGGTTTCCGACTGGACGGAGCCTTTTTCAGCATCGGCATGATAGACCAGCAGCCGCGGCAGATAGAGCATGCCCGCCATCCAGGAGATGACGGCAATGACATGGATCGCCTTCGCCCAGGGATAGAAATCATCCGGCCCGAACAGGAACAAAAGCCCGGCCAGAACGAGGAAGATAACGATGGAAATCGCCGCGCGGCGCATTGCGCCAGCACCACCTTCCGCGGTGCCATTCCCCATCATCGTCATGATGCGCTCCGCACCAGTTTCACCATCGCCTCCACATGCGCGATCGGCGTTTCCGGCGTGATGCCGTGCCCGAGATTGAAGATCAGCGGTCCATCGCCCAGTGCTTTCAGGATAGCGTCGACGCCGTCGGCTAGAGCCTTGCCGCCGGCCACCAGCCGTAACGGATCGAGATTGCCCTGTACGGCGCCGTCGCGCTGCAGTTCCTTTGCCGTCGTCAACGGCACGGTCCAGTCGAGCCCCAGCCCCGTCACGCCGGTCTTCTGGCGATAGCTCCGGTAGTGGGCGCCGGCGCCCTTGGGAAACCCGATGATCGGAACGTTGGGATACACGGCCCGTACCTGCCTGACGATCTCCGCCATCGGCCCGACACAAAAGGCCTCGAAAGACACTTCGTCGAGCACGCCGGACCACGAGTCAAAAACCTGCACCACATCGGCGCCTGCTTCGATCTGGTGGATGAGATAGGCGGCCGAGTGATTGACAAGTACGTTCAGCAGCTGCAGGAAAGCCGCCGGCTCGCGATAGGCGAACAGCCGCGCCGGCGCCTGGTCTGAGGTGCCGTGGCCGGCGATCATATAGGTCGCCACCGTCCACGGCGCGCCGCAGAAGCCGATCAGCGTCGTCTCATCAGGCAGTTTTGTCCGCAGCCGTCTAACCGTCTCGTAGACCGGTTCGAGATTCACGTGAAACGTTTCGCCGTCGAGAACCGCAATCTCCGCCGCCGAGATCGGCGTCAACAGCGGCCCGCGTCCCTCCTCGAAACGCACGTCGCGGCCCAGCGCATGCGGCACGACCAGAATGTCGGAAAACAGGATCGATGCATCGAAGCCAAAGCGTTCTATCGGCTGCAGCGTTACCTCCACAGCAAGATCGGGATCGTAGCAAAGATCGAGGAACGATCCGGCCCGCCTGCGTGTCTCTCGATATTCCGGCAGATAGCGGCCGGCCTGGCGCATCATCCAGAGCGGCGGCGGAAACGCAGCCTTGCCCTTCAACACGTCCAGCATGATCCGGTTTTCGGGCATTCAGCGCTCGCCTCTCCAGGCTTCTCTATAATTAAATATTCTATTTCTAGGAATCTTATGATTCTAAGAGTCTGTTGGTATCGGTGGTTGTCTCCTGTCCCGCTTTGCCCCGGAAAATGCCAGCCAGCATATTGTCGCGTGCTTCTTCTGCCGGACAGGAGGGGATTGGGGACAGTTGGAAATTTAGGGTTTGAGTCAATGCCTTATGGGTCGCGCAAAGAAAACGGGCCTGTGGATGAGGCAGAGTCAAAAAAGCCCGTCCCCTAACTTGTCCCCAGCCGCCCGATGAAGCCGACAGCGCATCGAATTGTGGACAAACTGGCATCTGATACAGTCGCCTCCGACCGGCCGATCTTTCCGACCGACCTTATCCACATCGGCCCACAGCTTGGAACGAACCCTGTGAACAAACCCCAGAGCTTCTTTCACCTTCACCTGATCTCCGATGCCACCGGTGAAACGCTGCTGGCGGCCGGCCGCGCGGCCTCCGCGCAATATAAGGATGCGCGCGCCATCGAGCATATCTACCCGCTCATCCGCACCGAAAAGCAGGTGACGAAAGTGTTCGAGGACATCGAGGAGGAGCCGGGCATCATCCTCTATACGGTCGTCGACCAAAAGCTCGCCCGCGGTATCGACGAACGCTGCGCCGCCATGGGCCTGCCTTGCGTCTCCGTGCTGGAACCGGTTCTGACTGTGTTCCAGTCCTATCTCGGCACGCCGGCCGGCCGCCGCGTCGGCGCCCAGCATGTTCTCGACGCCGAATATTTTCGCCGCATCGACGCGCTCAATTTCACCATGGAGCATGATGACGGCCAGCTGCCCGCCAATATGGACGACGCCGACATCGTGCTCGTTGGCATTTCGCGCACCTCGAAAACACCGACCAGCATCTATCTCGCCAATCGCGGCATCAAGACCGCCAACATCCCGATCGTGCTCGGCGTGCCGGTACCGGAAAGCTTGGTCAACGCCACGAAACCGCTGATCGTCGGGCTGATCGCCACCGCCGAGCGCATCTCTCAGGTCCGCCAGAACCGCATCCTCGGCAACACCAGCGCCTACGAGCCGACCGACTATGTCGACCGCGCCGCGATCGCCGAAGAGCTCGCCTATGCCCGCCAGATCTGCACCCGGCATGGCTGGCCGATGATCGACGTCAGCCGCCGCTCGATCGAGGAGACGGCGGCGGCGATCGTTGCCCTGCGCGGCAAGACGCGCTAGGGCGTGTGATATTCAGGTGATGCCGGCCTGCAAACGGCGGCTTCCTGCGCTTCCGGTGCTTACGTACGAAAAGTACGCTCCGCTCCGGATCTCGGAAGCCACCATTTTCGGCTCGGCCTGACCTGAATCTCGACACACCCGTAGTGAGCGTCAGGAATCGGGCGGTAAAAATGGCCGAAAAAATCATCCTTGCCTCGGGCAGTCCGTTCCGCAAAGCGCTGCTTGTCCATGCCGGCGTGCCGGTCGAGGCGGTTCCGGCGGAAGTCGACGAGCGCGCGCTTGAGGCGCCACTAAAAGACAGCGGTATCTCGCCTGAAGACGTCGCCTTGGTGCTTGCCGAGGCCAAGGCCACCGAGGTCAGCGAGCGAAAGCCCGGCGCCCTGGTGCTTGGCTGCGACCAGACGCTGTCGCTCGGCGACGAACTGTTCCACAAGCCGGTCGACATGGAAGGCGCGCGCCGCCATCTCTTGGCGCTGTCGGGAAAGACCCATCAGCTCAACAGCGCCGTGGTGCTGGCCCGCAACAGTGCGGTTCTGTGGCGGCATGTCGGCATTGCCAGCCTGACCATGCGAAAGCTCGATCCGGCGTTCATCGGCCGCCATCTGGCGCGGGTCGGCGCCAAGGCGCTGTCCAGCGTCGGCGCCTACCAGATCGAAGGCGAAGGCATCCAGCTGTTCGAAAGAATAGAAGGCGACTACTTCACCATCGTCGGCCTGCCGCTTCTGCCCGCTCTGGCCAAGCTGCGTGACCTCGGCGCCATCGATGGCTGAGGCTGCGAAAAAGGCATTCGTCACCGGCCACCCGGTCGCGCATTCCCGGTCGCCGAAGATCCACTCCTATTGGCTGGCGAAATACGGTATCGACGGCAGCTACCGGGCCATCGACGTCGCGCCGGAGGCTTTTGCCGAATTCGTGAGAACGCTCGAGGCGACTGGCTACCGTGGCGGCAACGTCACCATCCCGCACAAGGAGGCCGCCTTCGCGCTGGCGACGCACCGCGACGATGCGGCCGAACAGATCGGTGCCGTCAACACGCTGTGGTTCGAGGGCGGAAGTCTGTGCGGCGGCAACACCGACGCCCATGGCTTTGCCGCCAATCTCGACGAGCATGCGCCGGGCTGGGCCGCAAATAGCCCGGCCGTGGTGCTCGGTGCCGGCGGCGCCGCCCGCGCGGTCATCCATGCGTTGATGGAACGCGGCATCAGTGACATCCGCATCGTCAACCGAACGCTCGCCCGAGCCGAGGAATTGCGCCACCGCTTCGGCGCCGGCGTCTCGGCCCATGGCACGCACGCGACCGGCGAGCTGCTTGCCGATGCCGGCCTGCTGGTCAACACGTCAGCGCTCGGCATGCATGGCCATGGAGGCCTGTCCGCCGATCCCCGCAGGCTGCCGGACCATGCCATCGTCACCGACATTGTCTATGTGCCGCTGGAAACGCCGTTGCTGGCCGCAGCCAAAGCGCGGGGCCTGAAGACCGTAGACGGCCTCGGCATGCTGCTGCACCAGGCGGTGCCCGGCTTCGAGCGCTGGTTCGGCATCAGGCCGGAGGTCACTGCCGAATTGCGGCAGATGATCGTCGCCGATCTCGGTGCCCAAGGAATGACTTAGGAGTGAAAGGCATGATCGTGCTCGGCCTCACCGGATCGATCGGCATGGGCAAGTCGACTACGGCCAGGATGTTTGCCGAAGCCGGCGTGCCCGTCCACGATTCGGACGAGGCTGTGCATCGCCTCTACGCCGGCAAGGCGGCTCCGCTGGTGGAGGCGGCTTTTCCCGGAACCACAAAATCCGGGTCGGTCGATCGCACGAAGCTGGCCGAGCGGGTGCTCGGCGATGCCGCAGCCTTGAAACGGCTGGAAGCGATCATCCACCCGCTGGTCCGCGCCGACGCCGACGCCTTCCTGGCCCGGAACCGTGCCGCCAGCGCGCCGCTTGTCGTTCTCGACGTCCCGCTGCTGTTCGAATCCGGTGGCCGCGACCGCGTCGACAAGGTCGTGGTCGTCACCGCCTCGGCCGAAATCCAGCGCGCCCGCGTGCTGGCGCGGCCGGGCATGAGCGAAAAGAAGCTGGCGTCGATCCTGGCCAGGCAGGTTCCCGACGCCGAAAAGCGCAAGCGCGCCGATTTCATCATCGACACTGGACAGGGCTTCGATGCGGCGCGCGCGGCGGTCAATGCGATCGTCGCCGAACTGGTGGGGGATAAGGCCGGCAAGCCTGCTTAACGCGCTTGCATCGGGCGGAATATGTTGCCAATTTGTTCCCATAATGATTCGGCTGGAATAACGCCGGACCCAACGGAATGATTCGATGCGCGAGATCATCTTCGACACGGAAACCACCGGTCTCGATTTCCGCGATGACCGCGTCATCGAGCTTGGCTGCATCGAGCTGGTCAATCGGTTCCCGACCGGCCGCACCTTCCACCATTACATCAATCCGCAAGGACGACCGATCCATGCGGAGGCGCAGGCCGTTCATGGCATCAGCGCCGCCGATCTCATGGGAAAGCCGACCTTCAGCGACATCGCCGATGATTTTCTTGCCTTCATCGACGGCGCCAAGCTGGTCGCCCACAATGCGACTTTCGATATCGCTTTTCTCAATGTCGAATTCGGCCGGCTTGGCCATCCGCTCGTTGACCCCGGACTTGTCGTCGACACCCTGGCGCTGGCGCGCCGCAAGCATCCGATGGGACCCAATTCGCTGGACGCGCTCTGCCGGCGCTACGGCATCGACAATGCCCGTCGCACCAAGCACGGCGCCTTGCTCGATTCGGAATTGCTGGCCGAAGTCTATATCGAGCTCATCGGCGGCAAGCAGGCGGCGCTCATCCTCGACAGCGCCACGGCGCCGGCCGGCGGCAGGAGAAACGTCGACGATATCGATATCAGCATCGGCGCGCGGCCGATTGCACTGCCGTCTCGCCTGACCGCCGCAGAGCGTAGCGCGCACGCGAGCATGGTCGGCACATTAGGCGAAAACGCGCTCTGGCTGCGCGTCGCCGCGGAAGCAAGTTCCGCGGCATAGCGATTTTGACGGGTAGGAAAGGCGATCGGCAGCGAACGTCGATTGTTTCGTTCCGTGGTAATCTCCAAGGTCTGCGACCCGCCACTGAAATTGGCCGCTGGAACGATCGGCTTCCGACCTGTCAGGATCGAGGAGTTCGTCTCAAAGCAAAAAAACCCGGCGCGAGGCCGGGTTCTTCAAAGGCTGCGCAACACCAGCCTCAGCTCACCTTGACCTTGCCGGCGGCCTGGTCCTCAGCCAGCTTCTGCTGGAACATCTGCGCGAAATCGATCGGATCGAGCATCAAGGGCGGGAAGCCGCCATTGCGCGTCGCCTCGGCGATGATCTGCCTGGCGAACGGAAACAGCAGCCGCGGGCATTCGATGAACAGCAGCGGCAGCATGTGCTCCTGCGGGAAGCCGCTGATGGCGAAAACGCCGCCATAGACCAGCTCGACGTTGAACAGCACTTCCTTGTCGAAGGACGCCTTGGCGTTCAGCGTCAGATTGACGTCGAACTGCTTGTCCGAAAGCGGGTTGGCGTTGACATTGACGTTGATGGCGATGCCAGGGGCCTTGTCGCGGCCGCGCAGCGAGTTCGGCGCGCCGGGGCTTTCGAAGGAAAGGTCCTTCACATATTGGGCAAGCACATTGAGTGAGGGCTGCGTCGCGTCGCCGTTGCCACTGGCCGCGCCGGTCGGCGCGTCGTCTTTGCTGGCCATAAGCCTTTATCCTTTTGCCTGGGCAGCGTTGCTGACCGGATTGAAATCGGGCGTTCGCTACCATGGCCGGCATGACAAGACAAGGTTTGCCGACCTACTCGTCCCGGAGGCGTTTGCCGACCTACTCGTCCCAGAGGCGTTTGCCGACCTACTCGTCCCGGAGGCGTTTGCCGACCTACTCGTCCCAGAGGCGTTTGCCGACCTACTCGTCCCAGAGGCGTTTGCCGACCCTACTCGTCCTCAAGGCGAGCTACTCGTCCTTTAGGCGGCGCCAGGGAGAATTGTGATCCGGGCCGCGCTTGTAGTCGTCGCCGCGCGAATAGTCGCTGTCGTCAAGGTCGATGGTCTTGTCGCGTTGCCGGGCCCTGAACCCGCCGGTGCTGAAATTGGTCGCCAGCACGATGCGGCCTTTCAACAGGCGCCAGGCAAGGTCGCGAACCGGCGGCAGGAACAGCAGAATGCCGAAAATGTCAGTAATGAAGCCGGGAATGATGAGCAGGATCGCGGCCAGCACGATCATGGCGCCATGCGCGAGCTGGCGGCTTGGATCACGGCCGGCGTCCATCTCGGCCCGGACCCGGGTCATGACGCCGAAACCCTGGTATCGCAACAACAGCGCGCCGGCGATACTCGAAGCCAGCACCAGGCCGACCGTCGCCAGGGCGCCGACCTGGCGGCCGACAACGACGAAACCAGCGATCTCCAGCAGCGGAAGCGCGAGGATGAACAGGGGAAGCAGCGAAATGCGCAAATCTTGACCGATCGTTTCCATGTTTTGCCGGCCTGCGGGCAATCGCCGCTGGCACTGGCTCTTTTAGATAGGTATGCCTGCCTTTAATTTGAATGATTGCACCTTGCGTTCTATATGCTTTGGATGTTGAACGCTATGCGACCGCAGCCATTGCCTGGCCGGGCGGTCCGGCCGGAGTAGGGATTGATTGGCGGAAGATATGGGATTCTTCGACTTCGGCACGATTTTCTTTCTGGTTGCGGCGGTTGTGATTTTTTTCCAGCTGCGCAATGTGCTCGGCCGCCGCACCGGCAGTGAGCGCCCGCCCTTCGATCCCTATACGGCGGGCCGGACGCGCGACGACACCCAGAAGCCGGAGAATGTGGTCTCGCTGCCGCGCAAGCGAGCGCCGGGAGAGCCGGCAATCGACGCCTATGCGGCGATCGACGCCTTCGCCAAGCCTGACACCGATCTCAACAAGGGACTGCGCGCGATCAAGGACAATGATCCGGCATTCGACCCGAAGACCTTCGTCGATGGCGCCAAGATGGCCTATGAAATGATCGTGATGGCCTATGCCGATGGCGACCGCAAGACGCTGAAGAACCTGTTGTCGCGCGAGGTCTATGACGGCTTTGTCGCGGCCATCGGCGACCGCGAGGCGAAATCGGAAAAGATCCAGTCCTCCTTCGTCGGCATCGACAAGGCCGACATCGTTTCCGCCGAGATGAAGGGCAGCGAGGCGCATATCACGCTGCGCATCGTCAGCGAGCTAATTTCGGCGACGCGCGACAAGGCCGGCGCCGTCATCGACGGCGATCCCGAAACCGTCGCCGAGGTCAAGGATGTCTGGACCTTCGCCCGCGATACGCGCTCGCGCGACCCGAACTGGAAGCTCGTCGCCACCGAAGAAGAAGACTGAGCCCGGACCACGGCGAGGCTCCGGTGTCGCTATCTCAGGCGTTCCGCGAAAAATCCTTTGACGATCTGCCCGGTTGGGACGAGGACGACCATCTGGCCGCGTTCGCGGCTTTCCGGCGCTCGGCTTTTCATGTCCTGACAAAACCCTATCGCTCCGGCGGGCTCGGCGTCGATTTCAATGCCTTCACCGAGGCCTACGCTGCAGCCCGCACCGTTTCGCCAACCGACCGGGCGCAAGCCCGCGCCTTCTTCGAGCATCATTTCATCCCGGCGCACATAGGGGGCGAAAGCGGCGGCACCGGCCTCGTCACCGGCTTCTATGAACCGGTGGTCGACGCTTCATCGGTGCGAACCGAACGATTTGCGGTGCCGCTGCTGTCGCGCCCGGCCGATCTCGTCGACATCGACGACGTCAACCGGCCGCCCGGCATGGATCCCTATCTCGCCTTCGGCCGCGCCACGCCGAACGGGCCGGTCGAGTATTTCGACCGCGGCGAGATCGAGCGCGGCGCGCTCGTCGGCAAGCGCTTGGCTGGCAAGGGTCTGGAAATCGCCTGGCTAGCCGACAAGATCGACGCCTTCTTCATTCACGTGCAAGGTGCAGCCAGGCTCACCATGACCGACGGCCGGTTTTGCCGCGTCACCTATGCCGCCAAATCCGGCCAGCGCTTTACCGGACCCGGCAAGATCCTGAGTGAATTAGGCGAAATCCCGCTCGAAGCGGTGACCATGCAGTCGGTCCGCGCCTGGTTCAAGGCGCATCCGGATCGCATCGACGAGATCCTGTGGCGCAACCGCTCCTATATTTTCTTCCGCGAGGCGGCTGTCGACGACCCGGAACTCGGGCCGATCGCTGGCGCAAAAGTGCCGCTGACGCCGGGCCGCTCCGTCGCTGTCGACCGTCTGCTGCATACATTCGGCACGCCGTTCTACATCGATGGGCCGTCGCTGACCGCTTTCGACGACAAGCCGTTCCGGCGACTGATGATCGCGCAGGATACCGGCTCGGCCATTACCGGGCCGGCCCGCGGCGACCTGTTCGCCGGAACGGGACATGCGGCCGGCGAGATCGCCGGCGTTGTCCGCAACCCTGCCGATTTCTACGCGCTGATACCGCGCCCGCTTGTACCGGGAGCGGGGCGATGACCCGGCGCATCGACAGGCTGAGCGAGGACGATCGGGTCCTGTGGAACCTGGTGGCGCGCACGGCCAAGCCGCTGAAGGGCAAGTCCGCCAGCGACATCCCGGCTATCGGCCCGGACGTCGGTGATGACACGAAGCCACCGCCGCGTGTCCAGGCGATGGCTCCTGCTGCGGCCACGAAAGCAAAGGCGCAGCATGTCTCGCATGTGATCGACGAACCGACGCTGGAAAAACTGTCGAAGGGCCGATTGCCGATCGAAGGCCGCGTCGACCTACATGGCCTGAGCCAGGACGAAGCCTATTCGCTGCTGTTTTCCTTCCTGCACCGGGCGCATGCCGGGGGCATCCGTTATGTGCTGGTCATCACCGGCAAGGGTTCGTCGTCGGGCGGCGACGGCATCTTGCGGCGCGCCGTGCCCGCCTGGCTGTCGACACCCCCTTTCAGGCCGCTTGTCTCCAGTCACGACCATGCTGCCCGCAACCATGGCGGCTCGGGCGCGCTCTACGTCCGCCTGCGGCGTCGGCGCTAATGAGGATGCACCCCATGAGGATGCACTTGTGACCCCGTTCGGCGAAAAGCTTCGCGCCCTGCGAAGCCAACGCGGTGTCAGTCAGAAGGCCATGGCCGAGGCGATCGGCGTCAGCGCCGCCTATTTGTCGGCGCTGGAGCATGGCCGCCGTGGCGCGCCGACCTGGACGCTGATCCAGAAGATCATCGGCTATTTCAATGTCATATGGGACGATGCCGAAGAACTCGAGCGGCTGGCGGACACCTCGCACCCACGGGTGAAGCTCGACACGTCGGGCCTCAGCCCCGCTGCCACCGAGCTTGCCAATGTTCTGGCCGAAAACATCGAAAAACTCGACGAAGCGGAGCTTCGCCGCATCACTGCATCGATCCGCGCCGCGCTGAAGCAGCCAAAGTGACGGCCTGCTACTGAACCGCGCCAACCAGAACCGGCTGGCCATCACGGATCGAGACCCAGCGGCCGGTATTGTCGATCGCCTGCCGCTTGAGGAAGCGATAGCCGGTCCGGTCCCACGAGCGGACCTTTCCGTCCAGATTGTCGAGGACGTAGTCGCCCTTGCTTGTGCGCACGGTCAGCACGGCGTGGCCCTCACCGTCCGGCTTGCGCACGACGGTCATCAGAAGATTGGCGTAGGAAACGCCCAAGCGGTTCAATTCGCGGCGCTTTTCCAGGACATAGTCCTCACAGTCGCCAACGCCCTTGACGGGATAGGCCCAGACCTCGTCCTTGCCATAAATGTCGATGTCGCTTATCGGCTTGACGGCGGCGTTGACCTTGGCGTTGACGCTGAGCATCTTGCGCCAGAGCGCACCGCTCATGGTGGCCGGGGCGAGATTGCCCGGATGGATCGAGCATTCGGCCGGACTGGTCTTGCAGAAATCGTAATGGCCGATCGGCTGCGATGTCGGCCCGCCGGTTGCCATTGGTCCCGCCGAAGCCGCCGTAGACCAGCCTGCCGCAAGTGCCAGCCCTAACAGGGCGCACGCGCGCAGCCTTCTCGCCATTGGTGAGGAAATCATTGTCCCCCTCGTCCCTTGTTGTTAATGAAAGGTTAAGGGCGATCTACAGTCCCTGTCAATTATACCAACGGCCAGATTTGCGACATGGTTACCCGCGCGGCCGAAACAGCGGCTATTGTGCAACAGGTCGACTTGAACTGGGCTGCCATCCGGGACTCACAAGGCTACATCTTTACTTTTTGGCGGTGCGAACCAGCTTCGGCCTCACCGCAACGCGGGTCTGGCGGCCATAGCTGGTGATGAAGTCGACGATGCGCGGCACGATTTCGGAGCGGAAGCGCGAGCCGTTGAAGACGCCGTAATGGCCGACCGCCGGCTGCATGTAGTGAGCGTGCCTGTCCGCGGGGATGTTGATGCAGAGGTCGTGCGCGGCCTGGGTCTGGCCGAGACCGGAAATGTCGTCGTTCTCGCCCTCGACCGTGAACAGGGCGACATTGCGGATATCGGAGGGGTCGATGGCGACGCCGCGATGCATCATTTCTCCCTTGGGCAGAGCATGGCGGACAAACACCGTGTCGACCGTCTGCAGGTAGAACTCCGCCGTCAGATCCATCACCGCCATATATTCGTCATAGAAGTCGCGGTGCTTTTCAGCATTGTCGCCATCATGCTTCACCAGATGCATGAAGAAGTCCTTGTGGGCGATGATGTGGCGGTCGAGATTCATGCTCATGAATCCCGAAAGCTGCAGGAAGCCGGGATAGACCTCACGGCCGAAGCCGGGCACCGGCCACGGCGCCTGCATGATGACGTTGTCGCGGAACCAGTCGATGCCCTTTTCCTCGGCCAGAAGGTTGACCGCTGTCGGATTGCGGCGGGTATCGATCGGCCCGCCCATCAGCGTCATCGTCGAGGGGACGAACGGGTCGCCGCGCGTTTCCATCAGCGCCACCGCCGCCAGCACCGGCACCGAAGGCTGGCATACCGCCATGACATGGGTATCGGGTCCCAGCGCATGCAGCATGTCGATGATGTAATCGATGTAGTCGTCGAGGTCGAAGCTGCCATCCGCCAGCGGCACCATGCGGGCATCGACCCAGTCGGTGATGTGCACATCGGCATGGGGCAGCATCGCCTCGACCGTGCCGCGCAGCAGCGTCGCATAGTGGCCGGACATCGGCGCCACGATCAGCAGCTTCGGATCAGGGCGGCGGCCGGCGGGGGTCGCCCGCTCGAAACGGAGGAGATTGCAAAACGGCCGCGACCACACCGTCTTTTCGGTGACATCGACGCTTTTCCAGTCGACCACCGTCTTGGTCAGGCCGAATTGCGGCTTGCTGTAGCGGCGCGTCGTGCGCTCGAACAATTCGGCCGTTGCCGCGATCGAGCGGCCCCAGGACGTGTGCGTGAATGGATTGAGCGGATTGGTGTAGAACATACGCACCGCATCGGCATAGAGGCGGGCCGGTTGTACGGCGGCGTGGTTCAATTCGTAGAACTGGTAGAACATCGAGAACCCCGCTGCTGCGACCGAAGGGACGACAGCAGTGCCGAGCCTTGAATCTCGCGGGAGGTTAACAACAAACTGCTGCGATGCAATACGTCAGGTGCCGTGATTTATGCTGATACTTTCGTCTAAGGTGTTGAAAACCGGCTTGAACGGCGGCAGCCGGCTTATTGTGCGGTTGCGAAGGCGTAAACGAGGCAAGGCGTGTCCGGCTCAGGCCGGACACTACAAGCATCACACGCGGTCGGTGCACACGGAAGTATGGCCCGAACTTATGAAGCCGAGCCGGCTGGCGGCGCCCTTCGACAGATCGATCACACGCCCCTTGATGAACGGGCCGCGGTCGTTGATGCGCACGACGACGCTGCGGCCGTTCTTGCGGTTGGTCACCTTCAGCTTTGTGCCAAAAGGCAAGGTACGGTGCGCGGCGGTCAGCGCCGACGGGTTCATCCGCTCGCCGGAAGCGGTCTTCGAGTACAGCGCGTACCAGGAGGCGCGGCCGCATTGCGCGGCGGCAGGGGAGGTGGATGCGCCGACCATCAGGCCAGCCGCAATCGTCGCCGCGACAAGCGCGGTCCGGTTTGGTTTCGTCATCTGTGGCAAGTGGCTCCGTTTGACAGACCCGGCCGTTAAGGATCGAATGTGGTACGAAATGCGGCAGTCATCTGGCGGTTCCATGACTAAAGTACACGTTTGGAGACGGTGGGAAACACTTTGTCAGAGGTTATTCGGCGTCGCCGCGTATCCCCGATGGTCTTCGTCTCGATATCCGACGTCGATATACAAGCAGAAGCGAATACGATCGGGTCGCCTCCTTTCGCTTTGCCATCGCGGTCATGGCTGAATTGACGATCGACTTGGAAAGGAAATTCCGGCGATGAGATTGATCAAGAATCTGCTGGCGTTGGTCGTGCTCGCCCTCGGCGCGCTGTGGTCGCTGCAGGGCAGCGGCCTCGTCGGCGGCAGCTTCATGACCGGCCAATCGCAATGGCTCTATATCGGTATCATCACTGCGCTGGTCGGCCTGGGCGGCCTGGTGTGGGCGAACCGTTCGCGCCCCTGACACTCGAACCACCTCAGGGTTTGGCGGCGTTTCGGTCGACCGCCGAATGTGCGCCCGCCACAAAGCATTTCCTGTTTTGGACCCACCTTAGGCAAATCAATGCTGCGAATAGCCGAGGATTTGAAAACCGGTCCCTGTATTCGGGATTAGTCGAGGATTTGAAAACCGGTCCCTGTATTCGGGATTAGTATAGTAGTCTTATCAACATTGCAGGAATTGAGAGAATGATTAGCGATGTCCATTTCGCGGCGATCGCCTGCAGCATCATGTCGAGCGCTGGCTGTCCAATTGGCGTGTCTCGCAGGAGGAAGAACCTCCGGCAAATAGCCTCAACGGCTGAAAACGAAGCAAAATCAACGGTGCCCGCTTGTATATCATGTTACTAGAATTTATGTGTCATACAGGCTTGGACGCGGGGGGCGCACTATTCGCTTCGCAACCGGTGCCTCTGCGCCATCGCACGACAGGAAAACGCTCGGTCTATGCTCACGAAAAAGGGCAAGTACGGCCTCAAGGCGCTCGTCCATCTTGCGCGGCTGCCGGTTGGACAGCTCGCCTTTGTTGGCGATATCGCCACCGGAAACAACATCCCGAAGAAATTTCTCGATGCCATCCTGGTTGAGCTGCGCAACGCCGGTTTCGTCCAGAGCCGCAAGGGCAAGGAGGGCGGCTATCGCCTGGCGCGGCCGGCGGATGAAATCAAGATCGGCCACGTCGTGCGCGTGCTCGACGGGCCGCTTGCCCCCATTCCCTGCGCCAGCCGCACCCGGTATCAGCGCTGTGAAGACTGCAACGAGGCGACATGCCAAGTCCGACATCTGATGCTCGAGGTCCGGCAAGCAATCGCCGAGGTGCTGGATCAGCGCAGCCTCGCCGAGATGCGCGATATCGCCGGCGACGAAGACCTTTCGGCTGCGTTGAAAATCCAGGCCTGAGCCGGGACCGACGGCTCCCGAGACAATTGGTGCGCTCATGACCGGGCGCGCAAATTCGACCGTCCCGAATTCTATCGTTATCGTTGGCGGCGGCGCCAGCGGCGTCGTCCTTGCCGCGCATCTGTTGAAATCGCCCAATCCGGATCTTCGTGTCACCCTGATCGAAAAGCGCCCGCATTTCGGCCAGGGCATCGCCTATTCCACGCTGCTGTCGGCGCATGTGCTGAATGTCAGCGCGGCCGGCATGAGCGCCTATGCCGACGATCCCGGCAATTTCTGGCGCTGGCTGCTTGAATGCGGCCTGGCAACCCCAGAGCAGGCGCCGGTCTACGCGCCGCGCAGCGTCTATGCCCGCTACCTGAAGGAGCTGCTGGACGAGCTCGAGGCTCGCGAGACGGGGCGTCTTCGCCTGATCCGCGAAGAAAGCCTGACGATCTCGCCGACCGGGTCCGGGGCCGAGGTGACGCTGGCCAACGGCACCAGCGTCGTCGCCCACCTTGCCGTGCTGGCGACCGGGCACGACGAGGAGCCGGGCGCCGGCCAGGGCCATGCGATCAGGATGGGATCGGAAGCCGACACCACGCTCGACCCGGAAGCCCGAGTCCTGGTGCTGGGCACCGGCTTGAGCATGGTCGATGCGTTCCTGTCGCTCGAACAGCGCGGCCATCGCGGTGAGATTATTGCGGTGTCACGGCGCGGCCTGCTGCCTTCGCCGCACCGCAAGGGCAATCCGATCAAGCTCGACGTCGCCGACATTCCGCTCGGCACCCAGCTTTCTTATTTTGTCGGCTGGTTTCGCGACCTGATCCGGGAAAACCAGAAGGCCGGCATCGACTGGCGCGACGTCGTCGACGGTCTCAGGCCATTCAACCAGAAGATCTGGCAGAACTGGCCGTCTTCGGCCAAGCGCCGCTTTGTCGAGCACACCAAGGCATGGTGGGACATCCACCGCCATCGCATGGCGCCACAGGTCTACGCCCGCGTCACCGAGGCGGTTCAATCGGGCCGCATCCGGCTTGTCGCCGGGCGTGTCGTCGGCATCGCGGCGGGCGACGAATTCACCGTGCAATTCCAGTCGCGCCACACGCAGCGTCTCGAAACATGCGACGTCGCCCGCATCTACGATTGCACCGGCATCGCCAGGGACATCTCGACCACCTCTAACAGCGTGGTGCGGTCGCTGGTCGACCGCGGGCTGGCCCGGCCGGATCCGCTGCGCCTTGGCCTCGACGTATCAGACAATTGCGAGGTCATCGCCAGCGACGGCACCGTATCGGCCAAGATCCTCGCGGTCGGGCCGCTGACGCGCGGCACCTTCTTCGAGATCGACGCCATTCCCGATATTCGCGTCCAGTGCGCGCGTCTGAGCAAGCGGTTGCTGGGGTGAGGCAGAATCTGTTGATGGCAGAGGGGGTGGGAAGGATTGCTGCAGAAGGTGTTTGGGTTGAGACCACCAGCAGCTGAAGACTGGAATCCCATTCCCCGTCTGGCCAACGGATTGGCACGATCTATCTTCTTTCAGACTGCAAACGGCTGGAAAAGACGATAGGCTGACAGCCTGCCCAAGGCGGTCGCTTGACCATGGAGCATCTGATATGAGCAAGCATAAGATCGCCGCACCCGACAGTTCCCCCTCGGGCAGTGCCCATTCGGACAGTCCATCGTCTCGTCTGCGTCCGCCCTATGCATCGGTTCTCGACCTGATCGGGCAGACGCCGGTCATCGAGCTAACCAAATTCGACGTCGGCAAGTGCCGACTGTTCATCAAGCTCGAAAGCCAGAATCCCGGTGGCTCGATCAAGGACCGCATCGCGCTGTCGATGATTGCCGCCGCCGAAAAACAGGGCAAGCTGAAGCGCGGCGGCACCATCGTCGAGGCGACCGCCGGCAACACCGGTCTCGGCCTCGCCCAGGTCGGCATCCCCAAGGGCTACCGCATCATCCTGGTCGTGCCCGACAAGATGTCGCGCGAAAAAATCCAGCATTTGCGGGCGCTCGGCGCGGAAGTGCGCATGACCCGTTCCGATGTCGGCAAGGGTCACGCCGAATACTATCAGGACATCGCCGAAAAGATCGCCGCCGAGCTGCCCGGCGCCTTCTATGCCAACCAGTTCGCCAATCCGGCCAATCCGGACGCCCATGAAACCACGACCGGTCCCGAGATTTATTCGCAGCTCGACGGCGACGTCGACGCGGTGGTCGTCGGCGTCGGTTCGGGCGGCACGCTGACCGGGCTTGGCCGCTACTTCGCAAAGGTCTCGCCGAAGACCGAGATGATTCTCGCCGATCCGGTCGGCTCGGTGCTGGCGCCGTTGATCAAGACCGGCAAGATGCAAGAGGCCGGAAGCTGGACCGTGGAAGGCATCGGCGAGGATTTTGTGCCGCCCAATGCCGATCTGTCGCTGGTCAAAAAGGCCTACTCGATCACCGACAAGCAGAGCATGCTGGCGGTGCGCGACCTGCTGTCCAAGGAGGGCATCCTCGCCGGCTCGTCGTCCGGCACCCTGCTTTCGACGGCGCTTCGCTATTGCCGCGAGCAAACCGTGCCGAAGCGGGTCGTCACCTTCGTCTGCGACAGCGGCAACAAATATCTGTCGAAAGTGTTCGACGACTTCTGGCTGATCGAGCAGGGCCTCGCCGAGCACGAGCAGCATGGCGACCTGCGCGATCTGGTGATGCGCACACACCGCACCGGCGACATCGTGTCTGTCGGCCCGGACGAAAGCCTGCTCAACGCCTATGGCCGCATGCGCCGCTCGGATGTCTCGCAATTGCCGGTGCTGGACGACGGCAAGCTGGTCGGCATCGTCGACGAAAGCGATATCCTCGCCCACGTCGAAGGCCCCTATGACAGCCGCTGGGACCGCTTCAAGGCCCCGGTGCGCACGGCCATGACCGCCAATTTGCACACGCTGCAGGCCAGCCAGACGCTGGACGCGCTGCTGCCGGTGTTCGACCGCAACGAGGTCGCGATCGTCTTCGACGGCGACGAATTCATCGGCCTGATAACCCGCATCGACCTGATCAACCATCTGAGGCGCCGCGCACGATGACCATCAAAGCCACCGTATCGGGCAGGAACCGTTTGGCCTTCTCGACGCGCACGATCCATGGCGGCCAGAGCCACGACCCGACGACGGGCGCGGTGATGGTGCCGATCTATGCGACCTCGACCTATGGCCAGCAGAGCCCGGGCGTGCACAAGGGTTTTGAATATGCCCGCAGCCAGAACCCGACCCGCTTCGCCTTCGAGCGCGCGGTGGCCGATCTCGAAAGCGGCGCAGCCGCCTTCGCTTTCGCCTCGGGTCTGGCGGCGATCGCCACCATTTTCGAACTGCTCGATTCCGGCGCCCATGTCGTCGCCACCGACGACATCTATGGCGGCACCTTCCGGCTGCTGGAGCGGGTGCGCAAACGCTCGGCCAACCTCCAGGTCGACTTCGTCGACTTCACCGATCTTGACGCGGTCGAAGCGGCGATCCGCCCGGAAACCAAACTGCTGTGGGTCGAGACGCCGACCAATCCACTGCTGCGCGTCGTCGATCTCGAAGCTGTCGCGGCACTGGCCAGGCGCAAAGGTGTGCTCTCGGTCGCCGACAACACCTTCTGCAGCCCCTATCTGCAGCGGCCGCTGGAGCTCGGCATCGACATATCAGTCCACTCGACGACGAAATACCTCAATGGCCATTCCGACATGGTCGGCGGCGTCGCCGTGGTCGGCGACAACAAGGATCTCGCCGACCGGCTGAAATTCCTGCAGAACGCCATCGGCGCCATTTCCGGGCCGTTCGACAGTTTTCTGGCGCTGCGCGGCCTCAAGACGCTGGCGCTGAGGATGGAGCGCCATTCGTCAAACGGCCAGAAGATCGCGCACTGGCTGGAAAGCCGCCCCGACATCCGCCGGGTCATCTATCCCGGTCTCACCAGCCACCCGCAGCATGCCATCGCCAGGCGCCAGATGCATGCCTTCGGCGGCATGATCACAGTCGAGCTCGACCGCGACCTTGCCGGGACAAAACGCTTCCTCGAACACACGCAGCTGTTCACCCTGGCCGAGAGCCTCGGCGGCGTCGAAAGCCTGATCGAGCACCCGGCGCTGATGACGCACGGCTCGATCCCGGCGCAAAAACGCACCGAGATTGGGATTTCTGATTCGCTGGTGCGGTTGTCGGCGGGGATCGAGGATGGCGATGATCTGATTGCGGATTTGGATCAGGCGCTGGCGAGTTGAGCGGAAGCAGTCGTGTCGGAGGACTTGTGCTGAGACGGACAATTGTCGATGCGGCGCTGCCCCTCACCTGCCTGCCGGCATCCTCTCCCCGTATAGCGACGGGGAGAGGGACGACTTCGTTTATGATTTCGCTAATCTACGCCACAGAACAAGCGCCGAGGCCGCAGCTGCCCCTTTCTCCCCGTCACTATACGGGGAGAAATGCCCGGCAGGGCAATGAGGGGCGGCGCCAACGCTCCGGAATAGGTAATTGACCTGAGCCGCATCTGGGCGGAATTGTAGCGCCACGATGCCTCAGTTCGCCTGACTCCGAAGCAATGAACAACCGACAGCACCACCAACCGACGGCTGCCGACCCCCTGACCTTCGCCGTGCTGGTCTTCCCCGGCTTTCCGATGATGGCGTTCAGTTCGGTCATCGAGCCGCTGCGCGCGGCGAATGTGCTGGCGAAGCGAGAATGCTACCGCTGGATCATCGTCGGCGCCGCCGAGGGGCCGGTCGAGGCCTCGAACGGCGTCGTCATCCAGCCCGGCTTCTTCGCCGAAAATGCGCCGAAGGTCGACCGCGTCGTCGTCTGCTCGGGCGGCAATGCCGATCATCTCGTCGCCGACAATGTCGTGAGCTGGATCCGCAGGAGCCTGCGCGGCGGCGCCCATATCGGCGCGGTGGCGGATGCCGCGTTCTTCCTTGCCCGCGCGGGCCTGCTCGACGGCCATGCCTGCACCTTGCACTGGACCAGCCAGGCCGCCTTCACCGAGGCCTTTCCGGACATCGAGCTCAGGCGCGATCTCTACGTCATCGACCGCAAGCGCTTCACCTCGGCCGGCGGCGTCGGCAGCCTCGACATGATGCTGGAGATCATCACATCAGACTATGGCGCCGAACTTGCCGCCGGCGTCGCCGAATGGTTCGTGCACAGCCCGCTGCGCTCCAGCGTCGACCGCAAGCTGATGCCGCTGCGCTTACGCACCGGCGTCCAGAACGAACTGGTGCTGTCGGCCATCGCCATCATGGAGGATGCGGTGGAGGAGCGGCTCGGGATGGCGGAGCTGGCTGTGAAGCTGGGCGTCTCCTCCGACAAGCTCGAACGAAACTTCCGCTCAGAGCTCAGCATCTCGCCCAACGGCTATTACCGCCGCCTGCGGCTGAAGCGCGCCGCCGATCTCCTGGCGCATTCGACGCTGATGGTGCGTGACGTGGCGCTGGCCTGCGGCTTCGCCTCGATGTCGAGTTTTGCGCGGGCATTTCGGGAGGAGCATGGGCACGCGCCGAAGGTGGCGCGGAGGCATTAGGTCTTGCGAGACGTTGGCGCGACAGGGGCCTTCGTAGAGCGCTACGGAACGACTTCAAGCGGCATCCGGCATAACATCTGCGGCATCCCGCACAGCCTCTGCGCGGCGCATGGCTCATCTTCTCCACCTCCAGGAGGCACCCGATGAGCATCGTCGTTTTCGACCCCGACAGCACCGAGGACGTCGACTTCAAGGACCGCATGCGCCACCCGCCGGCCGCCGACCCGGCCGGCGGCATGTGGCTGTCCGACACCGAGCCGTCCTTCATCGATGCGGACGCGCTGCGCAAGGGGCGGCTGGCCAGGCTGCGCGCCTGGATGCGCGAGGCCGGCTATGGCGCCGTCGTGCTGTTCGATCCCTACAACCAGCGCTACGCCACCGGCTCGCGCAACATGTTCGGCTATTTCCTGCGTAACTCGACGCGCTACTTCTTCATCCCTGCATCGGGGCCGATTGTGCTGTTCGAGTACCCGCAGAGCTACCATGTCTCGATGGTGCTCGACACGATCGACGAGGCGCGGCCGTCCAAGCTGGTGTGGTCTTCGGTGTCGGGCCGCGACGACGAAACCGCAGGTCCATTCGCCGACGAGATCGCCGAACTGCTCAAGGCGCATGGCGGCGGCTCGATGAAGCTCGGCCTCGACCGCTGCGGCCATCTGCAGGCGCTGGCGCTGGAAAAGCGCGGCTGCGAGGTCAGGGATTGCCAAGGTGAAATTCTCGCCGTGCGGGCAGTGAAGACGCCGGAGGAAGTAAAATGCCTGCAGGTGTCGATGGCCGGCGCCGAGGCCGCCGTCTATGCAGTGCGTGAGGCGATCAAACCCGGCGTTTCCGAAAACGATCTGTTCGCCATCATGTATCACGAAGTGATCCGGCAAGGCGGCGAGTTCATCGAAACCCGCCTCTTGACCTCCGGCCAGCGCACCAACCCGTGGTTCAACGAAGCCAGCGGCCGCAAGATCAGGCCGGGCGAGCTTTTGGCGCTGGATACCGATACGATCGGCTGTTACGGCTACTATTCGGACTTCTCGCGCACCTTCCGCTGCGGGCCGGGCAAGCCGACGGATTATCAGAAATCGCTCTACCGCATGGCCCACGACCAGGTTCAGCACAACATCTCGATCGTCAAGCCGGGCATGGCGTTTCGTGAGATCGCCGAGAAGGCCTGGAAGATCCCGGACCGCTTCGTCGACCAGCGCTATACGTCTGTCATGCACGGCGTCGGCATGCATGGCGAGACGCCGTTCATCGCGCATGCCATGGACTACGAGACCTATGGCCGCGACGGTTTTGTCGTGCCTGGCATGGTGGTGAGCGTCGAGAGCTATATCGGCGAGAAAGGCGGACGCGAGGGCGTCAAGCTTGAGGACGAGATCCTGGTCACCGAAACCGGCAGCGAGCTACTGTCGCGCTTTCCCTATGAAGACGATTTCCTGGAGAAACAGGTTTGACGCTCGTTCCCTCGCGCAGAAGTTTTGATAGCCGGACGCGTTTGACCGGTCGCAGGCCTTGGCGACTGTCCCAAACACCCTTCGCTTCGTCGTCCTGGGGCGGAGCAAGGAGCGCAGCGGCGCGGCGCAGACCCCAGGATCCATGTCGTGACTTCAGAGCGCTGCTGCGGTGCGGAATTCTGCTCCGCCGCACTCCTCGACAGCCGTCACGGCATGGATCCCAGAGTCTCCGCGACGGAGCTTCGCTCCTGCTTCGCCCTAGGCGTCAGCCAATCTCCACGGCTTGCGGTAGCCCACCGAAAGGAACAGCGTTGGCCGGGAAGCCAGGCGCGGTCGCATGAAAACGCCCATTTCCATCGAACGCGGCACGGCGGCCGCGGTTTTCGTCGATCTCCAGGAGGAGCATCGGCAGGACAAGCGCTATCTGGTCGAGGGTTTTGGCGACATTCTCGCTAACGTCCAGCGCCTGCAGGCGACCGCGCGGGCCAATGATGTGCTGCTTTATCATTCGGCCTATATCGTCGATCTCACCAGGGAGGCCCGGCGGTTCCATCCAGTCGATGCGAATGGCAGGTCGGCTTTCTCCGACAAGGACGATCCGCTGACGGCGATCTGTCCGGAAGTGGCGCCGGTCGCCGGCGAGATGATGCTGGTCAAGACTGAGGCCAGCGCCTTCGGTGCGGGCCCTGCCGGCGGCCGGCTCAAGGCTAAAGGGATCGAGTGGCTGGTCGTTGCCGGCGTGTGGACCGAGGCCTGCATCGACGCCACCGTCAGGGATGCGGTATCGTCAGGCTTTCGCGTGCTTTTGGTCAAGGATGCCTGCGGCAGCGGCAGCACGGCGATGCACCAGACCGCGATCCTCAACCTTGCCAACCGGCTCTATGGCGGCGCCGTGACCACGACCGAAGGCGCTTGCCGATTGATGGCAGGCGAGACGGTCGATGCATGGCAGGTCGTGGGCTCGGTGCCTTTGCGCTTTACCTATGAAAACGCGGCCCAGCTCTACGAAGAGCTCTGACGCTTCCAGCGGATTTGGTGGGACCGGATGGCGATGGTCAGCGATGCCGCAAAGCCCGAGACAGCAAAGCGCGGAAAATACGCGACGCTGCTCGACCCGGCGCTGTGGACCTATATCGACCGGGTCAATGCATGGTATCCGCCCGGCATGGACCTGCCGGTCGACAAGCAGCGGTCGGTCTATGACGCGATGTGCCGGGCGTTCCACGCAGGCATTCCCGCAGGTGTCGAAGCCAGCGACGGCACGGTTGCCGCCGGCAGCCATGCGATCCCGATCCGGCGCTACCAGCTCGCGGGCAAGGCGCCGCAAGCGATGGTCGTCTATTATCACGGCGGCGGCTTCGTGCTTGGCGGGCTCGACAGCCATGACGACATCTGCGCCGAGATCTGCGCCGACACCGGCTTTGCCGTGCTGTCCGCCGACTACCGGCTGGCACCCGAACATCTGCATCCGGCCGCATTCGACGATGCGCTGGCGGTGTTCGAATGGGCGGCGGCGACAGCCGGCCTGCCGATCGTGCTGTGCGGCGAGAGCGCCGGCGGCAATCTTGCCGCTGGGGTGGCGCATGCGACGCGCCATCATCCTCGCCCCGCAATCGGCCAGGTGCTGATCTATCCCGATCTGGGCGGTCCTGAGCCAGGCGGCAAAGAGAGCGCCGGCTCCTATGTCGAGCACGCCGAGGCGCCGCTGCTGACACTCAGCGACATCGAATTTTACAGGCAGGTCCGCTCCGGCAAGAAACAGTCGCCAGCCGACCCGACCTTCCTGCCGCTGCGCGACAATGATTTCTCTGGCCTGCCGCCGACGGTCGTCGTCACCGCGCAATGCGACCCGCTGTCGTCGGACGGCGAAGCCTATCGCGACCGCATCCTTGCCGCCGGCGGTCGCGCCTGGTGGTACGAAGAGCCGCGCCTCGTGCACAGTTTCCTGCGCGCCCGCAAAACCGTGCCGCGGGCCAGCGAGGCGTTCACCCGCATCGTCGCCGCCATCGCCACGCTTGGCAAGGGCGAGTGGTTGTAGTGACAAGGCTGGTGTGATTTGCCCCCTTCGCCCTCACCAGAGCGTTGGCGCTGCCCCTCACCCCCTTACACCTCTCCCCGTGAACAACGGGGAGAGGGGATCGCCATCGTTGCGGCCAAGCCCCTTCTCCCCGTCCTTTACGGGGAAAGGCCCCGGCAGGGGGTTGAGGGGCAGCGCCGAGATCGACAGTTGATCATTTCCAATTTGAGTCGGATGCCCATTTTATCTGACTCAACTGCCTCATATTGACCCTCTCTGTTTCATTGCCCCTGCGGAACAGCGCACAACAACTGCGGAAACCCGAACACTTCCCCTCTCAAGCCCGCACTATCATTGCCCATGGCCAAAGGCGCGCCGGCCGACCGCATCCGCCCCCGCGAAGCGGCCGGCCGGGCGCCGACAGGGAGGATCGACGATGAAATTCATGTTGACCGACAGAGCGTTGCATCCGCAGGCTGAGCCCGTCGCCGACGGCTTCAGGAAAGGCAGCATGAACCGGCGCGAGTATCTCGCCACCATGGCCGCACTTGGCGTCAGCGCCGCCGGCGCGCTGGCGCTCGGCGGGCTTGCGCCCTCGCCTGCCAGGGCGGCCGAAGAGCCGAGGCGCGGTGGCGTCCTGCGCGTCGCCATGAACGTCAAGGGCTGGAAGGATCCGCGCACCTTCGACGGTGTCGAAATGTCCAATGTCGCCCGCCAGTGCAACGAACATCTGGTGCGCTGGAATCGCGATTTCACCTTCGAGCCGTGGCTGCTCGAGAGCTGGGAGACCAGCGACGACGCGCGTGTGCTCACGCTGCACATCCGCAAGGGCATCTCCTGGTCGAACGGCGACACCTTCAACGCCGACGATGTCGTCCACAATCTCACGCGCTGGTGCGATGCCGGCGTTGCCGGCAATTCGGTCGCCGAGCGCATGGGGGCGCTGGTCGACGCCGCCACCAAGAAGCCGGTCGACGGCGGCATCGAACGTGTCGACGACTTTACCGTCCGGCTCAATCTGCCGAAGCCCGACATTTCGCTGATTGCCGGCATGACCGACTATCCGGCGCTGATCATGCATCGCAGCTACGATGGCGAAGGCGATCCGCTGAAGGCGCTGGCGATCACCACTGGACCTTGCGAACTGGTGCAATGGGACGCCGAGGTCGGCGCCGAGGTTCGCCGCAAGGACAAGTCATGGTGGAAAGGCGACTTCTATCTCGACGGCATCCAATGGATCGACTACGGCTCCGATCCCAATGCCATGTTCTCGGCCTTTGAATCGGGCGAGATCGACACCAACCACGAAACCGCCGCCGACACTGTGTCGCAAACGGACGCCATGGATCTGAGCAATTCGGAACTTGCCACCGGCTCGACCATCGTCGCGCGTTTCAACGTCGGCAATCCGCCCTATGACGACATCAGGGTGCGGCGCGCCGCCCAACTCGCGGTCGACAATAGCGCAATCCTGAAGATCGGCATGGACGACCGCGGCAAGCCGGCCGAGAACCACCATGTCGGGCCGATGCATGCCGAATACGCCGATATCGGCCCGGCCGTCCGCGATGTCGATCAAGCCAAGGAGTTGCTTGCCGAGGCCGGCAAGTCAGACCACGAATTCGAGCTCATCTCCGTCGATGTCGACTGGCAGAAGAACACCGGCGACGCCATCGCCGCGCAGATGCGCGACGCTGGGCTGAAGGTCAAACGCACCGTGCTGCCGGCGGCGACGTTCTGGAACGACTGGAGCAAATATCCCTTCTCCTGCACCGAGTGGCTCGGCCGGCCGCTGGGCGTCCAGGTGCTGGCGCTGGCCTACAGATCCGGCGCCGCGTGGAACGAGACCGCCTACGCCAATCCGGAGTTCGACATGCTGCTCGACAAGGCGCTGGCCACACCCGACGCCGGCGCCCGCAAGGAGATCATGGCCAAGATTGAACAGAATTTGCGCGACTCCGGCGTCATCATCCAGCCCTACTGGCGCTCGGTCTACCGGACCTATCGCAAGGGCGTGCATGGCTGCGAGCAGCACCAGTCGCTCGAGCAGCATTTCGAGAACGTCTGGCTCGACGCGTGAGCCTCGTTGCGGGGCACAGGGTAGTCGTTTCAGGTTTGCGCTCCCCCTCATCCGCCTGACTGCACCTTCTCCCCGTTTACGGGGAGAAGCCCGCTGGCCGTACCTCAGCGCTCTTTCTGCAACGTTCGTGATGGGCGAGCGATCAATGACAGCGCTCCTCTCCCCGTTCTACGGGGAGAGGATGCCGGCAGGCAGGTGAGGGGCAGCGCCGACATCAACAGTCGATCATCCCACACGAATTGGGCGCTGTGATTTGTCTGAAGCGATTGCCTTTGTTTGACGTTCCTTAGCCGGCGATCCCAAGCCTCAGTATCTCGTTCCCAAGCCGCACTGTTTCCCGCACCAGCAGGTCCAAATCGTCGCGCCGGGTGCGGTGGTTGTTGATCGCCACCCGCAGGCAATGCTGGCCGTGCACCGTCGTATCCGAAAGGGCTGCGATGCCTTCTTCCTGCAGCCTCAGCATGATTTCGGTGTTGATCGCCTTTTGCCGCTCTCCCGTAATCCCGTCGCCACGATAGCGAAAACAGACGATGTTGATGTTCGGTGGCGCGACCAGTTCCAGCAGCGGCTCGGCCTCGATTAGCGTTCCGAGCGTGTGGCCCTGTGCGATGTTCTGGTCGATCAGGCGGCCGAACTTCTCGATGCCGTGCTCCTTCAGCGCCATCCACACTTTCAGCGCGCGAAAGCCACGTGACGTCTGCAGGCCGTAATCATGCAGCCAGTGTCCGGAGGCGAGGCCGCGCGGCGTCGATTCCAGATATTCCGGCGTGACCGCGAAGGTTTTGCGATGCGCTGAAGCATCCCTCACCAGCGCGCAGCCCACCTCGAACGGCGCATGCAGCCATTTGTGCGGATCGAGCGCGACCGAATCGGCCCATTCGATACCGGCGACGCGATGAGCATTCTCTGGCGCGATGGCGATCAACGCGCCGATGCAGCCGTCGACATGGAACCAGACGTCTTCCTCATGCGCCAGCTTGGCAAGCGCCTGCAGATTGTCGATCGCTCCGGTGTTCACCGTGCCGGCATTGCCGATGATGCACGCCGGCTTGAACCCGGCCGCACGATCTTCGGTGATCGCCGCCCGCAGGGCCTCGATGTCGATCCGCATTCCGGCGTCGGTCGGGATACGGCGCAGCGCATTGTTGCCAAGGCCAAGTGCTTCCACCGCCTTGCGGTGGCAGGAGTGAAGCTGATCCGAGCCATAGAAACGCAGCGGCTTCTCGATGGCGGCAACGCCATGCTCGCGCACGTCGATGCCCGCCCTGGTGTTACGTGCCACCGTCAGGCCGATGATGTTGGCCATCGAGCCGCCGCTGACCAGCGTGCCGCTGGCCGATTGGGGAAAGCCCATCATCTGCTTGCACCAGTCGACGACCTGGCTGTCCATCAGGGCGGCGGCATGGTTGCCGCCGCCAAGGTTGGAGCCCTGGATCGCCGCCAGGAAATCACCGAGCGCCCCGGTGAAATTGCTCGATCCCATATACCAGGACCAGAAGCGCGGATGGATGTTGCCCATCGGATAGACCATCACCTTGTCGGTGACCTCGCCATAGACTTGGGCGAGCGGCTGAGGCGACCGCGGCAGCGGTGCCGCGAAGAATTCCCTTACCTCCGCCGGCATGTCCTGCCACACCGGGCGTTCCCGGACATCGCGCAGATAGTCGACGGCATCGTCGACGATCCGGTGCGATAGCGCCTGCACATCGGCCCAGTCGACCGGGTCGAGCGTTTCTTCGGCAACCATACCGGCAGTGCCGGCGGCCATCAGCATGGCGTCCATCCGCGTCGCTCCCGATTGCAATCATTCGGCCGGGAACTGGCATCCCGGCGTCGAGCGCGAAAGGGCTGTTTCCTCCGTGTCCATCTCGGCTTCGATGCCGTCGAACAGCGGCGTCGTCATATAGCGTTCGCCGGTGTCGGGAAGCATGCACAGGATCACCGAGCCGGGTGCAGCTTTTTCCGCGATCTGGCGCGCCACTGCAAAAGTCGCCCCGCCGGAGATGCCGGTGAAAATCCCTTCCTTTTGCGCCAGCGCCTTGGCCCATTTGATGCCCTCGGGCCCGGGAACAGGCATCACCTCGTCATAGAGGCTGGCATTGACCGCCTCCTGCAACACGTTGGGAATGAAGTCCGGCGTCCAGCCCTGGATCGGGTGCGGCTCGAACGCCGGATGGCTGGCGGCCGGCGCGCCGTCGGCGCCGCGCTCCTGCGCCTTGCCGCTGCCGACGAGCTGGGCGTTGGCGGGTTCGGCCAGCACGATCCGGGTTTCGGGACGCTCACGGCGCAGCACGCGCCCGACACCGACGACGGTGCCGCCGGTTCCGTAGCCGGTGACGAAGCAGTCGAGCCGCGATCCGGCGAAGTCGTTGATGATCTCTCGCGCCGTCGTCGCCTCGTGAATGGCGGCATTGGCCTTGGTCTCGAACTGGCGGGCCAGGAACCAGCCATTGGCCTCGGCGAGTTCCACCGCCTTGTTGTACATGCCAAAACCCTTCTGGGCGCGCGGCGTCAGCACCACCTTGGCTCCCAGCATGCGCATCAGCTTGCGGCGCTCGATGGAGAAACTGTCGGCCATCGTCACCACCAGCGGATAGCCTTTTTGCGCACAGACCATCGCCAGCCCGATGCCGGTGTTGCCACTGGTCGCCTCGACGACCGTCTGGCCCGGCTTCAGGGCGCCGCTGCGCTCGCCCTCCTCGATGATGTTGAGCGCCAGCCGGTCCTTCACCGACGCCGCCGGATTGAAGAACTCGGCCTTCACATAGATCGTCACATGATCGGGGCCGAGATTGTTGACCCTGATCACCGGCGTATCGCCGACCGTGTCGATAATGCTATCGAACAGGCGGCCGCGCCCCGCCGTGGTTCTGATTTTCCGTTGCTGCAACATGTCTGCTCTCCTCTTTTTGTTGTCGTCACGAGCCGGTTACAAACCGGCGGCTTGGGCGGCGAGGTTTCGAGACCTTGCCGCGGTAAGGTGCCTGTGTCGGCAGTCCGGCCCGGAGGCAATGCCGACGTCCGGCGCGGAAATTCGTTGCCGGATGCACTCTATCGCTTTCGATGGTAGAACAGAGGACAACTGGCCAGCGTGGGAACAAGCGTGGAAACGCACGTGGAATCCGCTCGATCGAGCCTTGACGGCGCAACGGCCGGGCTGTCCGTGCGGCTGCTCGGACCGCTGACGGTCATCCGCGACGGCGCCACCGTGCAACTGCCGGCATCGCGCAAGTTGCGCGCGCTCTTCGCCTATCTGGCGCTTGCGCCGCATGCCGTCGGCCGCAGCCGTCTGTGCGAGCTGCTGTGGGATGTGCCGAACGATCCGAGGGGAGAGCTTCGCTGGTGCCTCAGTAAGCTCAGGGGCATTCTCGACGAACCGGATCGCCGCAGGATCGAAACGCCTGGCGACACGATCGAGCTTGATCTGAAAGGGGTTTCCGTCGATGCCGTCGACATCGCTTCGGCCGCCGCTGGAGGGATCGAGACGCTCGATCTGCAGCGGCTGCAGGCCCTGTCCGGACTATTCGTCGGCGATTTCCTCGACGGGCTGGAGCTCGACCGCAACCCGCATTTCAACGGCTGGCTGATCGCGCAACGCCGCCGCTTCCGCTCGTGGCATGCCGCCATTCTGGAACATCTCGTCAACAAGCTTCCGGCGGATGCCGACGAAATGTCAGCGCATCTGGAAAAGTGGGTGGAACTCGCTCCGTTCGACGGGCGTGCGCATGTGGCTCTTCTGGCAAGGTTGGCGCAGCGCGGCCAGATCGCCGCATGCGAGGAACATCTCGCTTCCGCGGCGAAGCTGTTTGCTTCGGAGGATCTGGATTTTGGACCCGTTCGTGAGGCATGGCGGACGATCCGCAGCGAGCGACCTGCCGCGACGCTCCGGGCGCGACCGGCACTTGTGCCCGCGGCCCCGCAAGCGTCAATTGTGCTGCCCGATTCCGGTGTTGCTGCATCGTGCAAGGCCTCACTCGCGATAATGCCGTTTGTCGAGGAGGCGGCTGTCGGCGACCCTTGCGGCGACCTCTCTCGCGGCGGCCCCTCTCGCGGCGGGTTGGCCGACGGCCTGACCCACGACATCATCACCCGTTTGGCCAAGCTCAGGGATTTCTTCGTCATCGCCCGCGGCTCGGTCTTTGCGCTGTCGGAAAAAAACATCGCGCCAGAAGATGCCGGCCGGCGGCTCAACGTCGATTATGTGACCACCGGCACGGTGCGCAGCCAGGCAGGCCGCGTCGTCGTCAGCGTCGAACTTGTCGAGGTGCGCACGGCCAGGATCGTTTGGGCCGAGACGTTCGAACGCAGGCCCGACGACATCTTTGCCATCCTCGACGATATCGGCAACAGCATCGTCTCGTCGATCTCGGCCGAGATCGAGATGGTCGAGCGCAACCGCGCCATGCTGAAAGCCCCCAACTCGCTGAACGCCTGGGAGGCCTACCATCGCGGCCTCTGGCATATGTATCGCTTCACCCGCACGGAAAACGAACAGGCCCGGCATTTCTTCGACATGGCCCTGAGGCTGGATCCGACCTTCGCCCGTGCCTATGCCGGCCTGTCGTTCACCCATTGGCAGAACGCCTTTCAGCGCTGGGGAGACCGCGACAGGGAAAGCGCGCTCGCGTTCGAGGCGGCCGGCCAAAGTCTTCTGGTCGACGATCACAATCCGGCCGCCCACTGGGCCATGGGCCGGGCGCTGTGGCTGCGCGGCGAGCAGGACGGATCCCTGGTCGAGCTGGAACGTGCCGTCGACCTCAGCCCGAATTTTGCGCTCGGCCACTACGCGCTCTCGTTTGTACACTCGCAGTCGGGCGATCCGAACGCCGCGATCGGTTCATCCGATCACTCGCGCCATCTGAGCCCGTTCGATCCGCTGCTGTTCGGCATGCTTGGCGCCAGGGCGATGGCGCATGTCCGCCTCGGCCAGTTCGACGAGGCTGCCGAATGGGCGCTGAAGGCAGCCGCGCGACCCAACGCCCATGCCATCATCCTGGCGATCGCCGCCCACTGCCTTGCGCTGGCGGGGCGGATCGACGAGGCGCGAAACTTTTCCGCCGCGCTGCGCAAGACGCTGCCGAACTACTGCGCCGACGATTTCATCGGCACCTTCCGCTTCGAGCCGGACGCCGAGGCCATGTTCCGTCAAGGCGCCAAGCGCATCGGGCTGGGCTGATCCAACCGGTCAAGGCCGCGATCCTCAGCGGCCGACAACCGAACAAAAGCCCGGCAATCGGCCAAGAAAATCGGCCAGGAAAGCTTGATCGCAGCTATATGCCGAGCATCGTCTTGGCTTGGTTGAGGGCAGCCTCTGATCCTGCGTGATCGCCGGCGGCGTGCAATTTCTCGCCCTGGGCGCGCAGTTCCTTGACTTTGGTCTTATCGGCCTCGGCTAGCGTCGCGGTCGGCAACGCCGCGTCGATCGCGGCCATAGTGGTCGGGCATGAATTTGCAAAGGCTGTCGCAGGAACGACCGCCAGGAAAACTGCAAGCGAAATTGATCGTAACATGGACGTTTCTCCCTCGCCGGAACACGCCACGTCGACGACCGGCGTAGGAATGGTACAGCTAATGCCCGAATGTGCCAATCACGATGATGCCGCTGATTTGAGGCAAGCTGCGATCGGCCGGCTTTGTCTCGAGGTTCTGAACTTTTCACCACGGCTGGTCGCCGCCAGCGTTGAAAAAATCGAATGAGTGAGCGGCGTTTCTTTCGGTCTGCGCAACGGGTTGGCCGGGTTCGAAAAAAATACGACAATAGATCGGGATAACGGGGATCGCATAAGGAGTCATTTCGTCCGTGGCTCTTTCCGATGCGGTGTAAATTCGTAAGAATATAATGCACTACTTTAAACAACGAGCGGCAAGCAAATAAAAATTATTTTGCATTCTAGAATCTTGCTGTCGGTGCCATTTCAGCATCTGCTAAGGTAACCGGTGTTGGTTCCGAATTATTAAGCATTTGCAAAATTCAAACCCGCGATATTGGGATTTTTCCTTGCCGTAGGCCGACTGCGGATGCAACTGTTTTGGTAACAGCAGCCGCGTCAGTGGATTGCTGGCATGCTTCGGCGGACGGGCGCGAAGCATGGAGAGGGAAATCGACATTCGCTAATGCGGCCCCCCGTGGGGAGCGTTCCCCTCGACGCAAGAGATTACTTCAGTCGGCGGCTAAGACTTCGAATGCATGGGCTGCGGCCTGGCTCATTCGATGGCCGGCGAAGCTCTGTCCTCCTCGGATGGGCGCCAATCAGCAATCAGATCAGGAAAGAGTCATGAGGAAATCAACCTTGACAGTCGTGCTCGCGGGCACTTTCGCGCTTACGGCGTGCCAGTCGTCATCCAATCCGGAAGTTCAGGCGCGCAACAGCGAGTTCCGCTGCATCGCCGGTACTGTCGGTGGCGCGATCGTCGGCGGCCTGATCGGCAGCACCATTGGCGGTGGAACCGGACGTGTGATCGGTTCAGCGATTGGCATCGGCGGTGGTGGCTATCTCGGCAATCGTCTTGCCTGCGGCTGAGACGAGAAGAAAGGGACAAAACAATGAAATCCATAATTGCGATGACCATTTCCTTGCTTCTGCTTTGCACCGGCTCGGTCACGGCACAGCAGTCCATGTACGAGGCCAGCACGACCAACTCGATACCGACGACAACGGCGCGGTGAACAGGCAGGAGTATCAGGCCTTCATGACCAAGGCCTTCGAAAAGCTGGACGCCGATAATAACGGCGCTCTCAACCAAGCCGAAACCGCCGACGTCCTGAACGCCGATCAGTTCGCAGCGACCGATGCGAACGGGAACGGCCGTGTCAGTCGGGACGAATTCATGAACCGGGTCATGAAGGACTTCGCGGCGGCCGACAAGAGCGGGGACCGTCGCCTGCAATAGTCTTCGGATATGAACGATCCCCAGCCGCCAGGCAGTCGGAGGAATGAACCGTGAAACTCGTAATCCATGCGGCCCTGGTCACTGCTTTGACGGCGATCGCCGGTTGTACCACCGACGACGGCTACGATGGCTGTCGCGGGACAGGTTGCCTGGTGGATAGACCGCAAAAAAGGGATCGCAGGATTGATGATCGGCCGCAGTTCGACAGGAGCGGCAATCCCAACTTCGATACGCGGGGCCGCTACATCGGATGCCGTGGGCTCGGGTGCAAGGTCGACGATCCTGATGACGGGGATCAAAGCATCGACGACAGACCGCAGTACGACAGAGAAGGCAATCCGAACTTCGATACGCAAGGCAACTATCAGGGATGCCGCGGCGTCGGCTGCGAGGTCGATACACCGGACGACGACAGCTCATCGGACGACGACGATTCCGACTAATGCCCCTGCAGCGAACAAGAAGGAGGATAGCCACTCATGTCTGAATTGAACGGTCTCATCCGTCGACGTGCCAAAATTGTCATGGTCGGCCTTGCCTTGGGAATGGCGCTCACTCCTGCTTTCGCCGCGAATAACGCCTGTGACGGTGTAAAGGTCGAAGTGACGAAGGCGCGCAAGCAGGAATATGCCCCTCTCGTCGTCTCGGCGTTGGACAAAAAATTCAAGCCCGCCCAGGCGAAGTTCATCACGATCATGGAGAGCGGCAACTGGAGTGCCGCCTATGTCTCCACGCCGGTGAGCGACGACGGCGTGATGTTCTTCCAGACAGTCAACGGAAAGAAGCAGTTTCGCGATGTATGGGGCGGCTATGCCGAACCGTCGGAAAAACCTGAACTCGTATCCTGGGCGAAGAAGCTCGGAGCGCCGCAAGACCTGGCAAAGTGTTTTGCCGAAGCAGTCACGGAATGACGGCGATGATCGCTGGAGATTATCGCGAATGACTTTTTATAAATTCATCCCTCTTCTGGCCGCTCCGCTGGTTTTGGCCGGATGCGTAAGCAACGAAAGCCGGCGCCGGGATGGCATGGCATCGAACAGGCGTGGATCAGCAGAAACTGATCAGAGACGGCATGACAACTAAGGGTTTCACACAATAGCGGAGGAGATTCTAACAATGGCCAGAAGACACGCTTTTCTCTTTGCGCTGGGGCTAATCTCAGTAATCGGCGCCGGATCAGCGTCCGCGCAATCGGCTGCGGAGGTGAACAGCAACCTGGACACGCTGTTCGGAAGTCATGCGCCGTACCAGACCTTCTTCGACAAGTTGAAAAAAGCGGTCGGTTCCGGTGACAAGGCGACCGTTGCCGCGATGGTCGACTATCCGTTCCAGGCCCGCATCAAGGGAAAAGCCCTGAAGATCAAGGATCAGAAGCAGTTCTTGACCGACTACGACCAAATTATCACGCAGAAGGTGAAGGGTGCTGTGGCCAAGCAAACCTATGCGGCGCTTTTTGCGAACTGGCAGGGCGTTTCCATCGGCGATGGAGAAATCTGGTTCAGCGGCATTTGCAACAACGAAGCGTGCAAACAGCAGACGGTCAGGATCACCGCCATTAACGACTGATGTCGCGATTAGGAAGGAAGGCCGGTGTCGATCTCCCGCAGCAGAGTTCAGCCTTTCACGACGATCAAATTTCTGGCGGCCACGACGGCAATGTCGACAGCGATTTTGCCGGTGACGTTGCTCGGCGCCGGACTGGTTGTCTGCTCGACCGTCGATACGCTGGCTGATGATCCAGCCATGATCCCTCTGGAGTACCTCAAGAATAATGACGGGAGTACCGACCGTCTGGGCATTTGGGCCGCGATCAACGACGGCAAGGCCCAGCGCTACATATTCGACACGGGTTCGGATCAACTCACCACGCAGCTCGGTTCGGAAGTGACAGGCGTGCAACCCGCGCCTGAAGCGACGCTTGCCTTTGCTGGCGGTGATGCGTTCGCCGTGAGGGGAACGCCGATAGCGAAAAATGCCGCACTCTTGGAAGCGGGCCTGGATGCCAAGGTCACCCGGAACGCCTCTATTGGCCTTGCATATCAGGGGCAGGAGCACGGCTTTAACGCCAAGCTCGACGGTCGGTTCTAGGCAGCACAGGGGCGCCGGCGGTCATGCTGGCCCGCAGGCAAGGAAGCGCGAGGCATCTGACGTAAGTTCCAAATATCGGCTGCAGGAGGCGGAAAATGCGAACTCTTCGAGAATCCAGACTGATCATGCAGTTCGCCCGTGCATTGGCAACCTCGGTGAAAATGACGGCTGTCGTGAGCATGGCCGTCCCGCAAACGATCAATATTGCGTATGCCAACAAGTATGATCTGCCGACACCCTACGTCTCCCGGGCTCTTGATGCGGTTCTGATACCGATCAATCACGCCTCTCGGCACCGCTACCAGATCCCGCCCAAACTTCGCGGGGTGTATGTCCTGGCTGTTGCACCCCATGGTGTTGCCGCACGGGAGGGCATTCGACCCGGTGACGTGCTTGCCACAGTGCGGCGTCAACCGATTTCGACGCCGGCCGACGTCGACAGGCTCGTTTGGGCCGCCCTCGCTGTGAGTGTCACCGATTTTCTGTTTGGCGTGAACCGAGGACCGGACGTCGTCGAGGTCAACACCAACATCACGGTCAACAACTTCAAACCAACATCTCAATCAACAATGTTTCGCAATGGACGAGTGTCGACAACCGTCAGGAGTGGACGCAGATCGTCGATGAATACAACGACGAGATGGAGACAAGCCTAGTGACGCAAATTATCGCGAGGACGACTCGCAGCCTGGCGACGTCAGTTCGGACGCAGACGCGTCTCCTCCCGATGCCGATGACAATAGCTCCGATGATCGGGACGATTCGAGCGATCAGAACGACGACAAGGACTCAACGGACGGTGTTGATGACCAAAACAGCACCGACATTGACGACAGCACGGATAACGACGCGTCGGATGATAGCACTGACAACAATAGTTCCGATGATCAGGACGATTCGAGCGATCAGAACGACGATAAGAACTCAACGGACGGTGTTGGCGACCAAAACAGGACTGACACTGACGACAGCACGGATGACGACACGTCGAATGACAGCACTGACAACGATAATTCCGATGATCAGGACGATTCAGGCGATCAGAATGACGATGAAGACCCAACGGACGGTGGTGATGACCAAAACAGCACTGACACTGACGACAGCACGGATGGCGACGTGAACGACGATGCGCCGGATGACAGCACCGACGACGCTGACGGATCGGGCGATGACGAGTCCAATTAGCGGCCGGCCGTGTCGGCAACGGACACCCACCATTGGCAGGGGCGCCCGTCAAGGGTGGATTTCTAAACGGAGGACGATCGATGAAAACCGCGATACTGACTGCTGCCGTGGTTCTGGCCATGCCGGCTTTCGCCTTTGCCCAGGACAAATGCTACGACGCCGCCAAGGATCAGCCCGCCCTGAACGCGTGCGCCGATGCCGCGTTCAGGAAATCCGATAAGAAGCTCAGCGAGCTTTACAAGCAGATCGAAGCCCGCCTGGACGACGACGCGGATACCAAGAAGCTTCTCGTTCAGGCACAGCGGGATTGGGTCAAATTTCGTGACGCGGAGTGCAGTTTCCAGACCGCGGAAGCGGCCGGAGGAAGCATGATGCCAATGCTCATCGGCCAGTGCATGGACGGCCTGACGCAATCCCGCGTCGAAAACTTCGAGGGTTACCTGAAGTGCGAGGAAGGGGACATGAGCTGCCCCGTTCCAGCCGCTGCCGTTGCAGCCGCGGCCGCGCCGACGCCGGCGCCGGGTAACATGGGCTTCGATATTAACGTCACGCTTTCCAAAAAGGCAGCCGCCAAGCTCGCGGCCGAAAAGGAGGGGATCGTTGTCATGGTCGACTATTACGGCGATCCAAAGCAGAGTGCCGAGAAGCACGCCAACGAGATCGGCCAAATCAGTCTTGAGCAGCAGGACGAGCAGGTGGCGATACCAGGCACAGGTGGCCACGCCCACATCAGCGGCGCAAAGGTCGACACCAAGCGTCTCGACTGGCTTGCCGGCCCTCCCAATGTCAACGTCAACGTTGCATCGGCACGCAAGAGCAGTTCGGACAATCTGCTCGGCTGCGATTTTATCGACGGTCCACTAAGCAACGTCCAGAAGGAACCTGTGACGCTTCATTGCGCATTGATTGAAGAAAATTTCGACACGGAGTTGAAGCCATAAGGCTCACAAAAGTCGTGCCGCCTCGTTCCCGGTGCCAACGTGGAACTCCCACCAGAAGGAGGAAGCCATTATGTTTGAATTCAGTGGCCTTATTTGTCGGAACGCTAAAGTCGTCGAATGAGGGTGGCGACATGAGGGAATTGGTCCATTCGGCAATACGCATCCTAATCGGATTGCTCTTCATTACCGTCGGCGCAGCCGCACATGCGGCCGACTTGGCGCCGGGGGACTACTACATCGTCAACAAAAGCTCTCAAAAGGCACTCACGGCCTTCAACGAAAAGAATGGGGCTGATATCGTCGGGCAATCGGCGCCCAAGCCTGGCAGCAATGCCGCGCAAGTGTGGACCCTTTCCAGGACGCGTGACGGGTCCGGCTATTCGATCCGCTCAAAGCTGAACGGTGCGTACCTCACCACCGGCGACGAAAACGACAACGGAGACACCAGCGTCGTCGTGGAAAGTGCCGCGAACAAGGCGCCATCCTGGCGCCTGCATCCGTTTCAAAACAGCTATGGCGTCGAGTCCGGCAACAGTGGGCTGACCCTCAATATCACCGGGGACTCATCCGACGATCACGCGGCGATCATCGTTTACGAAGCGGGCACGGATGACAACAGGCAGTGGCTTTTATATCCGGCGAGCAACACTAGGCACAGTCCAATTCATGTATCGGAAACCTCACGATTCGATAACCGCTCCAAGCAATACAAAATCGCACCCCTGCCTTCCGCGGCATTGGAGAGCGAACGCACGCGCCGCTTCAAAGTCTTGGACTACCAGCCGAGCGGCTTATACGTAAAAAAGGGCGAGGCAGTCTCGGTGACTGTTGCAGGTCTGGCGACGTCGCCGGATGGATTGATGATACTGGTAGGGCCTCGAAACAGCTTCTATGATGAAGACAGCAAGAATGATCCTCAATTCGTCTGGGCCGGAAAAGGCCGTACTGACTTTACCGCCAAACGCAGCGGCCTGATCTACTTCCAGTACATCGACAGTGGGTTCAATGCGCATGAACTCCCTGCAATAGACGTGGCAATCGTGCGGGGCGGCAGTTCGATACCTTTCTATATCGAAGGGCAGACCAGTTTCGATGAGTGGCGCAGCATGCTGGCCGCAGATGCGGCAACGCCCTTCGTTGAGATGATGAACAATGACGCGCTCATCACTGTTACGCGAAAATCGTATATGAAGGAGCCGATTGCCGATCCGAGCCAGATTCTCGATCTTGTCGCCAAGATAATTGGCTGGCATAGCGAAATATCTGGGTTCGACGGTTCATCGGAAGTCAATCAACCTACTCCGCTACGCATCCACTATCTTCAGGATACCTTCTCGTCATCGGCGGAGTTTCGCGATGGCGTCTACATGTATGCAACCGATTATATGATCGGCATACCGGCAGGCTCTCTCCCCGATATGCTGGATCCGCAAAAACTGCGCAAGGCATGGTCGATGTGGCATGAGACGGGCCACACTTTCCAGCAACGGGATTGGACCTGGGAAGATGTCTGGGAGACGACCGTCAACATTTACTCCCTGAACGCTCAGCGACACCTCGGCGACCCGTCACGCCTCGCGGAGCGCGATCCCGATACCGGCAGGACTGTACTTGACAATGCCGCTCGGTATCTTGCCCGAAAAGCTCGCGCATTCGACAACGGGGCCCAGATGCGGGCAGGCGAAGATGACGAGGGCGAGGTCTGGGTGCGCTTGGTAATGTTCGATCAGCTCCGGCAAGCCTTCGGATCAAATTTCTACCAACGCCTGCACAAAGACTATCGAGAACATCCGCTCAAAACGCGCGGCGATGAAGACGACAAAGCGCTGAAGTCGCTACAGATTCAAACGTTCATTCTGCGTGCCAGTAGAATCGCCAACCAGGATCTGACGAAGTTCTTCATGGATTGGGGACTCCCGATAACAAAAGAAAGCGCTAGCGAGTTGAAGCACTTGAACCTGGCTGCCGCGGACCCCGAACTCTCGAGGATCGGCCTGGTCAAACGCCAAGGCGGCAAAGCGGATCCCATAAAGACGACTGTGCCCCTATCTGCGGCCGCCCCTGCCGAGCGCCGTTGCGGCTGGTATTCCAGCCCGACACCCGGAAACCTCCTCCTGACTGATAAGGATGGGGATTGGTGGATCCAGATGCAGGGACGACCGGACCCCAACGGCATCGACAATGTGCCGGCCTTTGATGACCGGCAGTTCGTGGACACCAACGTGCCTGGTTCGGGTCACGGCTATGGATGTGCGTGCATGATCGTCGAGACCAACGCCAAGCAACAAAGGATAACCAGGGTGATCTCGGGCGAAATCCTTCCGCTAGTGCGCTGTCGCAACGACAGATCGCTGCCCAACCCGGACGGATAAGCATGACCAGGAATCAATGACAGTCAGGAAATGGCGCCAACGGACGACGGCGAACAGCAATAGGACATCAGGCCAAGAAAAAAGCCCGGCAAAACCGGGCTTTTTTGGCGTCTGTGAACCTTATCAAAAAGTTCGAAACGGAAATCTGGTGCCCAGAAGAGGACTCGAACCTCCACTCCTTGCGGAACACGGACCTGAACCGTGCGCGTCTACCAATTCCGCCATCTGGGCTGGTGCGGGCTCTTTAGGCGGGCAAAGGGTGAGTGTCAACGCGCTTTTTTAGAGCACGATTCCGAACCGAAGGTCCGCGCCAGCGAAAAGTGGGAACCGGTTTTCGGAAATGATCATGCTCAATCAAGAAACACGCCCTGCTCGCCGGCTAGTGTGGTTTTGAGCTGCGCATGATCCTTTCCGAATCTGAGGTTCGGGGTCATGCGCCCTCCAGCACTTCCTTGGATGCCACGGTCGAATCGGCGTTGAGCTTATAGATAACCGGCACGCCGGTGCCGAGCTCCAGTCTGACGATCTCCTCGCCCGACTTGCCGTCCAGCGCCATGATCAGCGCGCGCAGCGAATTGCCGTGCGCTGCAACCAGCACGGTGCCGCCGCGCAGCACATGCGGCTGCAGGTCGTGCAGATAATAGGGCCAGACGCGCGCGCCGGTGTCCTTCAAACTTTCGCCGCCGGGCGGCGGCACGTCGTAGGAGCGGCGCCAGACATGCACCTGGTCCTCGCCCCATTTCTTGCGCGCGTCGTCCTTGTTGAGGCCGGAGAGGTCGCCATAGTCGCGCTCGTTCAGCGCTTGGTCGCGGATGGTCTCGAGATCGCTCTGGCCGACCGCGTCGAGGATGTGCTGGCAGGTCTTCTGCGCCCTGATCAGCGACGACGTGAAGGCGATGTCGAATTTCATGCCGCGCGCCTTCAGTTTGGCGCCCGCCTCCTTGGCCTCGGCGTGGCCCAGCTCGGTCAGGTCGACGTCGCGCCAGCCGGTGAAAAGGTTCTTCAGGTTCCATTCGCTCTGGCCATGGCGCACGAGCACGAGAGTTCCCGACATTTTTGCTCCTTCTGCTTTATGGATAGGGTCGCCTCAGCTCAGTCCGAGCACGTCCCGCATCGAATACAGTCCCGGCTTCCTGCCGCGCGCCCACAGGGCGGCCTTGATCGCGCCGCGGGCGAAGATCGCCCGGTCCTCGGCGTGGTGGGCGAGCGTGATGCGCTCGCCGGTGCCGGCCAGCACCACGGAGTGGTCGCCGACCACCGAGCCGCCGCGCAGCGTGGCGAAGCCGATCGAGCCTGTCTTTCGCACGCCGGTGTGGCCATCGCGCGACCGCACGCTGTTCCCGTCAAGGTCGATGCCGCGCCCGGTGGCGGCGGCTTCGCCGAGCAGCAGCGCCGTGCCCGAGGGTGCGTCGACCTTGTGCCGGTGGTGCATTTCCAGGATCTCGACATCGAAATCGTCGGCATCGAGCGCGCGCGCCGCCTGCTCGACCAGCACCGCCAGCAGATTGACGCCGAGGCTCATATTACCTGACTTGACCACCGTCGCGTGGCGCGCCGCCGCCGCGATCTTGGCATTGTCGTCCGCCGAGCAGCCGGTGGTGCCAATGACATGGGCGATGCGCGCCTGCGCCGCATAGCCGGCGAATTCGACCGTCGCTGCCGGGCTCGTGAAATCGAGCACGCCGTCGGCCTTGGCGAAGGCCGGCAGCGGATCGTCGCCGATCGTCACGCCGATATTGCCGATGCCGGCAAGCTCGCCGGCATCCTTGCCGAGATGCGGCGAGCCGGCCCGCTCGATCGCGCCGGCGACGCGGGCGCCCGGGATGGTGTGGATGGCGCGGATCAGCGCCTGGCCCATCCGGCCGGCCGCGCCGACCACCACCAGGCCCATTTCATTGACGGGGGGGTCGTTTGTGGCCGTACCGCTCATAAATTTCTCCCAACCGCTTTTTTCGCGCGCCGCAGCGGAGTTTGGATTGGCTTGCCGTCGTCGACAAGCCCCAGCCCCTTGTTGCCCTGCACCCGGTGGAACCGGGCATATACGCTGTGCGGGTCGGCCATCAGCGAGGCATGCGTGCCTTGTTCGACCAGCCGGCCCTGTTCCAGCACGATGATGTGGTCGGCATTGACCACCGTCGACAGCCGGTGCGCGATGACGATGGTCGTGCGCCCTTGCATCACCTGGGTCAGCGCCTGCTGGACGCGCGCTTCCGCCTCGTTGTCGAGCGCCGAGGTCGCCTCGTCTAGCAGAAGGATCGGCGCCTGCCGCACGATGGCTCGGGCGATCGACAGGCGCTGGCGCTGGCCGCCCGACAGCGTCAGGCCGCCTTCACCGACAGGGGTGTCATAGCCTAGCGGCTGCTGGCGGATGAAGCCATCAGCCTCGGCCTGTTGCGCGGCCATTTCGATCTCGGCGTCGCTGGCGCTCAGCCGTCCGTAGCGGATATTGTCGCGAATGGTGCCTTCGAACAGATAGGGCTGCTGCGAGACATAGGCGATAGAGCGGCGCAGCGACTGTTTGGTCACCTCTGAAATGTCCTGGCCGTCAACCTCGATGCTGCCCGCCTCGACATCGTGGAAACGCTGCAGCAGTGCTACCAGCGTCGATTTGCCGGCGCCCGAGGCGCCGACGATGGCGGTCATCTTGCCGGCGGCGGCGACGAAGCTGAGATCCTGCAGCACCGGTGCGTCGGCGACATAGCCGAACGACACATTGTTGAAGCGCACCTCGCCCCTGCTGATCTTCGCGTCCGCCGCTCCGGGCGCGTCGCCTTGCTGCGGCTCGAGGTCGAGCAATTCGTAGATCATGCGGGCATTGACTAGCGCCCGTTCCATGCCGACCTGCATGCGTGCCAGCCGCCGGGCTGGGTCATAAGCGAGCAGCAATGCGGTGATAAAGGAAAAGACCGCGCCAGGCGGCTGGCCGCCGACGGCTGCCCGGTATCCGGAATAGGCGATGACGCCGGCGACGGCGAAGCCGGCCAGCATTTCGGAGATCGGCGTCAATCGTTCCGAGACGCGGGCGATGCGGTTTGCCCGCTGCTCGGCACCGTCGACAAGGCCGCTGATGCGGCGCGACAGCTCGTCCTCCAGCGTAAAGGCCTTGACGATGGCGATGCCTTGCGTCGCTTCCTGCATGGCGCCGATCAGCCGCGAGTTGATCTGCACGGCTTCGCGCGTGGCGCGCCTTATTCTGCGGGTCAGATAGACAACCGTGTAGATCAGCGGCGGCCCGATCAGCAGCGACATCAGGGACAGCATCGGATCCTGCCAGATCATGACGCCGATCAGCGCAATCAGCGATACGGCGTCGCGTGCCACGGATGTGAGCGTCATCGACAGCAGGTCGCGGATGCCGTTGACGTTCTCGTTGATCTGGGCGGCCAGCCGTCCCGAGCGCGTGTCGTTGAAGAAACCGATGCCGAGCTTCATCAGATGAGCGAAGATGCGGCGCTGGTAGCGCGCCACCAGATTGTTGCCGATTCTGGCCAGTGTCACGGCCTGGCCGTAGGTGGCCAGCCCGCGCAGCATGAAGGCGCCCAGGATCGACACGCAGATCAGCGCGATGAGATCGCCGCGCTGCTCGTAGAAGATCTGGTCGACGACATCCTTCATGATCCAGGCGGTGAAGGCGGTCGTGGCGGCAACCGTCACCAGGCACAGAACGGCCAGAACATAGTACCAGCGATAGTCGCGGCTGTTCTCGGCGATGATGCGGCGGATCACCGCCACGATCTCGCCGGGCCGGGCTTTGGCTTGGTGGTTTGGCGACTGGTTCAAGTCGGGATCGTTCCGTGATGTCGGTTCGGCTCCGCGGCCGGGCTAATTCGGCAATCCTCTTAGCGCCCTAGTGGCGGCTTGCCTATGGCAGAGGCCGGCAAAACTTCGCCGCGGCTTCGGTCGTCATCTAAGCCCGCCAGCGCCGCCCTGCCGTCTGGACGCCGAACAGGGACGGGTTTCTGGCATAGGCGGCAAGGCCGGAAAGCGCTGCCAGCGGATGGGTGATCACATAGACGGGCATGGTGCGCATCAGCTCGCTGTGCGGCGCCTTGTCCTCGAAGGCGGCGCGGAAATTGCCGGTTTTCAGCGCCGGCAGGATTTTCTGCGCAATGCCGCCGGTCAGGAAGACGCCGCCGCGGCTCATGAACACCAGCGCAAGGTCGCCGGCGGTGCGTCCGAGGCAGGTGACGAACATCGACAGCGCTTCCTCGGCCACTGGATCTGACTTCGCCAATGCCGCGGCGGTGACCTCGGCCGGCGTGGTGAAGGGGGCCGGCTTGCCGTCCGCCTTGGCGACCGCCCGATAGGCATTGACCAGGCCGCGGCCGGACAGGATCTGTTCCCCGGAGATGCGGCCGTCGAGTTTCTCGATATGCACAAAGACCTCGAAATCGCGCGGCGAGCGCGGCCCGATATCCATGTGTCCCCCCTCCCCGGGCACCGGTATCCAGTGGTTCAGCGCGTGGACCAGGCCGGCGACGCCAAGCCCGGTTCCGGGACCGAGCACAACCCGTCCGGCATTGGGCTCCGGCGCATCGCCGCCGATCTTTTCCATATGCTCTTCGCCGAGCGCCACCACGGCCAGCGCCTGCGCCTCGAAATCATTGAGCACCACGACGTCGCTGAGGCCGAGGCTGGCGAACATCTTTCTCGGCTTGACGATCCACGGGCAGTTGGTGAGCGGGATCTCGTCGCTGTCGACCGGGCCGGCCACCGCCAGTACCGCGGAGTTGGGCCGGACCGACGAGCGGTCGAGAACCGCCGCCTGGATCGCCTCGTCGATCGTGTTGAAATTGGCGGTCTGGACGATCTGTGGTTCGGTTGGTTCCGAGTTCGCGTCGAGCACGATTGAAAAGCGCGCGTTGGTGCCGCCAATGTCGCCGATCAGAACCGGAAACTGCAGCGCTGTGTCGTCGTCGCCTGGCATGCTCTCGTCCGTCCCGGTTCCCAGTGGCGTTCCGCCGTCCTTTCGTTGACTAGCGCATGACCCGGGAAAGGGAAATCGGTTTTCGAAATGAGGCGGCCAGGATTCGGAGCAGGATGGGGTCGGATGTGGCCTCAGGTCAGGCCGAACCGGGGACGAAGGCATGCCTGCGGGCAACCCGGATCGCTGCACTCCTCGACCACTGCATCGGCATGGATCCTAGGGCGGAGCAGGAGCGAAGCGACGTCGCGGAGGCCCTAGTATCCATGCCGCGCTCTTCGAGCGCTGCTGCGTTGAACGCCTTCGCAGAGCAGGATTCCAGACGATCGATCAAGCGCCTTTCCCTAATATCGGTCAGTTCCCCGGTCGCGGCCGCGGCAGCGGAATGCCGATCTCGGGCGTTGCCGCGAAGGCGCTGACCGAGGCCGGGAGCGCTGCCGCGCCGCTTGCGGATGCCCGCGCCGGCGACGGAGCCTTTGTTAGAACGGGTGCAACCGCGACCGGCACGCCGTCGCCATAGTCGGTAACCGCCTCCGCCGAAGCCGGATCTGGCCCATCGAGCACCGCCTGACATGCTGCGGGCAGGCTCGCCATGGTCATCACGTCGCGCGCTTTCGGTCTATCCGGATTCTTGTTGGGACGCCACGGTTCCTCGGTGAACCACCATGCCAGCGACTGGTCGCAGCCGTCGCCGGGCGCCGTGTTTTCCTGCGCTTTGCAATTGGGCGAGCCGGGCTGGCAGCCGATGCGGATGTGGAAGTGATAGTCGTGGCCCCAGAACGGCCTGACCTTGCGCAGCCATGCGCGGTCGCCTTTCACCGTGTCGCAGAGCTTCTTCTTGATGCCCGGATTGACCAGGATGCGCTCGACTTCCGCATAGCTTGCCGCGCGCTTCAGAAGCCGCATATGCGCCGGAACCCAGAGCGCATCTTTCACCAGATGGGTCTTTTCGTCGACAAGCAAGGTGGCGCTCATGTTTTCGCGCTGCTCGATCGAAAGCTTGCGGTCGGGCATTGGCGTCAGCCAGATGTCGGCGTCGAGGCCGATCTGGTGCGAGGCGTGGCCGGTCAGCATCGGGCCGCCGCGCGGCTGTGAAATGTCGCCGACCAGCAGGCCGGGCCAGCCATCGGCCGCGGCGTCGCGCGACAGTTTCTTGATCAGCGCGATCATTGTCGGATGGCCCCAGCGGCGGTTACGCGAAGGCCGCATAACCTCCCATTTCGGGCCGTCCAGGGGAATGGCGACGCCGCCGGCAAAGCAGCCCTTGGAATAGAAGCCGATCGACTGCGGCGCAGCCACGGCCGGCAGTTTTTTGGCGCCGAACAGGTTCTTTGCCAGTTCCTCGGCCGCTGCAGGTCGCAGTGCAAGCCCCGCTATGGCGAGAACGGCGAGTGCTGCGGTCAGCAGCAGCGTTCTACCGGGCAATGATCGCTTCAAAGTTTTCATGAGGCAGAACCCCTCTGCGAATTAAGTCGAATCATATCACGCCCGGCGCGACGTTTCGATCACGACCGCTTCATCGGACTGCGCGCCTCGCCGTCGCGCCAGCTACCCTCAGCCCACATATGGTCGAAGGCCGTCCGGTAGTCGGGAAAGCGGAAGCGATAGCCGGCCGCCTTGATCGCTGTGTTGGCGACACGCTTGTTCTCGCCATAGAAGGACCGCGCCATGGGCGAAAGTTGGGCGCTCTCAAACGGAATCTCGGGCGGCGGTGTGACGCCCATCAGCCCGGCGGCATAGGCGACGACGTCCTGCGGAGGCGCCGGCAGATCGTCGGTGACGTTGAAGATGCCGCCGCGATTGCCTTCGGCGAGATGCCAGAGCGCGCCGGCAATATCGTCGCAATGGATGCGGTTGAACACCTGCCCCGGCTTGACCAGCCGCCGCGCGGTGCCGTTTTCCAGATTGACCAGGGCATTGCGGCCCGGCCCGTAAATGCCGGAAAGCCGCAGGATCGCCACCGGCCGGCCGATGTCCTGACCCAATTTCAGCCAGTCCCGCTCGGCGGCGACACGCAGCATCGAGCGCTTCGACAGCGGCCGGCACTCGGCGGTCTCGTCCACCCAGCCGCCGCGATGGTCGCCGTAGACGCCGACGGTGGAGAGATAGGCGATCCATTCGAGCGCCGGCATCTCTGCCGCGATTGTCCCGCGCGCCGCATTCAGCACCGGGTCGCCGGCCTCTTCCGGCGCCACCGAGACGACGAGATGGGTTGTTTTCTTCAGCGCGTCGCCGATTTCGGGTGTCAGCGCGCCATCGAAAAGCAGCGGCTGGATTCCGGCTTGCCGCAGCGCTTCGAATTTCTCCGGCCCGCGTGTCGTCCCAAGGATCGTGCCGGCATCCCTGTTGGCGCGGGCAAATGCCTTGCCCGAATAGCCGGCGCCGAAAATGAAGATCTGCTTCTCGCTCATGCATGCGCCTCGATTTGATTTGCCAGCGCCAGGCGCCATTCGCGTTGCACGGCCTCGTCGCTTTCTGCTTTCATTGCAGCGGTGGCACGTTTGGCAAATTCGGTCTCGGGCACAAGCCGTGACAGCGCCCATACCGCCGCCCCGCGCACCAGGGGCGAGGCATCGCCGAGCAGTGCACGCACCGCGTTGCCGAGCGAGGAATCGCCTGAATTGCCGGCAGCGATCAGCACATTGCGGACAAAGCGGTCGCGACCGATGCGCTTGATTGGCGAACCGACAAAGAGTGCACGGAAGGCAGCGTCGTCGAGCGTCAGGAGATCGGCGAGCGGCGGCTCGCGCAAATCCGCGCGGGCGACGAGCTTCGCCTCCGAGGCAACCTGGGCAAACTTGTTCCACGGGCAGGCGGCCAGGCAGTCGTCGCAGCCATAGATGCGGTTGCCGATTTTTTCCCGGAACTCATGCGGGATCGGTCCCTTGTTCTCGATGGTGAGGTAGGAGATGCAGCGTCGCGCATCGAGCCGGTAGGGCGCCGGAAAGGCGTCGGTCGGGCAAACGTCGAGACAGGCGCGGCACGAGCCGCAATGATCGTCCTCGGGCGTATCGGGCGCAAGCTCGGCCGTCGTGAAGATGGTGCCGAGGAACAGCCAGGAGCCATGCGCGCGGCTGACCAGGTTGGTGTGCTTGCCTTGCCAGCCAAGGCCGGCGGCTTCAGCCAGCGGCTTTTCCATCACCGGGGCGGTATCGACGAACACTTTCACGTCGCCGCCGGCACGGGCCACGATCTTGCCGGCGATCTCTTTCAGCCGGCCTTTCATCACGTCGTGATAATCGCGGTTCTGCGCATAGACGGAGATCGCACCACAACCGGGCTTCGCCAGCACCGCGCGCGGATCATGGTCCGGGCCGTAGTTCATGGCCAGCACGATAATCGAGCGAACCTCAGGCCAAAGTGCTGTCGGCTCGCCGCGGCGCTCGAGCGTCTCGGCGATCCAGCCCATTGAGCCTTGAAAGCCGTCGGCGACGAACTCGGCCAGCCGGGCCGGCGCCAGCGGGATGGCATTTGGCGTGGTGACGGCAACAGCATCGAAACCGGCGCGCCGTGCCTCGCGGTCGATCAGCGCGCGCAGGTTTTGCGCTCTAGAAATCGAGGTCCGCATAATGTGACACCGGCGACAGGCCGCGCACCCGGTCGGACAAAAGCGGCCGGAACGATGGCCGTGATTTCACCCGTGCGTACCATTCGCGCGCGGCAGCGTGTTCGCGCCAGTCGATCTCGCCGAGATAGTCGAGCACGGACAGCGCAGCCGCAGCCGCGAGGTCGGCATAGGTGACCTTGTTGCCGGCCAGCCAATGGCGGGTGCCGGCCAGCCAGTTGGTGTATTTCATGTGCTGGCGGATATTGGCGCGCGCGGCGCGGATCGCCGCCGAATCGGGCGAACCGCCGCCCGCCGTTTCCGGCATGACCGGCTTCAGCACGCGCTCGCGCACCAGATGCCGGGTAACCTCGCCCTCGGCCTTGTTGAGATACCAGTCGGTCAGCCGGCGGATTTCGGCACGCTCCATCGGGTCTTCGGCGAACAGCCGCTTGTCGCGCTTCAAGACGCCGCGCGTCTCGTCGAGATATTCCGCGATGACGACCGCGCCGACAATCGGCACGTCGCCCTCGGCAAGCAGGATCGGCAGCGTGCCGGCCGGGTTCAGCGCCAGGAATTCCTTGCGCCGCATCCACGGCTTTTCCTCGATCAGCGCCAGCTCCTCGCCATACTCGCCGAAAGCGAGGCGAACGAAGCGGCAGGTGGCGAACATCGGGTGGTGGAAAAGCGTCAGCATGGTCCCGCGATAATAGAGCGCACTGGCAAATCGCCGGCTGCGCCGGTAAGTCTTGGCCGCCCCGAATTCAGGTGGCCGTCAGGGTGCTGCGACCTATAGGAGGAGTTCCGCGCCATGACAAGCAAGCCGTTCTTCAAAGCCCTCACTCGAACGCCGAGGTTTCCATGGAAAGCCAGACCATCGTCGAAGCGTTGCTGCTCGGCATGATCGAGGGCATGACCGAGTTCATTCCGGTCTCGTCGACTGGCCATATCCTGCTTGCTGGCCATTTTCTCGGCTTCCATTCAACCGGCAAGGCCTTCGAGATCCTGATCCAGCTCGGCGCCATACTGGCTATCCTCAGCGTCTATTTCCATCGTCTGTGGCAGATGCTGGTCGATCTGCCGCGTGATCGGGTGACGCGGCATTTCGTCCTCGGCATCCTCGTCGCCTTCCTGCCGGCCGCCGTCATCGGCGCGCTGGCGCATGGCTTCATCAAGACGGTGCTGTTTGAATCGCCGAGGCTGATCTGCATCATGCTGATCATCGGCGGCGTGGTCCTGCTGTGGGTGGATCGCTTCAAGCCGAAGCCGCTCTACCATGACGTCGAGCGGTTTCCGCTCAGGCTCTATCTGCAGATCGGACTGTTCCAGTGCCTTTCGCTGATCCCCGGCACGTCGCGCTCCGGCTCGACGATCGTCGGCGCGCTGCTTCTGGGCGTCGACAAACGCGCGGCTGCAGAATTCTCCTTCTTCCTCGCCATGCCGACGATGGTCGGCGCCTTCGCCTTTGACCTCTTCAAGAACCGCAACGTGCTGACCAGCGCAGATCTGCCGGTCATCGCCGCCGGTTTCATCGCCGCCTTCGTCGCGGCGCTTATCGTCGTGCGCTTCCTGCTCAACTACGTCTCGCGCCACGGCTATTCGCTGTTCGGCTGGTGGCGGCTGGTCATCGGCACCGTCGGGCTGGCGGCGCTGTTCGTCTGCGGGTAAGGCGGCACAGTTAATTTGGAACGGTCGCCCTAGGGTCGGACCAATCACTCTGAACGACCGAGCTCAACCCTTCCTGGACGTTCACCCCACCACAATTCCGGAGGGAACGTCGCATCTGAGCAGACATCGGTGGTGTGGCATGGTACCGTTGCTAACAGGCGATATCTTGCAGGTGCGCAATGTCAGGGCACGAGCATTGGCAACTCGATGGCAGCGCGCCCGAGCTTTACCAGCGCTACCTGGTACCGGCGATCACTTCGATATGGGCAGCCGATCTTATCGATCGCGTGCAGCCAAAGCGCGGAGAAGCCGTACTCGACGTTGCTTGCGGAACTGGCGTGGTGACGCGCCTGGCTGCCGAACGGGTCACGACGGGACGTGTCATCGGGCTTGATTTGAATGAGGGTATGCTCACCGTCGCGCGGTCCGTGCCGCACACAGGTGTGCCAATTGAATGGCTGCAAGGCAGTGCCCTCGCACTCCCGGTTAATGACGGCGCGATCGACCTCGTTCTTTGCCAACTCGGTCTCCAGTTCTTCCCGGATCGAGCCTGCGCTGTCCGCGAGATGAAGCGGGTGCTGGTATCTTCGGGCAGGGTTGCGCTCAGCGTCTATAGCGCCATCGAACGCACACCCGGCGCAGAGGCGTTTGCAAGTGCTCTCGATGAGCGGCTAGGACCGGACGCGTCGAAGATCAAACGTGCCGAGCATATTTTTGCTGACGCGAATGAGGTCGGCGATCTGTTAAGGAAAGAGGGGCTGGATGACGTCGAACTCTACACCGTCACGAAAACGATTAGCTTTCCATCTGTTCTCGACTATGTACGTTTTCAGCTGATCGCTACACCCATGGCTGGCCTCTTGGCCGATTACCAGGCGTCCGAGCGCGACAGCGTGATAGAGGCGGTTGCCTCCGCCACTCGGTTGCGCCTTGATCCGAGCATGATGGTCGATGGGCGCTTCTCGTTCCCACAGGAGGCGCATATCGCGATCGCAAGCAAACTCTGACGTAGACTGCTGCAGCGTCGGCTATTGGCACTTGCTTGCTCGTTCCCGATGGACGAGACGGTGATAACATCCACCTATCTCGGCCATTTGCGGCAGGGCATGGTCTAGTTTCGCCCGTAGAAAACATTCTCGACATGCACCGGCCAGCGCCACGGCAGCACCGCGACCATGTCGAAACGCACCGACAATCGTCCATAGTCGGACTGTCGCGACAGCCAGAGATCGGCGGCGCTTTCGATGCGACGCTCCGATTCGTAGCGAACAGCCTCCATGGCTTCCATCAGTGTGCGGCGCGCCTTCACCTCGACGATCAGCACCAGGTCGCCGCGGCGCGCGATCAGGTCGATCTCGCCGAACCGCGTGCGGTGGCGGCGCGCCAGGATCCGGTAGCCCTTCACCATCAATGCCGCAGCCGCCAGCCACTCGCTGTGGTGGCCGCGCCGATAGGCCCGTTGGCGGCTGGCGACCGGGCGTTCAGCCATCGCCGTCTTTCCCGGTGTCCAGGTTCTTTCCAGTATCCTTGAGTTCGAGCAGCCGCCGATAAAGCGCCTGCTTCTGGCCGCCGGTCATCTTGGCGGCTTCCGCAGCCGCCTTGGAGGCCGGCATCTCGGCGGCAAGCGAAAGCAGCAGCCGGTCGATGTCGGCTGGTTCGTCGGCCGTTGCTTCCGACGGGCCGACGCAGATGACGATCTCACCCTTCGGCGTGTCGGCCGCCTCATAGTGATCGGCGAGCGACTCTAAGGTGCCGGTCCGCATCTCCTCGAAGGTCTTGGTCAGCTCGCGGCCGATCGCGGCCTTGCGGGCGCCGCCCAGCGCCTCGACCATGGCACTGAGCGTCTCGGCCAGCCGACGCGGCGATTCGAAGAAGATCAGCGTCGCCGGCACCATTTTGAGCGCTTCCAGCCGCGCCAGCCGCTGCCCGGTCTTTACTGGCAGGAAGCCGGCAAACAGAAAGGCATCGGAAGGCAGGCCGGACGCCGTCAGTGCCGCTAGGGCCGCTGAGGGGCCGGGGATCGGCACGACGCGAATGCCCTGGTCGAGCGCTTCGCCGACCAGCCGATAACCGGGATCGGAGATCAGCGGCGTGCCGGCGTCCGAGATCAGCGCCACGCTCTGCCCGGCCAGCAAGGCTGCGATCAGTTTTGGGCCGGCCTCGCCGGCATTGTGCTCGTGATAGGCTGTGGTGCGGCGGCGAATCCCGTAGCGGTCGAGCAGCACGCGGCTGACCCGCGTGTCCTCGCAGGCGACGATGTCGGCGGCGGCGAGCGTTTCAAGTGCGCGTAATGTGATGTCGGCGAGATTGCCGATCGGCGTCGCAACCAGGTAGAGCGCCGGCTCGAGCGGCCGGGCCGGTATCTCGGTCTGGCCGATCACGTAGCTGCGTCTTGCCAACTCGCCGATCACCGGTGTCCCCCGTCAGAGCATCCTCTGACCTTAAATGCATTCGGCCCTGTTTGGCACGGCTCACGCCCGGTTGCAAAACCCATGCCGAAGTGAAGCGGCGGTCATGCCTTTGCCACAGTACGGAACGAAACCGTGCCCGGCGGATTAATGCCTGATCTCGGGAGGAGCAGGATGGACAGCCTCAAGATACAGGACGTTTTCGAACCTTACTATGAAGGGCGCAAGCGCTTTGCCGCGCGAAAGGACAAGAGCCTGCCTGCCAAAGTCGGCGCCGGCTTGGCTAAAAAGCCGCGAAAGCGCCGTCCGTCAAAGGCAACCAAGCTGGAAATCGAGCCCTCGACCGGCACCGGCAGCACGATGGAGCACTGACCAGACGATGCCCAATCGCTTTGACATTTTCATCACCCGCCTTGAAACGAAAAGCTCCCGCAATGGAGCGCCCCCACACCCGATGAGCGATCAACACCGCGCCCGCCGCGACAAGGGCGACGCCAAGCCGGCTCGCTCCGGTGAGGCGGACGCCGAGAAAGACCACGCCAAGCGCCGCCACAAGCATGACGCCTGACTACCGCAACCTTCGCGATTGGCCGAGACACTTTTCTCTAAAGCGTGGGGGGAAACGCTCGGCCACATTATTCAACCCAGATACTTCGCGACGCGCGCTTCCAGCAGACGCACCAGACCTGGGTCCATGAACTCATAGTCGTCCGGAATGTCGAGGCAGATCACGCGAGCCTTCTTCAGGCTGGCCTTGAATTTCTTCTGCAGCTTGGCGCGGTGCGCCTTTTCCATCACGAAGATGATGTCGGCCCAAGAGACGAGGTCGTGCGTCAACGGGGTGTCGGCATCGTAGTTGGTGCCGGCCGATGCGACTTCGATATCCCTAACGCTCCGTGTTAAGATTGTACCTGCGTGGGCGCTTGAGCGTACGGGAGAGGATTATGTCGGCAACCTTAACCGCACTGAGCAACAGAGAGGCCTATAAGCTGGGAGATTTCAACCTGATTGGTCGTGGCGAACATGCCACCATAAGCTTGGCAGACGGGGAAGTTTCGCGCCAGCATGCAACGATCCGGCGCGACGGCGCGAACTACTGGGTTGTTGATGTCGGCAGTGCCAATGGCAGTTATGTGAATGACGTGGCGCTCACAACCGCGCGTATGCTGCACACCGGCGATCGCGTCCAGTTCGGCAGATCGATTTTTCTTTTCGACCAGGGCACGACTGCCCCCGATCTAGATTGGCAAGTGGCGAACACAAAAACTCAATGGGGCAAGCCGGCAGCCCCTACGAGCCGGGCGGCCACCCTGTTCGTTGCTGATTTGAAGGAGTTTACCGGAATTAGCGCAAGGCTATCCCCGGAACAGGTGGCGGCCCTCTTGGCCGAGTGGTATATGGACTGCAATGTGATTTTGAAGCACTACGGTGCCTCGATCGACAAATTCATCGGTGATTGTGTATTTGCTTATTGGCACGGGACCGCAGCGGATGTCTGTGTCTCTGCGGTTCAGGCTGCCCAGGCGCTCCGCGCTGCGGAAGACGCGGCTACGTCGCCAACCCGAGTACTGGTCAGGGAACAACAAGACATCGTGCTCGACTGCCGCATTGGCCTTCATGTGGGTGAAGTTGCTATCGGCGCTATGGGCAAAGGCATCAACACCGCGCTGGGCGATGCCGTGAATTTGGCCTTTCGTATTGAGGGATTGACGCGAAAACTGGACAAGCCGCTGTTGGTCAGCGCCCAATTCGTCGAGCACTGGCCTGAAGGTAGACAATATTTCAAGTCCTGCGGCTATCACGAGGTCAAAGGGCGCGCCGAGATGATCGAGGTATTCAGCCTAAAATAGGCGCGCCAGCAGTAGGATTTTCGAACGCAGCTCATACGCCCAAAACTATGCCTTACCGCGCCAGATCCGCCACCACCGCGTCGAGCACGATCATGCCGGCCGGCGTGGCGCGCAGGCGGGCATTGCCGATCGGCGCCACCAGCCCCTCGCCCTGCAGCATCGACAGCCGCGCCGTCGACAGGCCGCGCCCGGAAAACGCTTCGTAGCGCGAGAGATCGATGCCCTCGGCCAGCCTCAGCCCCATCAAGAGGAACTCGTCGGCCTCTTCCGAGCGCGTCAGGGTCTCGCCGCCGGTGACGCCATGGCCCTTGGCCTCGACCAGATTGGCCCAGGTTTCCGGCATTCTTTCGGCGATCGTCACCACGCGGCGGCCATTCTCGACGAAGCGGCCATGCGCACCGGGACCGACGCCGACATATTCGCCATAGCGCCAATAGGTGAGATTGTGCCGGCTTTCGGCACCTGATCTGGCGTGGTTGGAAATCTCGTAGGCCGGCAGCCCATATGCGGCGGTGATCTCCTGCGTCAGCGCATAGAGATCGGCGGCATGGTCATTGTCGGGAATAGCGAATTTCTTGGCCGCATGCAGCGCGTGGAACGGCGTGCCTTCCTCGATGGTCAGCTGGTAGAGCGACAGATGGTCGGCGGCGTGGCCGATAGCCTGTTCGAGCTCCGCCTGCCACGCCTCAGGTGTCTGGCCGGGCCGTGCGTAGATCATGTCGAAGGACAGCCGCGGAAAAATCTCACGCGCCAGGCCGATCGCATGCAGCGCTTCATGGACATTGTGCAAGCGGCCGAGGAAGCGCAGATCCTTGTCGTTCAGCGCCTGCACGCCGAGCGACACGCGGTTGACGCCTGCCGCCCGGTAGCCGCGAAAGCGCTCGGACTCGACCGAGGAGGGGTTGGCTTCCAGCGTCACCTCGATGCCGGCGGGCACCGTCCAGTTCTTCGCCACCGCGTCCAGCACCGTCGCCACGGTTTCCGGCTTCATCAGCGATGGCGTGCCGCCACCGAGGAAAATGCTGGTCACCTCGCGCGGTCCGGTGCGGTGGCGCATCGTCGCAAGCTCGGTCTCGAAGGCGCGCGCAAAACGCTCCTGGTCGACCGGCTGGTGCCGGACATGGCTGTTGAAGTCGCAATAGGGGCATTTGGCCGCGCAGAACGGCCAGTGGATGTAGACGCCGAAGCCGGGGCTGCGGTCGAGCAGCATGGTCATTTCACGCCCGATCGTGCCAAATCCAGTCTGGCGTGCGCGAATTTCTGAAAGGCGCGGGCGCGGTGCGACAATGCCGTCGGCTGGCCGGGCTTCCAGCCATGTTTTTCCTCTGCGGTCATCTCGCCGAAGGTCTTTTCGAAACCGTCCGGCACGAACACCGGGTCGTAGCCGAAGCCGAGTTCGCCGCGCGGCGGCCATACCAGCGTGCCCTCGACCTCGCCTCGGAAATATTCGGCCGCGCCGTCAGGAAAGGCCAGGCAGATGACGGCGACGAAGCGACCCTTGCGCTGCGCAGGCGCGGCCGCGCCGACTTCCTGCAACGCCACTTCCGCCCGCTGCATCGCCATGCCGAAATCGCGGGACCCGTCCGGCGCCTCGGCCCAATTGGCAGTATAGACGCCGGGCGCTCCGCCTAGCGCATCGACACACAGGCCGGAATCGTCCGACAATGCCGGCAGGCCTGTCGCCTTGGCGGCGGCAAAAGCCTTGAGATAGGCGTTCTCCTCGAAGGTGGTGCCGGTCTCGTCCGGCTCCGGCAGGCCGTATACCTTGGCCGACTTCGCTTCTATGCCGAATGGCGCCATCAGATCGGCGAACTCGCGCAGTTTGCCGGCATTGTGGCTGGCTACGACAATTCTGTGCCCATCAAGCGAATGCATCAGAGGCCCCAGATTCTTGGCTCGGCGAATTCGATCGAATTGCCGGAAGGGTCGCGAATATAGATCGAGCGGCCGCCTTGCGGCCATTCGAACTCGCTTTCGATGGCAATCTTCTTCGCTTCCAGATGCGCTCTCCAGCGCACGATCTCGTCCGCGCTTGCTGCAAAGCAGAGATGGCCGTCGCCGACAGCGCCGTGCGGCGGCACTTTCAGCCTGGCATCGGGCGCCGGCGGCACCTTGGTCGCCTCGGCGTTGAAGACGAGCAGCACGCCGTCGCCGCAACGGAAGAAAAGATGCCTGCCGTCGACCTTGCCCAGCAGATCGAGCCCAAGCACGCCGGAATAGAATTCTTCCGCGGCATTGAGGTCGGTCACGTAGAGGGCTGATTCGAGGATGGCGGAAGGAGTCATGACAGGGTTAAGCTACAGCCATCTGTTGCAGGCTGACCAGTCGCTGGATGCCTTTCTTGGCCAATTCCATTAGCGCCGTGAACTGCTCTTCCGAGAAAGGCTCGCCCTCGGCCGTGCCCTGGATCTCGACGATGCCGCCCTTGCCGGTCATGACGAAGTTGGCGTCGGTGCCGGCCGAGGAATCCTCGAGATAGTCGAGATCGATGACCGGCTGGCCGTCATGGATGCCGCAGGAGATAGCCGCGACATGATCCTTCAGCACCTTGGCGACGCTGGCCATCTGCCGGGCTTCCATCCAGCGCAGGCAATCGTAAAGCGCCACCCAACCGCCGGTGATCGAGGCTGTGCGCGTGCCGCCATCGGCCTGAATCACGTCGCAGTCGACGGTGATCTGCTGCTCGCCGAGCGCCTGCAGATCGACCACGGCGCGCAGCGAACGGCCGATCAGCCGCTGGATTTCCAGCGTGCGGCCGCCTTGCTTGCCAGCCGAAGCTTCGCGGCGCATGCGCTCGCCGGTCGAGCGCGGCAGCATGCCGTATTCCGCCGTCACCCAGCCCTTGCCGGAATTGCGCATCCAGCCCGGCACCTTTTCCTCGAGGCTGGCCGTGCACAGCACATGCGTGTCGCCGAACTTCACCAGGCACGAACCTTCCGCGTGCTTGGAGACGCCGCGTTCGAAGGAGATGGCGCGCATTTCGTCGAATTGGCGTTTGGAAGGGCGCATTCAGGCATTTATCCTATTTTTCGGAATCGTGGCCGGCTTGTAGCCGCACGCGACGAGAGGCGCAAAGGAAAATGGACCAGTTGCGCCGGCGTGGCCGAAGTCTATATCTTTGGGCCGGAGGTGTTTGGCTCGAAATGACCAAGGCAGTCGATCCCAATTCCCAGTCGGCGGCAGTGCTCCAGTCCCCTGCGCTTCAATCGCCCGCACTCCAGTCGCCCGCACTCCAGTCGCTCGACATGCGCTCGCGCGACATCTTTCGGCGCATTGTCGATTCCTATCTGAAGGACGGCGAGCCGGTCGGCTCACGTAGCCTGTCGCGTATCCTGCCGTCTTCGCTGTCGCCCGCCACCATCCGCAACGTGATGAGTGATCTCGAGCATCTCGGCCTGATCTATGCGCCGCATATCTCGGCCGGCCGGCTGCCGACCCAGGCCGGCCTGCGCTTCTTCGTCGATGCTTTCATGGAGCTTGGCGATCTCTCCGACGAGGAGCGCCGCACCATCGAGGCGCAGGTGCGCGCCTCCGGCTCTGGCGCGACGCTGGAGCACATGCTCACCGAGGCCAGCCAGATGCTGTCCGGCATGTCGCGCGGCGCCGGCCTCGTGCTTGCCGCCAAGAACGAGGTGGCGCTCAAGCACATCGAATTCATCCAACTCGAGCCGACCAAGGCGCTGGCCGTGCTGGTGTCGCAGAACGGCGACGTCGAAAATCGCGTCGTCGACCTGCCGGCCGGCATCACCGTCTTCCAATTGCATGAAGCCTCGAACTTCCTCAATGCCCATATCCGTGGCCGCACGCTGGCCGAGGCGCGGATCGAGATCGCCCGCATCAAGGAAGAGACCAAGGCCGCCCTCGACACGCTGTCGCAGGATCTGGTAGAGAAGGGCCTCGCGGTCTGGGCGGGCGCCGAGAGCGGCCTGCCGGCGCGTCTCATCGTGCGCGGCCGCGCCAACCTGCTGGAAAATGTCACCGCGCAGGCCGATATCGAGCTGCTGCGGCATTTGTTCGAGGATCTGGAGACGCAGAACGGGCTGATCCAGCTTCTCGACCTCGCCGAGGAAGGCTCCGGCGTGCGCATCTTCATCGGCTCGGAAAACAAGCTGTTTTCGCTGTCGGGCTCGTCGCTGGTCGTGGCGCCCTATCGCGACAAGGACGCCCGCGTCATCGGCGCGCTCGGCGTCATCGGCCCGACCCGGCTGAACTACGCACGCATCGTGCCGATGGTCGACTATACCGCGCAGCTTATTTCGCGCATGCTGCGGTAATACATGTCGCCCAAAACCAAAGCGCGTCGCACGAATCCCTTCAAACGCGACACGCTTTCGGGGACCTCAAGGAGAAAAAAATGGCGCTGGAATCATTCAAAGCCCAGATCAGCCTATTGCTCGAGCAGATGATCAACCAGCCCGAGGATCAGCATGAAGTGCAGGAACAACTGCGCGAAAAGCTGAGGGAGATGCGCGCCATGGGCCTGCCGCTGCCGGCCGATCTCGTCGCGCTGGAAAAGCGCCTCGACGACGATTTCTACGCAGCCGGAAACTGAGCCCGAAAAACCATACGGTCGATTTGCCGGCGCGTCACTTACGGCAAAGCCCGTCTTGATCGGCGCGTTCGCCTGGCCGGGCGGCGCTGGTGCAATCGAAACCGTCCCTCAGGGAGTACACGCCTGCCCACCTTTGTGCGACAAGGCCCCAGTCTTAAAAGGCTCAGTCTAAAAGGTCGATCCCGTTTTTTGGGCTCATGCGCTAAGGCCGAAACTATGACCCTCACCGGATTCCTCGCTTATAGCGCGGCCCTCGGCATCGCCGCTGCCATCCCCGGCCCGGGGCTCACCGCGCTTATTGCGCGTGCACTTGGGTCCGGCTTTCGCTCGGCGCTCGCCATGTCCTTCGGGCTGATGCTCGGCGATCTCACCTACCTCACCGCCGTGGTGCTCGGCCTCGCGCTCGTCGCGCAGACCTTCGGCATGGCCTTCCTGGCGATCAAATGGCTGGGCGTCGCCTATCTCGCTTTCCTGGGCTGGCGCTTTTGGACAAGCGGCATCGCGCCCGAAACGGTGGCGGCGAAGAAAGGCAGGGGCGGGCTGGTGTCGAGCTTTATTGCCGGCCTCGCCGTCACGCTCGGCAATCCGAAGACGATGATCTTCTATCTCGCCATCACGCCGACCATCGTCGATCTGAAGACCATTACGCTCGCCGACTACGGCATCCTCGTCGCGCTGACGCTCGTCGTGTTGCTGGTGGTGCTGGTGCCCTATCTGGCGCTGGCGGCCAAGGCGCGCGGGCTTCTGAAGTCGCCGCGCGCGCTGAGGGCGCTGAACCGCACCGCCGCCGGCTTCATGGTCGGGGCGGCGGCTGCGATCGCCGCCCGGCAATAGGCCAGTTTTGGCCACGCCTGAATGCTTTTCCCGGGCGAGGGTGTTTTCAGAATGCGTTCCAGTCGGATATTTTCAAACGGCAGACTATCTTGCGCGGCCGAAGGCTTTATCCTGCCTTATCGAGACTTATGCCCATCTGACTCTTGCCCGCCTAACTCTTGGGAGCGAAACCAATGAACAAGCCCGCCACCACCGAGCACGCGCCGGGCCGCGGCCGCATCTACAATTCGATCACCGAGACGATCGGCGACACGCCGCTGGTACGGCTCGACAAATTCGCCAATGAAAAGGGCGTCGTTGCCAATCTGCTGGCCAAGCTCGAATTCTTCAACCCGATCGCCTCGGTCAAGGACCGCATCGGCGTCTCGATGATCGAGGCGCTGGAGGCATCGGGCAGGATTGCACCCGGCAGGACGACGCTGATCGAGCCGACCTCGGGCAACACCGGCATCGCGCTCGCCTTTGCCGCTGCCGCCAAGGGCTACAAACTGATCCTGACGATGCCGGAAACCATGTCGGTCGAGCGCCGCAAGATGCTGGCGCTGCTCGGCGCCGAACTGGTGCTGACCGAAGGGCCGAAAGGCATGAAGGGCGCCATCGCCAAGGCCGACGAGCTGGCCGCGACGCTGCCCGACGCCATTATTCCGCAGCAGTTCGAAAATCCGGCCAACCCGGAGATCCACCGCCGCACCACGGCCGAGGAAATCTGGAACGACACCCATGGCGAGGTCGACATCTTCGTGGCCGGCATCGGCACCGGTGGCACCATCACCGGCGTCGGCCAGGTGCTGAAGCAGCGCAAGCCCTCCGTGCATGTCGTCGCCGTCGAGCCGGAAGCCTCGCCGGTGCTGTCGGGCGGCCAGCCCGGTCCGCACAAGATCCAGGGCATCGGCGCCGGCTTCGCGCCGAAGATACTCGACACGACGATCTATGACGAGATCGTCAAGGTCTCCAACGAGGATTCGGTCGCCAATGCGCGGCTCGTCGCGCGCCTCGAAGGCGTGCCGGTCGGCATCTCGTCGGGCGCTGCCCTGCAGGCGGCGATCGTCGTCGGCTCGCGGCCGGAGAACAATGGCAAGAACCTCGTGGTGGTCGTCCCGTCCTTCGCCGAGCGCTATCTGTCGACGATCCTGTTCGAAGGGCTGGGGGCTTAGGTCCCTCGACGAAGGTAGGTGGGCCTCAGCTAATCTCGAAAGTTGCGCTAGTCCACCTAAGGAGCGACAGGCTCCAGCCGTGCGCCGAGGACCCAGATGGCAGCGCTGGACCGCTGAAAAAACACCTGTGGCGGCCGTTGCTCGCTTGAGTGGAGCGGCGCTTCCGGTTCAGATCGTCGCCGGCCTTGCATCGGCTGGCGGAGGATTTCATGTACAAGCTCTATACCCGTGCCAATACCGGCGGCGTTGTCGTCGAGGCGGCGCTGATACTGGCGGGTGCGCCTTTCGACCAGATCGATGTTCCGAAGTCGAACCCGCCCGACCAGGCCTTCCTCGACATCAGCCCCTTGAACCAGGTGCCAGTCCTGATCTTGCCGGACGGAAGTTCGATGACCGAATCGGCGGCGATCTGCATCCTGCTTGCCGAGCGTCACCCGGAAGCGAACTTGGCGCCGGCAGCGAACTCGCCTGACCGCGCCGACTTCCTGCGCTGGATGACGTTCATGTCGTCGGTCATCTATCAGGCTGACCTGCGGTTCTTCTATGCTCATCGCTACACAGCCGATCCCGGCGGCGTGGACGCGGTCAAGCAGGCGGCGATCTCGGAATTGGATCGCGGCTTGGCCATTCTCGATGCTGCCCTCGAAGGCCGCGACTGGCTGGTCGGCGACCAGCTCTCGCTGGCCGACATCTATCTCGTCATGCTGGTGGCCTGGCATCCCGAGGTCGGAAAAGTCCGCACCGCCTGGCCGAACATCGAACGCCTGTGGGCCAAATTGCGGGAGCATCAGGTGATGAGGAAGCTGAACGCCTCCCACGCCATGTGGCCGGCCTGAACCGATCGCCTTGTCTCAGTCTGCTTCCGCGCGGCCGAGCCCCGCCCGTCGTTCCTGCAGGAACCAGCGCACAGCCGGGTCGCGTTCGAGGCCGATCGCCCGGTCATAGGCTGCGGCCGCTTCTCGCGTTTTGCCGATCCTGGCCAGAAGGCCCGCGCGCGCGGCCCAATAAGGCTGATAATCATGCAGCCGTTTGTCGTCGCCAAGCTCATCAAGTGCACTCAATCCCGCCGCGGCGCCGTCGGCCTCGGCAATGGCCACCGCGCGGTTGATCGAAATCACCGGCGAGCCGGCAACCATCGACAGCGCGTCGTAGAGATGTTTGATCGCAATCCAGTCGGTCCGGCCGGTCAGCCGCCGGGTCGTATGGGCGGATTGCACGGCCGCCTCGAGCTGGTAGCGACCGACAACGCCCTTGGCCGCGGCGCGCCTGAGCAGCGTCTCCGCTTCGTCGATCAAGGCGCCGTCCCACAGCGCAAGCTCCTGCTCGGCCAATGGCACATAGTCTCCGGCGGCGTTGCGCCGCGCCGCACGCCGCGCCTCGGCAAACAGCATCAGCGCCAGCAGGCCGAGCGCTTCCGGCTCATCCGGCATCAACGACGCCACCAGCCGGCCGAGCCAGATGCCTTCGGTCGCGAGATTGCGCCGCCGGGTTTCGGTGCCGGCCGGGTCGGACCAGCCTTCGGCGAACGCGGCGTAGATCGCTTCCAGCACCGCATCCAGCCGCTCGCCGAGCTCGGCCCGCTCCGGCACACGGAACGGAATGCCGGTCTCGCGGATGCGGTTTTTGGCGCGCACCAGGCGCTGGCCCATCGTTGCCGGCGACACCAGGAAGGCAGAGGCGATCGTCGCGGCGTCGAAGCCCAGAATGGCTTGCAGAATCAGCGGCGCGCGCACGCCGGCCTCGATCGCCGGATGGGCGCAGGCAAACATCAGCCGCAGCCGTTCGTCGGGCAGGTCTTCATCGGCCATGCGGGCCTCGATCTCCTCGGCGATCAACCTGAGATGGTCGCGGCCCGCCTCGCTGGTCAGCCGCCGCCGGATCGCGTCGACGCTACGTTTTCGTGCCACCGCCAGCAGCCAGGCTTCCGGCTTCTCAGGCACGCCGGTTTGCGGCCAGCGTTCGAGCGCCGCCGCAAAGGCGTCGGCCAGCGCGTCCTCGGCGCCGGCCACGTCGCGGATGCGCGCGGCCAGATAGGCGACCAGCTTGCCGTAGCTTTGGCGGGCGGCTGCATCCGCCGCCGCCCGTGCGATCTCCGGACGACTGTCCATCACATGGTCATTTCTCAGATAAGTACTCCGTCATTTCCCAGATCGGTCGCACCTCGACCGTGCCAGTGCTGGCTGCTGGACAGCGCGCAGCCCATTCGATGGCCGTGTCGATGTCCGCCGCCTCGATCATGTAGAAGCCGGCAAGTTGCTCCTTGGTATCGGCATACGGGCCGTCGAGCACGTTGGTCTTGCCGTTAGCCATCCGTACAGAGGTGGCCGCCTGGGTCGGTCTCAGCCGGTCGCCGGCCAGCCATACGCCTGATTTCTTCAACGCTTCGGTATAAGCGCCATAGGCCGCGAGGGTCTGCTCGGTGCTCTCGCGTGGCGCATTCGCCATTGCGGCTTCGTTTCCGTAGATCAAAAGCATGTATCGCATGGTCTTCTCCCGTGGTTTCGAAGGCCGCGTCGTTGCCGGCCGAACCAATGTCGCGCGTCCTCGCCCGAATTCGACAGGCGCTGCAAAAATCTTTCGGCCCGGATGGCATCTCGCGCAAGCCCGCATGTCCAGCGGCATCGACCGTTGGTCTAATCGGCGCAATTGCGGGTTGGCATTTCCCGCCCGCTGTCTAAACTCGCCTCGGGTCGTGCGGTGGCAAATATTTCAGGGAGGAAATCACATGCTCAATTTCAGGACGAAGTTTGTTGCCGCCGGCGCGCTGGCGCTGTCGCTGGGCATTGGCGCGGTTTCGGCCAAGGCGCAGGAATTCATCAACGTGCTGACCGGCGGCACCTCGGGCGTCTATTATCCGCTCGGTGTCGCGCTGTCGGAAATCTACGGCAAGGGCATCGAAGGCGCCCGCACCCAGGTGCAGGCGACGAAAGCTTCGGTCGAGAATCTCAACCTGCTGCAGCAGGGCAAAGGCGAGATCGCCTTCGCGCTCGGCGATGCCGTCAAACTGGCTGCCGAGGGCAATACCGAAGCCGGCTACCCGGGCAAGCTCGACAAGCTGCGCGGCATCGCCGCCATCTATCCCAACTACATCCAGATCGTTGCCAGCAAGGAGTCCGGCATCAAGACGCTTGCCGACCTCAAGGGCAAGAGCCTGTCTGTCGGCGCGCCGGCCTCCGGCACCGAGCTCAACGCCCGCGCCATCTTCGCGGCCGCCGGGCTGAAATACGAAGACCTTGGACGGGTCGAGTATCTGCCCTTCGCCGAATCGGTCGAGCTCATCAAAAACCGCCAGCTCGACGCCACGCTGCAATCGGCCGGCCTCGGCGTCGCATCGATCCGCGACCTCGCCACCTCGGTGCCGATCAACGTCGTTGCAGTACCGGCGGAGGACGTCGCAAAGATCGGTTCGCCCTATCTTTCGGTAGCCATTCCCAAGGGCACCTATGAAGGCCAGACCGAGGATGTCGCGACCGCCGCCGTCGGTAATTTCCTCATCAGCCATGCCGACGTCTCCGACGAGACCGCCTATCAGATGACCAAGCTACTGTTCGAAAATCTCGACCAGCTCGCCGCCGCCCACGCCGCCGCCAAGGCGATCGACATGGCCAAGGCGCTCGACGGCATGCCGGTGCCGCTGCATCCCGGCGCCGAGCGGTACTACAAGGAAAAAGGGCTGGTGAAGTAGGGCACTCCCTCCCCCTCGAGGGGGGAGGGTGGCCCGCAGGGCCGGGAGAGGTCCTCGGCGACGCACTCCGTCTTTTCAGTCAAAGGTCGAGGCAGTTGAGGTTACCCCACCCGTCCATCCGCCTTCGGGGGCTGTCCACCCTCCCCTCAAGGGGGAGGGCAACGCCCCGCCAGGAATCCCGCCAATGACCGACGCCCCGACCGTTCTTTCCCCCACCGCCGAAGCCCCGGTCGAAGGCCTGCCGTCGGGTTTCGGCGAAGGCATCGCCGGCAAGGCCGCCTTTCTCATCGCCATCGCCTTTTCTATCTTCCAGATCTACATCGCCGCCTATGGCAGCCTTCCGAGCCAGGTGGTGCGCGCCATGCATGTCGGCTTCTTGCTGTTGCTCGGCTTTGCCCTGATCGCCAATCTGCGCGCCACAAGCACACCGGCGAAAGCAGCGTTCTGGACGCTCGGCGTGCTCGGCTTTGCCACCGGCCTCTACAATTGGGTGTTCTATACCGACCTCATCCGCCGCTCCGGCTTCCTCACCACGCCGGACCTGATCATCGGCACGGTGCTGGTCGTGCTGGTCTTCGAGGCGGCGCGGCGGCTGATGGGGCTGCCGCTTGCCCTGATCGCTCTGATCTTTCTCGCCTACGCTTTCTTCGGCAATCACCTGCCGCCGCCCTTCATCCATCGCGGCTATGATTTCGCCCAGCTCATCGACACCTTCGCCTTTGGCACCGAAGGCATATACGGCACGCCGGTCTACGTCTCGGCCGCCTATATCTTCATCTTCGTCGTCTTCGCTGCCTTTCTCGAACGCGCCGGCATGATCGCACTGTTCAACGATTTCGCCCTTGGCCTGGTCGGCTCGTGGCGCGGCGGCCCGGCCCAGGTCTGCGTTCTGTCCTCGGCGTTGATGGGCACCATTTCCGGCTCTGGCGTCGCCAATGTGGTGGCCTCCGGCCAGTTCACCATCCCGCTGATGAAGCGCTTCGGCTTCCGTTCGGCTTTCGCCGGCGCCGTCGAGGCAACCTCGTCAATGGGCGGTCAGATCATGCCGCCGGTGATGGGCGCGGTCGCCTTCATCATGGCCGAGACGCTGAACATTCCCTATGCCGAGGTGGTCAAGGCGGCGATCATCCCGGCGCTGCTCTATTTCGGCGCCTGCTTCTGGCAGGTGTACCTGGAAGCCGGCAAGGCCGGCCTACAGGGCATGGCCAAGGCGGACCTGCCCAATCCGTGGGACGCGGTGAGAAGACATTGGCCGCTGGTGCTGCCGCTGGCCGCGCTTATCTATCTGCTGTTTGCCGGCTATACGCCGATCTTCGCCGGCACCATGGGTCTGGCGCTGACCATCGTGCTCATCCTCGGCACGCCGCTGGCGGCGTTGATCGGGCCGCTTGCCTTCCGCATCGTCTTCTGGCTGGCGTTGGGACTTGCCGCCGCCTCTTTCATGAAATTCGGCGTCAATATCCTCAGTCTTGTGATCGCCGGGCTAATTGTCGCCTGCGTCACCTTCAAGGGCGGTCGCGAGACGCTGCAGATATGCGTAGATTCACTTGCCGAGGGAGCAAAGAACGCGCTGCCGGTCGGCATCGCCTGCGCCATCGTCGGCGTCGTCATCGGCACTTTGACGCTCACCGGCATCGCCTCGACTTTCATCGGCTGGATCATCTCCATCGGCGAGAACAATCTGTTCCTGTCACTGGTGCTGACCATGCTGACCTGCCTGGTGCTCGGCATGGGCATACCGACGATCCCCAACTACATCATCACCTCGTCGCTGGCCGGACCGGCATTGCTGTCGCTCGGCGTGCCGCTGGTGGTCAGCCATATGTTCGTCTTCTATTTCGGCATCATGGCCGACCTCACACCGCCGGTGGCGCTGGCCGCCTTCGCCGCCGCGCCCATGGCCAAGGAGAGCGGACTCAAGATCGGCATCCAGGCCACCAAGCTTGCCGTCGCCGGCTTCGTCGTGCCGTTCATGGCGGTCTACACCCCGGCGCTGATGTTGCAGGACCCCGGCCCGATCGCCGCCCAGTTCGGCTATCCCGTCGAGGTCGCCTATGTCGTCGCCAAGGCTTGCGTGGGCATTGCCCTGTGGGGCGCAGCCGCCGTCGGGTTCCTCGCCCGGCGCATGGCCTGGTGGGAACGTCTCGTCGCCTTCGCCGCCGGCGTGCTGCTGGTTGCGGCGCTGCCAGTCACCGACGAAGCCGGCTGGGCGCTCTCTGTCGCCTGGATCGGCTGGCATTGCTGGCGTGCGCGGCAGGCCACCGGCACCGCATGAGCCTCTGTATCCTCGCCGCCGGCAAGACGGTGACGCTCACTGTGGCTGCGTTCACGCTCGCCTGGACGCATTCGGTGGAAAAGACGCGTTGGCAGGAAGACTGGAAAGTGATGCCTTCCGGCTTGCAGATCGCCGAGGCGCGGATCAAGGGCTCGGGCGCCGGCATGGAGCCGCCGGAAGGCTCGGTGCTGCGGGACGGTTGGTGGGCCTATAAACCCAAGATGGCGCCGCAGCGGCGCCTTTTGCTCGCGGCCTCTGGCGCGACGGGTGAAGGCTGGACGCTGTGCACGATTCAGGGCTGCCGCGAACTCGCCAGGGCGGCAGGCGACGCGATCTTGCTGGAGCCTTGCGAAGGTTCGAGCCAGCCGCGATAACGGATGATTCCGGCAAAGGGGGGTGCCGATCCGCCCGCGGTATCGTGCAGGATAGAACCCTTGCAGTGGCCGGCCTAGCCAATCAGCCGCCCTTTCAACTCGGCGGACGGGATCTCGCAGCTCTCTTTCCTGCCGAACAGCGCGTAACGATTCTTCGCAACGCGATCGTAGAGCCAGTCGCGAAGCGGGCGCGGCAGCAGGAGTAAAGATCTCGCCGCCCGCCACGGCCAGCCCAGTTCCGCCATCACGGCAATGAAACTGTCCAGCCGCGTGAAGGCGGCACCCTCGATGAGGGCCAGATTGGTCTCGTAGCTGTCCGTCCGCAGCCCGTATTTTCGGAACAGCGCTTCGCCGAGCGGCGACTGCGCCGTGGCGAAACGGAAGCGGCTTTTGCGGTCGAGCCTGACCACCATGCGCACAAAGCCAGAGCACAGCACGCAGACGCCGTCGAACACGATCAGCGGCTGGCTTGCATCGAAGGCTGGCTTTTCGGGAGGATGGTCTGGCTGGGCGGTCACGCGAGTCCCGGCTGCTTGATGTCAAACGACACTAAGCTTGCCGGCGGCGAGATCAAAGCCCCTGAATCTCAAAGCCCTAGAATCTCAGAATCTTGGCGTTGTCGCACGCCGCCTGTCGGCGAGCCCAGGACGTTCCGCGCGATAGGTCGTCGCACGGTGATCGGCGGCCGGCCTGCAGATCCGGCTGTCGTGACGGCCTTCCATGGTCGTCATCAGTGCGCGCTGATGCCGAGCGTGTGGCCGCGGCGTGCGCAGGCGGGGCCGGGGCCGCGCATGTAATAGCGCTCCGGCCGGTAGGTCGGCGCGACGAATTCGCGGATGGCGGTAGCGTAGCCGATGAGGTGCGTCAAGAAGTTCATTGTCCCTGTCCCTGTCCCGATTTCGGATGTCCCTTCCGAATTGCGGGGATCATAGCGTCGAGGCGTGAATAGTCGGTGAACACGATGTTAATCTTTGGTCAAAAAGGCCTTGGTTCTTGGCTGGAATGCGGCTGATTCGGGGTCTTTCCATGCAGTTCGTCGGCATTCCGGCTAGTGTGACTTTTGCATCACATATGTTTCGTTTGGATGTCGCTGCGGCGCGCTTGTGTTTCAACTTTGGCCGGCGCCGCGAAATTTCCGTGCGTGCTCGGGGAAAGCCAGGAACCCGTCCGATAGCCGCACGTTGACGCTAAAAGCCGGGACCAACCCGGCCCAGCAGGCAGCGGTTTCCGTGCGGAACCGCCGCCAGGACCCGCACAGCAAGAACAATGGAAAGGCAAAGCCATGGGTTTCTTTTCGAAAGACATCAAGACGCTGGACGACCTCTTCGTCCACACGCTTCGCGACATCTATTACGCCGAAAAACAGATCGAGAAGTCGCTGCCGAAGATGATCGACAAGGCGACCGATCCGCAGCTGAAAGCCGGCCTGGAGAAGCACCTCGGCCAGACCAAAGGCCATATCGAGCGGGTCGAGAAGGTGTTCGAACTGCATGGCGTGAAGGCCAAGACGGTCAACTGTCCGGCTATCGACGGCATTCTCGAGGAAGCCGATGAAGTCAGCGGCGACATCGACGACAAGGACGTTCTCGACGCCGCCCTGATCGCATCCGCGCAAGCGGTCGAGCACTACGAGATAACCCGTTACGGCACCCTGATCGCCTGGGCCAAGCAGCTTGGCCGCACCGACTGTGCCAATGTCCTGGCCAACAACATCAAGGAAGAGCAGGCGACCGACCGCAAGCTTACCGAGATTGCGGAAGCCAAGGTCAACCTTCAGGCCGCGGAATAGCACTCGCGATTGAGGCAAGGCCGGACAACCCGGCTTTGCCTCACTTTCCGTACCTGGACGTCGACCGTATAATGCGCCACGCCTCGTTCCAGATTGCGCGAGGACAAACCGGCGGAGGAAGTCGTGCAGGAAAAGCCGAAGGCACCCGCAGGCAAGGCCGACACCAAGGCAAAGCCTGCCGGGGGCAAGGCCGAGACCTCTGTAAAATCCGCCGGGAGGGCAAAAACCGTCGTAAAACTTTCTCATCCCGACAAGCTTCTGTGGCCGCAGGAGAAGGTCTCTAAGCAGGGTCTGCTCGATCATTACGCTTTGGTCTGGCCGCGCATGCAACAATTCGTCGTCAATCGGCCGCTCAGCCTTGTACGGGCGCCGGACGGCGTCGGCGGCCAACGCTTCTTCCAAAAGCATGCGTCCGCAGGCATGCACGAAAAAATCGCCAGGATGAAGGATCCGATGGACGGCGAGGAGATATTGTTCATCCGCGATTTCGATGGTGTCGCTGCCTTAGTCCAGCTCGGCGTGGTCGAGATCCATATCTGGGGCTGCACCATCGACGAACTGGACAAGCCGGACCAGGTCATCTTCGATCTCGATCCCGACGAAGGCGTCGACGTGAAAGCGGTGCGCGCGGCGGCGCTCCAAATCCGGGGCCAGCTCGATGAGCTGTCATTGCCGCATTTCGTCAAGACCTCCGGCGGCAAGGGCTATCATGTCGTCGTGCCGCTGAAACCGTCGGCGGATTGGGATGAGGTGAAGGACTTCGCTCACGATTTCGCCAGCGCCCTCGAGCAGGCCGCCCCTGATCGGTATACAGCGACGCTGTCGAAGAAGGCGCGCACCGGCAAGATCTTCGTCGACTATCTGCGCAATGGCCGCGGCTCGACCACGGTGGCACCCTATTCGTCGCGGGCCAAGAAAGGCGCTACGGTCTCGATGCCGGCGACCTGGGCGGAGATCGAGGCCGGGTTGGCGCCGAACGCCTTTCCGGTCGGCGACAAGACGACGCTGAAGCAGTTGGCGAAAGCCGATCCCTGGGCGGATTTTTTCAAGCAGGGCAAGCCGCTCGAGGGCGGCTGATCATCTTTCAGCCGAGAAAAACCGTCTCGAAGGCCTGCTTGCCCATCGGCGAAAAAATCACCGCGCGGCTGTCCTTTTCGCGCCGCGCCCATTTTTCCAAAAGAATCTTGTCGAGAATGGCCGCGCCCAGCGTGCCGGCCAGATGCGAGCGCCGCACGCTCCAGTCGAGGCAGGCCCGGCACACGGGTCGCCGCGCCTTGCTCTCGACATCGATGCCGATTTCGGCGAAATGCGCGGCGGCTGACGGCCCAAGCCTGATCTCCTTATCGTCGCGGATGAGGACTTTTTTGCCGACAAGACGATCCAGCATCGCCACTGCCTGTTCTCCGGCGAGGTGGTCGTAGCAAACCCGCGCCGCGCGCATGGCCGCATCACGCGGACCCGGCCGCACCCGTTGCGGCCCGACCGCAGCGGCGACACCGGTGATCGCCTCGATCATGCCCGCCACCTGCGGCCCGGCGAGGCCGTAGTAGCGATGCCGCCCCTGGCTTGCCAGCGTCAGCAGCCCGCCCTCCATCAGTTTCGACAGATGCGAGCTGGCAGTCGGCAGCGAAACGCCGGCCTCGAGCGCCAGTTCGCTCGCCGTCAGTGCCGTGCCGCCCATTAGCGCGGTCAGCATGTTTGCTCGCGCCGGATCGCCGACCAGGCTGGCGATGCGGGCTATATCTGGTCCTTCACGCATAGTTCGTTCCCCATCGAAGCATTGTCGTCAGATAACCACTATCCTCGGCTGAGATCAAGGAGACAACGATGATCGCAAGAACCGTTCCCCACACCGTGCTTGTCAGGCGCTTAGGCCGTCGGCCATTTCCGTTCATTATCTTGCGCAGGCTGCATCTGCGGCTCCTGGCGCGGTGGTACGACCGCCATCTGCAGCGCCTCGACCTCGCCGAGATTGACGAGCACCTTTTGCGCGATGTTGGCCTGACGCCAGAAGACGTTCGCCGCGAATGCGCGAAGTGCTTCTGGCAAGCGTGACCACCAGAGAAATTGCCTAGCACATCGGTCCGCCGAACGTTTCGACCCCACTCGAACTGTCGCTGCAACAAACAAATCCAGCAAGGAGACAAAAGATGACCATCACCTGCTTCATCCGTTACGAGATCGACCCGTTCGGCAACGCGGCATTCGAGGAATATGCCCGCAACTGGGGCGAGGCCATCCCGCGCTGCGGCGCCGATCTGATCGGCTATTTTGCGCCGCATGAGGGCTCGGCCACCACCGCCTACGCCGCTTACAATATCGACAGCCTGGCGGCTTACGAAGCCTACCGCATCAGGCTCGCCGCCGATCCGGTCGGCCGGGCGAATTACGAATTCGCCCGGCGTGAAAGATTCATCCTGAAGGAGGATCGGACGTTTCTGAAACTCGCGTCCGGGCCGCACGCACCGAAGCATGATCCCCAGAAGTTGCAGACTTTTCAGACCGAGATCATGCCTGAAGGAAAGGTGAAACTATGATCGCCGTCATCTTCGAAGTCGAGCCGGCAGCGGGCAAGCGCGACGCCTATCTCGGCCTCGCAGCCGACCTGCGTCCGCTGCTCGACGGCATAGACGGGTTTCTCACCATCGAGCGCTTTCAGAGCCTCACCGACCCGAACCGCATCCTGTCGCTGTCGTTCTGGCGCGACGAGGAGGCGGTGAAGGCCTGGCGCAACACGGAGGAACATAGGCAGGCGCAGAAGGCCGGCCGTGGCGGCATCTTTGCCGGCTATCGTCTGCGCATCGCCCATGTCGTGCGCGACTACGGCCTGACCGAACGCGCCGAGGCGCCTGAGGACAGCCGGGCGGTGAATGGGTAGCGCTTTTCTAGGCATTCCCGATCAGCACTCCAGCCGCAAACACCAGCGCGCCGCCCAGCACCACCTGGAAGGCGGCGCGCCAGAATGGCGTCTGCATGTAACGGTTCTGCACAAAGGCGATCGCCCACAGCTCGAAGAACACCACCACGACCGCGAGAATTGTCGCGGTCCAGAAATAAGGAATGAGGTAGGGCAAGGCGTGACCGAGACCGCCCAGCGCCGTCATGACGCCTGTGGTAATGCCGCGTTTAACCGGCGAGCCGCGCCCCGACAGCTTGCCGTCGTCGGAGGCGACCTCGGTGAAGCCCATCGAGATGCCGGCGCCGATCGAGGCGGCAAGCCCGACCAGGAAGGTCTGGAACGTGTCGTGCGTGGCGAAGGCGGCGGCGAAGATCGGCGCCAGCGTCGACACCGATCCGTCCATCAGACCGGCCAGTCCCGGCTGCACATAGGTCAGGATGAACTGGCGCTGCTCGGCCGCGGCTTCCTCATCCTTCACCGCACCCGGCACATGCTTTTTCTCCAGCCGCTGCGCCAACGTCTCGTGGCCCTGTTCGGCGACCGCCAGATCGTCGAGCAGCTTTCGCGTCGAGGCATCGCTGGTGCGTTTCGCTGCCTCGACATAAAACAGATAGGCTTGCCGCTCCATCGTTTCAGCCTGTTGGCGCACATGCTCGATGCCGAGCGGCCTGACCAGCCAGTCGGGCCTGCGCTCGTAATAGCCCTTCACATGCTCGCGCCGGATCAGCGGAATGCGTTCGCCGAAACGTTCGCGGTGAAGCTCGATTAGCGAGTCGCGATGGCCGTCCTCTTCCTCGGCCATCTCCTCGAACACTTTGGCCGAATGCGGAAAGCTACCCGCCAGCCCGTCGGCATAGGCGCGGTAGATGCGCCCGTCATCCTCCTCGGAAGAGATGGCGAGCGCCAAGATCTCTTGCTCCGAGAGCGACTCGAAAGGACGGCGGCCAAAACCGAAAACACGAGAAAGCATGAGAAATTCACCCCAGTTTAGAATAATTCTAAACTAGGGTTTGGTGCGCTCTTGGTCAATCGCGCCCGTCGGCCGGACGTTCAAAATTAGCGACTCCGGGATTCTTCCGCCACCTCTTCTTCATTGGCGAATGTTCACCTATATAGCCGAACTTAAGCCAAGAGAAAGGAAACCGTAAATGCCGGCAAAATTGCCCACCCATGCATTTGACCCGAAACCCGTTCTCGACCTCATCGCCAGCATCGAGGGGGACCTGCAGCGCCTTAAAGGCTTGGTCGAGCAGCAGGTCGAAAAATTCGATCCGGCCAATCCGCACAACAAAGCGCCCGACGGCAAGCTGACAGAGGAGGGCGTCGAGTGCTGCTACCGCATGTTCGACGAGGGCAAATCGCGCTATTCGGTTGCCCAGCAGATGAAGATCTCCTTCGCCGCCGCCACCCATCGCTTCAACACTTGGCGCAAGATGGGCGGTGCCAAACGGAAAAGGACGCTTTTGGGGTGAGAACCCGGTTCGTCGCAGGCGAATTGAAAAGATCCAGGGGACCTTTCAAAGGATTCGAACCCGGGGAGCTGCCGCCGGCAGCGGCCTCCAGCTGAGGCAATCAGCTACCAGACCGGGGCAATTGACAGCCATTCGTCAATTGAAGCGACGAACGCCCGAAGCCATAGCGGAGGGCCGGAGCGGCCAGTTCGCCGCAGGCCCCAGGCCCCATGGCGGTCGCCATATTTTGGAGCCTCCCAAGCAGTCCTGCAGGCGCGACGGCGTGGTGGCGCTGGTGATGCGCGGACTGACTCGACGCGTTATCGGTTCAGACCTCGAGTTCGAGCGGCGAGGCTTTGAGGGATTTGAGCTTCAGCCTGCCAGGGTTGTGCTGTTTGGCCTGGGCGAGGAGAGCCTCGACCGCCTTCATATGAGCGATGTTCTTGTCGAGCTCGGTGGAGCGCGTGCCCTTCTTCGCAATGTAGGCGGCCTGCTGCTTGTCGAGATAGTGGGTGCTGCAGTTGAGCCATATGGTGAAGGGCTGGCCGGCTTCCGCGTTCGGGGAGAGCTTGTCGGCAACGCCCAGCCGGGAATCGAGCAGCACCTCGAGGACACGCAGGTCGGGGTTTTTGTCCTTGCCGTTGGCGCAGATCAGGTAGTGATCGGCGGTGATGCGCCTGGCGAAGGCGCGGTGCAGATTGTGCTCGGAACCGTGGTGCTGGAGCTTCAGCACGTCGACATGCAGTCCGGCGCCATCGGCTAGACGGCCGTGATGGGTGAGGCCGGTGAGGATATCGTCGGCATGGCCATCGCCGGTCATGATGACGCGGGTGACACCGCCGCTAGCCTTCGGCTCCTCGAGCAGCAGCATGAGCGAGGCGAGGTTGGGCTCGGTGACGTCCTTGCGGTGGCCCAGTTCGTCGTCGATGGACACGCCGAAGCCGGGCGGGATCGGACCGTCGTTTTCTTCCAGCCACTCCTCGAGGTCCTGCAGCGAGCCCGCCTTCTTAGGGTTGTTGAGCCAGTTCTTCCAGTATTTGCGGAGGACTTCGAGATCCTTTTCGAACGGGCCGATGACGCGGATGGCGAGGGAGCTGTTGGCCGCGAGGCTGATCACCTCGTGGCCGCGGACCATGGCGAGGAGCTTGCCGAACTCGCCATTAAGAGGGATGTTCAACTGGTCGGCGGCGATACGGCGGGACACCTTGATCGCCTCGGGGACCGAGTTGGCGATGCTGCGGAAGGCGTCGGCGAGCCGAAGCAGTGACGGGTTGGCCGAACTGGACAGCGTGTTAGCGCGGGCGGCGAGGACAGTGCCGATCGCCTCGGACTCATCCACCATGAGCTTGAAGGCGTTGTGCCAGATACGCTTGACCTTGGGCGGTCTCCTGAACGGTGGCTTGCCGGAGGACTGGCCGTTGGCGTGCTTGTGGTCGAAAACGCGCCATTGCACTGTGTCCTCGAGCAGCTGCAGCACGCCGGCGATGTGATCCTGATCGACGTGCGAAACATAGACGAGGTCTAGTTGCTTGCCGGTGTCCTCGGCCCATTTGCCGAGATAGCCGCGCACCTCGGAGGCATAGGAGCCGGGCATACCGCCATCGGCGAGGATGGTGACGGCACCGGCCTCGATCAGCAGGCAATCGCCCTTGTCGGAGGGGAGCAGGGTGATTTTCATTATGCGGCCTCGGGCGGCGGGCGCCGGGTTGCAGGCCTGGCGGCACGGCGACTGGCAGGGCGGGCCGCGGCGGTGACGGTGGGAGCGGTAGCGGGCGGCGTGGTTTTCTTCAGCTCGGTACGGGTCAGCGCGTGGGAGGCTTCGGCGACGCAGGCGGCAGGAGAGATGACACCGAAGCCGAGGTCGTTCGTCCACTGATAGGTGGCGCCGGGGAGGGGCCGGGCGGTGGCCTTAATGATGCCGAGGATCTGGGCAGCGGTGAGCGTCGGCTCGGCCGCCAGCATCAGGCCGATGACGCCGGCCACATAGGGGCTCGCCATGCTGGTGCCGGTCATTTCGATCCACGGGTCATCCGGACCGCCGAAGCCGTTGGCCGCGACGATGCCGGTGCCGGGCGCAGTGATGTCGGGCTTCAGCCGGCCGTCACGGGTCGGACCCTGGCTCGAGGTGATGTGAGCGCGGCGCTTCAGTTCATCGAGATTGGCGACGGAGACGATGCGTTGGCCGCAGGCGAGGGCGCTGACCGAGGAGGTGTCGACATGCGAGGCCTCGGTGAAGAACGACGGCCAGAAGTAGCTGCCGTCGCCCAAGTCGGCCGGGTCGTCGCGCTCGATCCAAGCGTGGAAGGCGCCGTCGCGGATGACGAGGCCGTGCAGCCGGACCTGCCAGACGCCGGCGGGGATGCCGATGATCAGGTGGCTGCCGAAGAACGGCGTCAGGTAGGTGGCGATGTAGTTGGCGCCGTTGGTCGGGTGGTGCAACTCGTTGTAGACGCTGATCAGTGTGCGGTCGGGCAACTGGTGGTTCTCGAGAAACTCACCGGGCTGGATCGGGCCGATCCAGTCGCCATCAGGCGGGCGGATGCTGATGGCGAGGCGATCCTGCGGCTCGTACCAGATCTCGAGCTCGTTCTCCGATGCATCCTTGATCTTGTCGCCGACGACCTGCCACTCGAGAATGTGGTCGAGGCCCTGGGCATCGATTTTGCCGCTCGCATGAATGCGGCCCATCATGTAGCCGAGATCGTCCGGAGCCTCGGGTCGTTCCTGGCCGGCGTTGCCGGCGGCAATGCAGATCGAACGGCCGGGCTCCGATAGCAACGCGTCGATCCAGCGATCGAGGATGCTTGAACCGTCATGGGCGTGGCCGTTGGTCCCGAGGCTGATGTTGATCGAGATGGGGCGCTCACCGGCGAGATCGAGCAGGTAGTAGACGGCGTCGAGCAGGCAGGTGGAATCGTAGAACGAGGTGCGCCGGTCGATTTCGTCTTCCGGCAGCGCGATCAGCACCGCGGCGATTTCGGCTGCGCTGCAGAGACCGCTATTGCCGGCGGCGATGGAGGCGACATGGGTGCCGTGCGAGCCCACCACCATCTGCGATTGCGGCTCGAGATCGTGCGGCGAGACGTGAATCTTGGCGGCATCCGTCAGTGCGGTTTGCATGTCGGCGGCGGAGATCACCCGACCGCGCTTGAGGCCCTTGCGATTGCGGCCGACCTTGGCACCCTGATCCCAGATGCTGACAAACCGCGATTTGCCGCCGACGAGGAAATCGGTATGGGCCCAGTCGAAGCCTTCGACATCGATGATGCCGATCAGCATGCCCTTGCCGTCGCCGAGTTGGGCCGGAGTGACGCCCGGGACCCGGCGGGCTGGAGCGGTGCCGCCGGCGCTGCCCTTGATCGGACGCGGCAGCTTCAGGGCGTCGGCCGGTTCGATAAAGATGGTGCCGGCGTCGCGCGCGAGATCGTACACTTCATCGAGGGTCATCCGGCGGGTCGCCATCCCGCGCAAGGTCTGCTGGCCAGCCACCGGTGGCAGTGAATCGGTCGAGCGGACGAAAACGCTGACCTCGACGGCCGCCCGCTGCGCCTGCACGTCGACTCCGTGCTTCTTGGCGGTGCCGCTGACCGGGGCGTCCTCGGGTGCGATAGCGGTAGCGAGCGGTGGAGTGGAGGCCGCAAACTCCTCGCTGGTCACGCGCAGCGCCGGCTGCACTTCAGATTTCGCGGAACTGACGTCTGCGTCACAATTTGCGAACATCCGCAATTTCGGATGCTGGTTCCGCAGCACAACGTTCTGCCAACTGTCACTCATCGCATCCGCCCTGTCGAATATTTGAGGACGACAGACTCTTCTGAGGCGGAGGATGTCAGTTAATATTGTCACAAGCAACAGAGTGGCGTGTATTTATCGTTGTAGTTGCAAATCGCGTACAGAACAGCGGGTTACTGGTAAGCGCCGCCAATAACATCGATCATGATTCACAAGGTGAGGTTCATGATGGCGCCGCTGACTGCGCGTGCGCGATTGGAGGTGGCGAAGGCGGCGGCCTTGGCGAGTTCGGCGTGCGGCCGGGTAGGCACTGGACCCGGGGCTCATGAAGCGCTTCAACCACATTGCGCGCCAAGCGCTTCTTGCCCGCCGCAAACGATGTGCGCCGCCACGAAGTTGTCAGAGTGGCCGGCTGCCGATGGGCACACCCCTTTCCTGCCCAAAGGCGAATTGTAACGGTCACATTTTTACAGTGGTGCGCGGCCTGGTTTTCCGTGCACCATGGGCGATCTCATTCTGCAGGACCTCCCCATGACCACCCCTCCCGGGATCGCCGATATCCGCGCCGCAGCATTGCGATTGTCCGGCTTGATAGTCGAAACGCCGCTGATCGAATCGCCGGAGCTGAACAAGCGCTTCGGTGCCAGGATCCTGTTCAAGCCGGAGACGCTGCAGCGCACCGGCTCTTTCAAGTTCCGCGGCGCCTATAACAAACTGTCGTCGCTGAGCGACGAGGAGCGCAGCCGTGGCGTCGTCGCCTTTTCGTCGGGCAATCACGCGCAAGGCGTCGCCGCGTCGGCGGCGATGTTCGGCGTCAAGGCGGTCATCGCCATGCCCACCGATGCGCCGGCGATGAAGGTCGGCAATGTCAGGAAAATGGGTGCGGTAGTGGTGCCGTTCGATCGTTTCCGCGATGACCGCATGACGGTGGTTGGCCCGTACGTGGAGAGGGGCATGGTCCTGGTCCCGCCATTCGACGATCCCGCCATCATCGCCGGCCAGGGCACGATCGGCCTCGAACTGATGGCGCAGGCGAAAGCGCTCGGCGTGAGCCTCGACGCCATTGTCATTCCCTGCGGCGGCGGCGGCCTGAGCAGCGGCATCTCGATTGCGGTCAAGGACGCATCGCCGGCCACCGCCATCTGGGCGGTGGAGCCCGAGCATTTCGACGACACCTGTCGCTCACTGGCCAAAGGTGCCCGGGTTACGATCGAACCCGGCCACACTTCGATCTGCGACGCGCTCCTCACCACCGAGCCGGGCGCGATCACCTTCGAGATCAACCGCAGGAATCTCGCCGGCGGCATTGCCGTTTCCGACAGTGCCGCGGCACAGGCGATGCGCGACGCCATGGCCCATCTCAAGCTGGTGGTCGAGCCCGGCGGCAGCGTCGGGCTGGCCGCGCTGTCATCGGGCGAGATCGAGCTATCAGGCAAATGCGTCGCCGTGGTGCTGTCCGGCGGCAATGTCGATTTCAGCACCTATGCTGAGATCATGGCGGCGGCATAGGGTGGCAAGCGGTTCCGGCTTCGCTCCGATGCCAAGCGTCATAGCGCTCCTGCGCGTCCAGTCGAACCATTCAAGGACTGACATGCAATGAAGCTGTACTTCAGCCGCAATCCCAATCCCCGCCTCGCGGTCGCGGTAGCGCGCTATCTCAATGCGAAGGTCGAGTTTGAATTCGCCTCCCCCTTCGCTCCGGGGCAGGCTGAGCGATTTCGGCCGCTGAATCCAAATCTTTCATTGCCCATACTTGTGGGCTCGGGAAAGAGCCTCTGGGAGGCCGATGCCATAGCCTGCCGGCTTTCACGCGACGCGCATTCGGATCTCTGGCGCACCGGCGACGATGAACCCGAGATGATCCGATGGCTCAGTTGGGGTAAGGAGAACTTCGCGAGAGCTTGCGACGTCGTGCATTTCGAACGCGGGACCAAACAGCGGTTTGGGCTCGGCCCGATTGATCAGCACCGGGTTGAAGAGGGGCTGAGAGACTTCCGCACGGCCGCTGCAACACTTGAGGCCGAGCTTTCCGAGCGAGAATGGCTGGTCGAAAATTCGGTTTCCTATGCCGACTTTCGAATGGCGACGTTTCTGCCCTTTAACGATGTCGCCAGATTGCCGCTCGACGATTATCCTTCTGTCAGCCGCTGGTATCGTCAGTTTGAAGGAATCGACGCCTGGCGCAATCCTTTCCAAGGACTGGACGCGCCTGAATTGCCGCCGGTCCCGGGTTGGGCCAGACCCGCATAAATCTCGACCCGAATGATCATGCATCCAAATGAGCTGAGCTGCTGTTCGCGTTGGAACTCCGCACTCCACCCATCTCGGCCATTTGCGTAGGCTGCTTGAGCTGGACTAGTCCAGAGTGCGGCGGAACCGCACCAGCGCCACGCTGGCAAACAGCGCCACGAACACGACGAGCCAGCCGATTTCGGTTGCGACCGCCGGCAGGTCGGCGCCTTTCAGCATCACCGCGCGGATGATGCGAAGGAAATGCGTCAGCGGCAGAATCTCGCCCAAGATCTGCGCCCAGCCAGGCATGCCGCGATAGGGGAACATGAAGCCCGACAACAGGATCGACGGCAGGAAGAAGAAGAAGGTGAGCTGGAGTGCCTGCATCTGCGTGCGCGCCATCGTCGAGATGGTGTAGCCGAGCAGCACCAGCGCCAGCACGAAGACCAGAACCGCCGATAGCAGCAGTGACAACGACCCGGTGAAGGGAACGCCAAACAGCAGCTTGGCCGCCGCCAGCACCACCACCACTTGAACGGCGCCGACCACCAGATAGGGCAGCACCTTGCCCAGCATGATCTCGAGCGGGCTAGAGGGCATCGCCAGAAGATTCTCCATCGTGCCGCGCTCGGTCTCGCGTGTCAGCGCGATCGAGGTCATCATCACCATCGTCATCTGCAGGATGACGCCGAGCAGGCCGGGCACGATGTTGTATTGCGAAATGCCTTCCGGATTGTAGCGTCGGTGGACAACGACCTCGAGCTGCCCTCGGGCGGTCTCGGCGGCCGTCTCCTGCATGCCGCGCGCCCGGAGCAGCGCCTGGTTGGCGACGGTGCCGAGCGTCGAGATGGCGCCGCTGGCGACCGCCGGGTCGGTCGCATCAGCCTCGATCAGGATTTGCGGCTGGTCGCCGCGCTCGACTCGCCGGGCAAAATCGGCGGGAATGGTGACGACGAAGGCGACGTCGCCACGCGCCATCAGGAATTCGGCCTCGGCGGCACTTTGCACGACATGGTCGAACCTGTAATAGCCGGTGGTCTGCAGCGACGAGACCATGGCCCGCGTGTAGGGATCGCTGCTCATCGCCACCAAGGCTGCCGGCAGGCTCTTCGGATCGTTGTTGATGGCGTAGCCGAACAGCACGAGCTGCATCAGCGGCACGCCCAGCATCATGGCGAAGGTGATGCGGTCGCGCCGCATCTGGATGAACTCCTTGATCAGCAGCGCGCCGAGCCTGGCGAATGAAAAGACGCTGTTTATCCCGTTTCTCATCCCATGTTGTCCTTCGAGTCGGACATGAACTGGATGAACACATCCTCAAGGCTGGTTTCGCCTGGCGAAACCGTGACGCCTTTGTGATGTTTCTCGACATCGGCAAGTGCTGCCTTAAGCGCCTTCCTGTCGGAGCCGACGACATGCAGCGTCGCGCCGAACGGCGCCACCTGGTCGACGCCGGAGCGGCCGCTGAGTGCGGCAGCAACCCGATCGAGATGCGGGCCCTGCGCGACGAAGGTCGTCAGGCCGGCATTCCTGACCACCTCGTCGACCGTGCCGGTGGCCAGCATCTTGCCGTAGGAGATATAGCTGATGCGATGGCAGCGCTCGGCCTCGTCCATGTAATGCGTGGAGACCAGAACGGTCAGTCCGCCGCTGGCCAGCCCATGGATCTCGTCCCAGAATTCGCGCCGCGCCTTCGGGTCGACGCCCGCCGTCGGCTCATCGAGCAACAGCAATCTGGGCTTGTGCATGATGCATGCGGCCAGTGCCAGCCGCTGCTTCCAGCCACCGGACAGCGTACCGGCCAACTGGTCCTTGCGCGAGGTGAGGCCAAGATCTTCCAGCGTCCTGCCGACATGCTCGTTAAGCGGCTTCAACCCATAGAGCCTCGCCACGAATTCAAGGTTCTCGGCGATGGTCAGATCCTCGTAGAACGAGAATTTCTGCGTCATATAGCCGACTTCACGCTTGATCCTCAGACTGTCGCTGCGGATGTCGAAGCCGAGCACCGTGCCTTCGCCCTCGTCCGGCGTCAGCAGGCCGCACATGATGCGGATGGTCGTCGTCTTGCCCGAGCCGTTCGGGCCGAGGAAGCCGACGATCTCGCCTTCGGCCACCGTCATCGTCACATGGTCTACGACGGTCTTGTCACCAAAACGCTTGACCAGGCCATGGACATCGATGGCGTTCATTTGCCCATATCCGCCAGATCGACATCGACGATCTGCCCCGGTTGCAGCGCGCTGGAGTCGCCCTCCGGCCGCGCCTCGACCAGATAGACCAGCTTCTGCCGGGTCTCGAGCGAGTAGATCACCGGCGGCGTGAATTCCGGGTCCGGCGACACATAGCTGATGCGCGCCTTCACGTCCGGCCCGCAGCCGTCGCAACGAACATTAAGCAGCGTGCCGACTTTCACCGACGAGAACGCACTTTCCGGCACATAGACGCTGAGCTTCACAGCGCCGTCCGGCAGCATCGAAATGACCGGCGCGGTCGGGCCGGCCGTGTCGCCCGGATTGCGGATCACATCGTTGACGCGGCCGGGCGACGGCGCCGCCAGTACGCGCTTCGACAGCCGCCAGCGCGCTTGCTCCAGCGTCGATTGCGCTTGGCTGACCTGATTCTCGGCCGCCTTGATCGTTTCGGGCCGTGCCGGCAGGCCGCCGACGGCGAGATTGGCTTCCGCCTGGCCGACCTGCGCATTGGCTGTCTCCAGCGTGGCCGAGGCGGTGTCAAAATCGGCCTGCGTGCCGGTGCCGCGTTTGAACAGGTCGCTGGCGCGGGTGTATCTGCGTTTGGCGTCGGCGGCCTGCGCCTTGGCCATGTCGACCTGCGCCTTGAGCACCTCAATCTCTTCCGGCCGCTTGCCTACCTGCAGGTCGGCGAGTTGCGCCTGCGCCTGCGCAAGGGCCGCCTCGGCTTGCGCGACGGCTATTCTTGCATCGGCGCTTTCCAGCGTCACCACCGGCGTGCCCGGCACGACGCGGTCGCCGCGCTTGACCGAAATCGTCTCCACCTGCGCCACCTCGATCGGCGCGAGCAGCACATAGTCGCCCTCGACATAGCCGACGGCGAGTGGTGCCGCTGGTGCGCAGGCGCTGAAAAGCAGAGCGGCGAGCGGTAAAGAGCAGAGGAAACTCATGACCTACGATCCTTCCGGGCGGCCAATATGGCACCAAGGTTGTCCGTCACCGTCGCCGCAATCTTGACAGCCTCGGCGTTGCCGATCGCGCGCCAGCCCATTCGGCGCATCACCGCCTCGCGACCGATGCGGAAATAGACGACTTGGCCGATCAGCGTGAACACGGTGAGTCGGGTAGCCTCGCTTTCGGCCGGCTCGCCCGTCGCCTGCTCCCAGACCAGGCAGAGCCGGCGATGCGTCGGCTCGAACACGCCGTCATAGATGCGGTCGAGTGCAGCCGTCGGATGCGAAAGTTCACGTAGGACGAACTGCACGATCTCACCGGCCTCCGGCCTAGCCACGACGAAGGCCACCATCCGCTCCAATGCGGTGAACAGTTGTGCCCGCGCCGCTTCGGGGTCGCCCGCCTCTGAATCGCTCGGCGCCCGCAGATTGCCGATCGCCTGGCCGGCAATGGTCTGGATGGTGTCGACGATATAATCGGCCGCTGCCGCGCGAAGCCCTTCCTTGCCGCCGAAATGATAGGCGATCGAGCCGATATTGGCCTTGGCTTCAGCCGCGATCTCTCGTGTCGAGGTACCGTCGAAGCCTTGTCGTCCGAACAGCTTCAGCGCCGCGCGGACAAGTGCCGCGCGCGTCATGTCGGCGGGAGACGTCTCGCGACGTGGAATTTTGGCGTTCGTCAGCTTGGCCATGATTTGCAATTTAATCAATCGAATGATTAAAGTCAACCTAAGCCGTCTCCACCTTGCCATCTCCAGCAGCAGGCGCTTTAGTGCGAAGCCATGGTCAAGGAAATCGAGCGCAAGTTCCTGGTCTCCGGCAATGAGTGGCGGGATTTGGTCGAAGCGGACATCCGCATTCGCCAGTTCTATCTCGCCGCCACACCGGACCGCTCGGTGCGCGTGCGCGTCAGCAACGGCGCCTCGGCAAAGCTGACGCTCAAATTCGGCAGCAAGGTCCGCGAACGCGACGAATTCGAATATCCGATCCCTCTGGCGGAGGCGGAAGAGATGCAGGCCTTCGCGATCGGACATGTCATCGAGAAGACACGCCACCATGTTAGGCATCGCGGCCATCTCTATGAAGTCGATGTCTTCGGCGGGATGCTTGCGGGGCTGGTGGTTGCCGAGCTCGAGACGCCCGAGGACGTGCCGGACGAAATGCTGCCAGACTGGCTCGGCCGCGAAGTTACCGGCGAGCAGAGGTTCTATAACGCGTCGCTCGCCCTCGGGGGGATTCCGGAGATCGCCGCATGAGTTATCGCATCGATCCGCGCCTGCCGTTGACCGGCGAGGTCAGGCGCATCCTCGCCGAGGAGATCGGCAAGGCGCTGGTCCACCTGGACGCGGCGCATGACAGGCCGGAGCAGGCGCTGCACAAATGCCGCAAGCGGCTGAAGAACGCGCGTGCCTTGCTGCGCCTGGTCCGTTCCGGCGACGAAACGTTCTGCCTGACCGAGAACCAGTGCTACCGACAGGTGGCAGCGCTGCTTGCCGGTCCGCGCGAGGCGACCGCGCTGGTTGAAACCATCGACCGGCTGGCAGCAAGCTTTCCCGAACAGAGCGGCGGCGGCGGTCTCGATGCGGTGCGCGAGACGCTCGTCGCGCGTCAGCACGAATTGCATGGCGGTGTCGGCCTCGACGCTGCAATAACTGCCGCGATTGCCGCTTGCGAGGAGGGCATCAGCCGGATCGATATGCTGGCCTTGCCCGACCAGCCCGAACAGGCCGCCGATGTGCTTGCCGAAGGCGCCCGCATCACTCTGCGTCGCGCCAGAAAGGCGCTGGACAAGGCAAGCTCCCGCGGCGGGGCCGACGATTTCCACGATCTGCGCAAGGCAGCAAAGACCCACGGCATGCATCTGTCGTTGCTCGGAAGGCTGTGGCCGATGCCGATCAAGGCCCGGCGCAAGGCGGTCGACGAACTCGGCGAAAGACTGGGCGAACTGCATGATGTGTTCGTCCTGCGTACGCTTCTCGATGCCGACGACCGGCCGCTCGGCTCTCCTCAAGAAACGCGGCTCTTGAGCAAGCTGTTGAAGCGCTCGGAGAAAAGCCTGAAAAAGACCTGTCTCGCCGCGGCAGCCGATCTGTTCGGCGACAGCCCCAGGCGCTCGACAAGGAAACTCGCGCGCAAGGCGCGCGACGATCTGGCCGCTGCGTCGCAGGAGGACGCTGCCGCCCGGCGGCTGATTGGCGCTATTGCATTTAGCGAATAGCCTCTCACCCGAATTGCCAACCGAATTGCGAAGGGCAATTCGGGACAGTCAGACCGACCTGCCGCCCTTTTTCCGCGTCGTCAAGCCGACGCTGGAATACGGGTTCGACCACTGGCCGTGACGTGGGGCGGCAAGGCCGCCGAATAGCGGGGTTTTGCCTGGCCGCAGACCGGGTGGATTTCAGTTTTGGGATGACGCCGCCTTACTCCAGCTCATGCGGCCTTTCGATCGGAGCGCCGGTGCCCCACAAAGCGCGCGCGAGCAAGTTCCGTCTGCCCTTGCGCGAAACAAGGTCGATGTCGCTGACAAGAATCGCGCCGCCCTCGCGCCGCTCCAGGGTGATCTTGCGGCTGTGGTAGGCTTCCAGTTCGGCGCGGTGCGCCACGCTGATGATGGTGACATCAGGCAATTCGTCGATCACCGTCTCCATCATCTTGTCCTGGCTCTTCTCGTCGAGTGCCGACGTCGCTTCGTCCAGCACGATGATATCGGGACTGTGCAAGAGCAGACGTGCGAAGGCGAGCCGCTGCTTTTCGCCGCCCGACAAGATCTGGTCCCAGGGCGCGTCTTCCTCGGTCTTGCCCTTCAGATAATCGAGGCCCACCTTGTCGAGGGCGACGATGATCTCGGCAATCGTCCAGTTGTCGGCGGGGGCGGGATAGGCGACCGCGCGGCGAAGCGTCCCTATCGGGACATAGGGGCGTTGCGGCAACATGAACAGCCGGCTGTCGGCATGGAAATCGACGCTGCCGCCGCCCCACGGCCACAGACCCGCGACGGCCCGCACCAGCGTGCTCTTGCCTGTGCCGGATTCGCCTGAAACCAGCACCCGCTCGCCCGGCTCGATCTCGACCTCGGTCTCCTTGACCACGCCGGTGCCGTCGTCGAGCGACACGGAGAGATTGTTCAGGCTGAGCATCGCACCGTCTTCGGTTTCGCCGTGCTGGATGCGGCCCAGGTTGTCGCTCTGTTCCGCGCGCTCGAGCCCGTCGAGCGACATCATCAGCGAGGCTATGCGCCGCGCGGAGGCGTTCCAACCGGCAAGACGGGGGTAGTTGTCGACCAGCCATCCGAACGCGCCCTGCACGATGGCGAAGGCGGAGGCAGCCTGCATGACCTGCCCGAGGGTCATGCTGCCTTCGAGAAATTTTGGCGCGCAAAGCAAGATCGGCACGACCGGCGCAAACAGGCTCGACCCCTGCGACACCAGCGCCGTGCGCATGTGCTGGCCTGTAAGCAGCGCCCATTGCCCGAGCACATAGGCGAACGTTTTGTCGATGCCGCTGCGCTCCTCCTCCTCGCCGCCGAGCAATGCGATGCTCTCGCCGTTTTCCCGCACGCGCGTTAGCGTGTAGCGGAACTCGGCTTCCGCCTGATTTTTCTCCTCGGAGAGATGGACGAAATGGCGGCCAATGACCACCATCGAGGTGGAGGTGATGGCGGCATAGATCACCGCGGTGACGACGAGAAAGCCGGGAATGGTGACGCTCGAACCTCCGATCGGCAGGGTCAGCGCGCCGCCGATCGTCCACAGCACCACGATGAAGGTCGAGGCCGACAGAAACGCGTTGAGGACACCGGCGATGAAATCGACGGGCGATTCGGTAGCAATCCGCAGATCCTCCGAGATGCGGGCTTCGGGGTTCGTGTGGTCGCCGGCGACGAGGTTCAGCTGATAATACCGGCCGTTGGCGAGCCAGCGCGCGATGACTGATGTGGTGAGCCACGAACGCCAGCGGCGCTGGATCGTCATGCGAAGATAGACCTGTGCTACGACAAGGCTTCCGCTTCCGAGTACGAGCGGCACGAACACGGCGCTCAGGAAATAAATGGTGCGGGCGTTGCGTTGCTCGATGGCGTCGAAAATCGCGCGGTTCCAGACATTGATCCCATACTGGAAACCGACATTGACGCATATCAGGATCAACAGCCCGATCGTGAGCGGCCAGGCGAAACTGTCGCCGCGCCGGCTCCAGTAACCGCGCGCGCTGATCCAGAAACGCCTTAGCAGATATTTCTTGCGCGCCCGCTCGGCCTCTTCGGGGCTCAGCTGTGGATTGGGTTCGACGGCTTCCGGCGGCGGCGCGGCTTCGCCGACGACCTCGGACGCGGCTTCGGCAGTCGATGCCTTCTCTTCCCTCGATTTCTCCTGACGCGGTGTCTGGGCATCGCGCGATCTGGAGCCGTCGACCGATCTCGGTTTGGATTTCGCCTCGGACATACGGCCGACAACGGCCCAAAAATCAAAAGGTTTCATGATGCCCGCTCGATCCAGCAGCCAGCAGCGCCAAGGCTCTCCCGGTGTTCCAATACTCGCAACAGTCGCGCCTATGGTCGTTCTCGAATGACAGCCTTTGACCTGTCGAGTGTCGGCCATGGATCAAAGTGACATTCAGCAATGGGATAGCTTGTGCCAACAGGTGGCCACCGGCCGGCAAATCCTGGTTGCTAATCCGTCTCTGGTTTGCCCTTCAGTTGCGCCCGCGCATCCCTGATCGAGGCGGCGTATGTCACAAGCGGCCGCTTGACGCCGTGGTTGATCAGCATGCGACGTGTCTGCGGCGAAGCGCCTGATATGATGAAGCGCACGCCGGCGCGCCTGGCCTTGTGCGCGGCGCCCTCGATGACATTGGCCGCCGTCGAATCGAAGAACGGCACCGCCGAGCAGTCGAGGATGAAGTTCCGGCGCTGGTCGGCGATGCGGTCGAGCACCGCACCGACAGTCGAGGCGGCGCCGAAGAAGAAGGCGCCCGAAATACGGTAGAATTAGCGTAGCGTCGTTCTGAACGGCCGTTTCAGGCGCCGTCGCTCTGCCCGCGCCATCGCTGTAGCGCCCATGCGGCCAGCCAGCACAGCATCGCCCAGGCGAAGCCGGCGCACCAGCCGGCCAGCACGTCGGATGGCCAATGAACGCCGAGATAGACGCGGCTGATGCCGACCAGCAGGGTCGTCAGCACCGCCAGCGACAGCACGTAAATCTTCGTCGTTCGCCCAGGCAGGAAGCGCGACGCCATGCTGCCCAGTGTCAAATATGTCACCGCCGACAGCATCGCATGGCCGCTCGGAAACGAAAGCGATGCCACGTCGGCGAGATGCGAGACCAGATCGGGGCGCGGCCGGTCGATTCCGAGCTTCAGCGTGCTCGACAGGGCCTGCCCGCCCGCCACCGCGACGAGGACGAGAAACGCTGGTCCCGGCTTGTGGATCAGCAGCAGATAGACGATCACGGCGGCCGTGATCAGCACGAGCACGGTGGCGCTGCCGAGGCTGGTGATGTCGCGCATCGCCCCTTCCAGCCATAGCGGTCCGATCGGATTGTCGGGCTGGCCCGCTTCACGGAAGGCGAGCAGGATTTCCGTATCGAAGGCGTGCGGCGTGGTGTCTCGCGCCACCTCCATCAGTTCCTCGAACCCCCACAGTCCGCCGGCGATGACCAGTCCGGCCAGCAGCACCGGGAATTCGATCCAGTTGAGCAGCTTTCTTGCGGTATTCTTCATCGGCCCTCGCAGTTACGGCCTTTGCAGATAGGGACCGAGCGTGATCAGCGCCACCGCTGCGACGGCGAGCACGATGCCAGTGGCCTGCAACGTATTGACGCGCTCGCCGAAGAACACCAGTGCCACCACGTTCACCGACACCAGCTGGATCACCGCCGACAGGCTGAACGACACCGACATGCCGAATTCACGGATCAGCCTCAGCATGATCAGATTGCCCGCCGAATACAGCGCCAAAGTCAAAACGATCTTGCCGAAGCTCGGCGCCAGTCCCCATTGCTTGGCCGCCGTCGCTGCCAGCAGGAAGATCACCGTCGAAATGCCGAGCTGCCCCAGTCCCCAGAAACTCACTTTTTGTCCCTCTCGACGCGGTCCTTCCGCGCCTGCCGCTGATCTTGTTTCCGAAGCGCCGGTCGCGGTCAAGCGAGGCTGATCATGGACACGAAATCGGGGCTGGAAATTGGCCGGCAACGTCATCAAACTGTGATCTGCCGGCGATACGCGGTCAGTCAAGCAGCACGCTCAAGCCATCCCAAAGAAAGCCAGAGGCAAGCCCATGACAGAACGTCGCTCCCCCGACACCCATTTCCGCACCAGCCTGCTCGAGGAAAACGATGGGCCAGGAACCAATCCCACCGACAACCAGACAATGGGCGAGATCATCGCCGCGCGGTTCTCGCGCCGTGGCTTCCTGCAGGGATCGCTCGCGGCAACCGCCATCGCCGCCACCGTCAGCCCGCTGGCGCTGATCCTCGCCGACGATGCCCGCGCAGCCGGCGGCTCGGCCTTCAGCTTCGACGAGGTCGAGGCGGGCGTCGATGACAAGCATCATGTCGCCGCCGGCTACGACGCCGACGTGCTGCTGCGCTGGGGCGACCCGCTGTTCGCTGATTCGCCGGACTTCGATCCGGCAAAACAGTCGGCCCAGGCCCAGGAAAGACAGTTCGGCTACAACAACGACTATGTCGGCTATATCCCGATCGACGGCTCGGCCGAGCATGGTCTGCTGGTGGTCAACCACGAATATACCAATCCGCATCTGATGTTCCCGGGCCTCGTCACCATCGTCGAGGGCGAGGCCAAGCAGGCGCCGCTGAGCAAGGAACAGGTCGATATCGAGATGGCCGCGCATGGCGGCACCATCGTCGAGATCCGCAAGGTATCAGGCAAATGGCAGGTGGTGCGCGACGGCAAGCTCAACCGCCGCATCACCTCCAACACCGAGATGGCACTGTCCGGCCCCGCCGCCGGCCACGACCGGGTCAAGACCAGTGCCGATCCGACCGGCACGAAGGTCTTCGGCACCGTCAACAACTGTGCCGGCGGCGTCACGCCCTGGGGCACCTACGTCATGGCCGAGGAAAACATACACGGCTATTTCTCGGGCGAGCTGCAGGAAGGCCACAAGGAAGCCGCCAACTACAAGCGCCTGGGGATTCCCGAAGGCGCCTATGAATGGGCTGCGCATTACGACCGCTTCGACATCGGCAAGGAGCCGAACGAGCCGAATCGCTTCGGCTGGATCGTTGAGGTCGACGTCAACGATCCGACCTCGGTGCCGCGGAAGCGCACTGCCATGGGCCGCTTCAAGCATGAGGGCGCTGAATCGATCGTCGCCAAGGATGGCCGTGTCGTCTTCTATCTCGGCGACGACGAACGCTTCGACTATGTCTACAAATTCGTCACGGCCGGCAAATTCAACGCCGAGGACCGCGCCGCCAACATGGATCTCCTCGACGACGGCACGCTCTATGTCGCCAAATTCGCCGAGGACGGGTCGATCGAATGGCTGCCCATCGTCTTCGGCCAGGGCCCGCTGACGGCGGAGAACGGCTTTGCCAGCCAGGCCGACGTGCTCATCGAGACGCGCCGTGCCGCCGATCTGCTCGGGGCCACCAAGATGGACCGCCCCGAGGATATCCAGCCGAATCCGACGACTGGCAAAGTCTACGTCATGTTGACCAACAATTCTAAACGCAAGGCCGAGCAGGTCGACGCCGCCAACCCGCGCGCCGAAAACGCCTTCGGCCACATCATCGAGATCGTCGAGGACGGTGGTGATTTCACTGCCACCAAGGGCAAGTGGGAAGTGCTGCTGAAATGCGGTGATCCCGCTGTGGCCGAAGTCGGCGCCACCTTCTCGACCGCGACCACCGCCAATGGCTGGTTCGGCATGCCGGACAATTGCGCCATCGATGCGGCCGGCCGGCTCTGGGTCTCGACCGACGGCCAGGGCCCGAAAGCCACCGGCCGCACCGACGGCCTGTGGGCGGTCGACACCGAAGGCGAGGCGCGGGCGACATCAAAGCTGTTCTTCCGCGTGCCGATCGGTGCTGAACTGTGTGGCCCGCTATTCACGCCCGACGACCAGACCGCCTTCGTCGCGGTTCAGCATCCGGCCGATGGCGGCGAAGACTGGGAGGCTTTTGGCCGTCCCTCTTACTACGAGGACCCGTCGACCCGCTGGCCTGACTTCAAGCCCGATATGCCGGTGCGGCCGTCGGTCGTCGCCATCACCAAACAGGGCGGTGGCAAGATCGCGGTCTAGAGATCATCGCGCTCCCAGGTCCACGCTGGTAAATCGTTGGGGAGGGGTTTTGGCTCGACCGAAGCCCCTCCTTTTTTATGCCCGCTTGCCAATTTATTCCCAATTGCCAACGGCTTCCGTTCAATTCTCGCTGCCACCAATGATTCGAAGCCCGCGAGCTTGCGGGTATCCCAATTCCGAAGCGCGGCACGCGGAATCTCGACCGTGCCCTCCTTGCGCAATCATTTCGACCGCCTGCTCGAGGGCGCCGCGCCCAAGGTCACCCGGCAGGAGCTGACCCATGCCGAGCGCCTGGCGCTGGTCCGCCGGCATGGCGATTTCTCGCTCGCCTATTCGACCGCCGTCCAGGGCAATCTTTCAGGGGATGCCGGCCTAGCCCACGGCTCAGCGTGCTGTAAGCCGGTCAGTTCCGCAGCCGGTAGCCGGTCCTGAAGATCCACGCGACGATCGCTATGCAGATAAGCAGGAAAACGACGGTCATGCCGAGGCTGATGCCGATCGAGACGTCGGATTTGCCGTAGAAACTCCAGCGAAAACCGCTGACCAGATAGAGGACGGGGTTGAACAGCGTCACCGTGCGCCAGATGCCGGGCAGCATGTCGATCGAATAGAAGCTGCCGCCAAGGAAGGTCAGCGGCGTGATGATCAGCAACGGCACCAGCTGCAGCTGCTCGAAGCTCTTCGCCCAGATGCCGATGATGAACCCGAACAGGCTGAAGGTCACCGACGTCAGCACCAGGAAGGAGAGCATCCAGAACGGATGCTCGATAGTCAGCGGCACGAACAGCGACGCGGTCGCGAGGATGATCAGGCCGAGTATGATCGACTTGGTCGCCGCACCGCCGACATAGGCAATGATGATCTCCAGATAGGACACCGGCGCCGACAGCAATTCGTAGATCGAGCCGACGAATTTCGGGAAATAGATGGCGAAGGAGGCGTTGGAGATCGACTGCGTCAGTAGCGACAGCATGATCAGCCCCGGCACGATGAAGGCGCCGTAGCTGATGCCGTCGATCTCGGTGATGCGCGAGCCGATGGCCGAGCCGAAGACGACGAAATAGAGCGATGTCGAGATGACAGGCGAGACGATGCTCTGCAGCACGGTCCGAAAGGCGCGCGCCATCTCCATCTTGTAGATCGCCCAGACTGCTCGCAGGTTCATGCGTCCTTCCTCACCAGATTGACGAAGATCTCCTCGAGCGAGCTGTTTTGCGTGTCGATATCGCGGAACTGGATGCCGGCCGTCTCAAGGTCGCGGAGCAGCGAGGCGACGCCCGGCCGTTCGCTCTGGTTGTCATAGGTGTACGTCAATCGATCACCGTCCGGCGAAAGCTCCAGCGCGTAGCGCGAAAACGTCTCGGGTATGGTGGCGAGCGGACTGCGCAATTCCAGCAACAGCCTTTTGCGGCCGAGCGTGCGCATCAGTTCGGCCTTGTCCTCGACCAGCACGATTTCGCCGCGATTGATGACGCCGACGCGGTCGGCCATCGCTTCGGCCTCCTCGATATAGTGTGTGGTCAGGATAATGGTGACGCCATCCTCGCGCAGCCGGCGCACCATCGCCCACATGTCCTGGCGCAGCTCGACGTCGACCCCGGCTGTCGGCTCGTCGAGGAACAGCACTCTCGGTTCGTGCGACAACGCCTTGGCGATCATCAGCCGCCGCTTCATGCCGCCGGACAGGGTGATCGCCTTGGCGTCCTTCTTGTCCCACAACGACAGGTCGCGCAGCACTTTCTCGACGAAGGCGGGGTTTGCTGGCTTGCCGAATAGGCCGCGGCTGTAACTGACAGTCGCCCATACGGTCTCGAACGCGTCGATGGTCAGTTCCTGCGGCACCAGCCCGATGAGGCTGCGCGCGGCGCGATAATCCCGGCCGATATCGTAGCCGTCCACGGTGACCGTGCCCGACGAGCGGTTGACGATACCGCAGACGATCGAGATCAGCGTCGTCTTGCCGGCGCCGTTCGGCCCGAGCAGCGCAAAGATCTCGCCACGCTCGATGTCGAGGTTGATCTCCTTCAGCGCCTTGAAACCGGTGGCGTAGGTCTTGGTGACCCCGGAAATGGAAATGATCGATGGCATGGCTGAAAAAAACGGCTGCTTGAAAGGAGAACTGTTGATTTTAGTCCGCTGAATGTCGGTGCGCGCAGCCGGAAGTCAATGGCACTCCTGACAGTTCTGGACATCGGCATGCGAAGACGCATCCAGCGCTGCCGCAGTCCTGCGGCGTTCCGCCTCGCGTGACGCCACGCCGCTTTGACCGTTTAGCGCATCCGGCCTATCTTCTGCGACATAAGCAGCAGCCGGAGCCCACCATGGACCCGCTCATCCTTTCGCGCATTCAATTCGGCGCGAACATCTCGTTCCATATCCTGTTTCCGGCTATCACCATCGCGCTTGGCTGGATGCTGCTGTTCTTCAAGCTTCGCTACAACGCCACAGGCGATACCGCCTGGATGCGCGCCTATTTCACCTGGGTGAAAGTGTTCGCGCTGTCCTTTGCCATGGGCGTGGTTTCGGGCGTCACCATGAGCTTCCAGTTCGGCACCAACTGGCCGGGATACATGGAGACCGTCGGCAACATAGCCGGCCCGCTGCTCGCCTATGAGATACTCACGGCCTTCTTCCTCGAGGCGGCGTTCCTCGGCATCATGCTGTTCGGCTTCCGCCGCGTCTCCAACCGCACCCACACGCTGGCAACCGTGCTGGTGGCCGGCGGCACCACCCTGTCGGCCTTCTGGATCATCGCGCTCAATTCCTGGATGCAGACGCCGGTCGGCTTTGAGATGCGCAACGGCGTAGCGCACGCAACCGACTGGTGGGCGATCGTCTTCAACCCGTCGATGCCCTACCGGCTCGTCCACATGCTGCTTGCCTCCGGCCTGACGGTTTCGTTCCTGATCGCTGGCCTGTCGGCGCTGCGCTATCTCTATGGCGACCGCTCGGAATCGATGTGGAAGGCCTTGCGCACCGGTGTCTTCACCGCGGCGATCCTGATCCCCATTCAGATCTTCGCCGGCGACCAGCATGGCCTCAACACGCTCGAGCATCAGCCGCAGAAGATCGCCGCCATGGAGGCCAACTGGAACACCGGCCCCAATGTGCCGCTGGTCCTTTTCGCGCTTCCCGACGAGGCGGCAAGGGAGAACAAATTCGAAGTCGCCATCCCCGACGGCGCCAGCCTCATCCTCAGGCACAGCGCCAGTGGCGTCGTGCCGGGGCTGAACGACTATGCCGGCAACCATCCGCCGGTCTTCCCGGTGTTCTGGGCTTTTCGCATCATGGTCGGCACCGGCGTCCTGATGCTCGTCGTCTCCTGGTCGGCCGCCTTTTTCCTTAAGCGCCGCCACACCCTGCCGAAACCGCTGGCGCTGGTTATGGTGCCGATGGCGCTGTCCGGCTGGCTGGCGACGCTGGCCGGCTGGTACACCACCGAGATCGGCCGCCAGCCCTGGCTGGTCACCGGTGTGCTCAAGACCGTCGATGCGGTCGGCCCGGTCGCTGGCAGCCAGGTCGCGCTCTCGCTTGCGGTCTATCTCATCCTCTACGCGCTGCTTCTGATCGCCTATCTCGGCGTGCTGGTCTATCTGGCGCTGAAGGCGGCGAAGGACGGCGATACCTCGCCGCTGCCGGGCGTTCTCGATGCGGCGCTGTCGCAGCCGGCGGCGAAATAGGAGCATGGTGATGACCCTGGACTGGCCGACATTGCTCCCCCTTATCTTCGCCGGCCTGATGGGCCTTGCCATCCTGATCTACGTTATCCTCGACGGCTTCGATCTCGGCATCGGCATCCTGTTCGCGGCCGCTGAAGACGCCGAGCAGGACACGATGATTGCGGCAATAGGCCCGTTCTGGGACGCCAACGAGACCTGGCTGGTGCTGGCGGTCGGCCTGCTGCTGGTTGCCTTCCCGCTGGCGCACGGCACCATCCTCACCGCGCTCTACATTCCGGTCTTCCTGCTCCTTGTCGGCCTGATCCTGCGCGGCGTTGCCTTCGATTTCCGTGCCAAGGTACCGGCCGGCCGGAAGCATCGCTGGAACCGCATCTTCTTCCTGGGCTCGGTCATCGCCTCGCTGGCGCAGGGCTACATGCTGGGGATTTATGTGCTGGGCCTGGATGTCGGCCTCAGCGGCCTGGCCTTCGGCGCTCTTGTGGCGCTCTGCCTTGCCGCCGCCTATGCGGCGATGGGCGCGGCCTGGGTCATCTACAAGACGGAAGGCGAATTGCAGAAGAAGGCGGTGCTATGGCTGCGCCGGGCGCTGGTGCTGACCGCGCTCGGCATGGTCGCCGTCTCGCTGGCCACGCCGCTCGCCAGTCCGCGCATCTTCGACAAATGGTTCGTCTGGCCCGCCATGCTCTATTTGTCGCCGCTGCCGATCCTGTCGGCGGTGCTGTTCGCCTGGCTGTGGCGGCAGACCTTCCACCTGCCTAAAGCAGACGACCGCCACGCGCTGACGCCGTTCTTGACACTGGCCGCCATCTTCACGCTGGGCTTTGCCGGGCTCGCCTGGTCGTTCTATCCCTTCGTTGTGCCCGACAGGCTGACCATCTGGCAGGCGGCGTCCGCGCCTGAAAGCCTCGCCATAATCCTGGCCGGCACGGTGGTCGTGCTGCCGGTCATCATTTTCTATTCGTTTTATGCCTACCGCGTGTTCGGCGGCAAGGCGACGGATCTGACCTACGACTGACAGGCAACCGCCGCACTGCACAATATTTAGGCGGCCTGCCAGTCGAGCGGCATTAGGTCGTGAAGAAAGCCTTCCCCGATCCTATTGAGAAAGCCCGATTCGAGCCGATTTCGATGGTTTGGCATGCCTGTTGCTTTGCCCTGACGACGAATGGGTTTTGCTCAGTCAAAGGGGAAAATAATGAACCGTCGCAATATGTGCATGCTGGCCTTCGCCGCCGTGGCTGGAATCGCCATGGCTCCGTTTCCGCAGGCGCGGGCTGACGCCTTGAGCGACATTGGGGGGCGGGGCATCATCCGCATCGCGGTGCCACAGGATTTCCCGCCCTTCGGCAGTGTCGGTGCCGACATGACGCCGCAAGGCTACGACATCGATATCGCCAATCTGATTGGCGAAAAGCTCGGCGCCAAGGTCGAGATCGTCCCGGTCACCAGCACCAACCGCATTCCCTATCTTCAGACCAACAAGGTCGACCTGGTCATTTCCAGCCTCGGCAAGAATCCCGATCGCGAGAAGGTCATCGACTTTTCCGAAGCCTACGCCCCCTTCTACAATGGCGTGTTCGCTCCGGCGGATGTCGCGGTCGCGAAGGCGGAAGACCTCGCCGGCAAGACCGTTGGCGTCACCCGCGGCGCGATCGAAGATCTCGAACTGACCAAGGTCGTGCCCGCGAGCGTCGAGATCAAGCGCTACGAGGACAATAACGGCACTATTTCCGCTTTCCTTTCGGGCCAGGTCGAGGTGATCGCGACCGGGAATGTCGTCGCCGCCGCCATCCTCGAAAAGAACCCGCCCAAGCGGCCGGAGCTCAAATTCCTGATCAAGAATTCGCCTTGCTACATCGGCATGAACAAGGAAGAGCCGGCGTTGATGGCCAAGATCAACGGCATCATCGCCGCTGCCAGGTCCGATGGCGCCCTCAACGCAATTTCGCAAAAATGGCTGAAGGTCGACCTGCCGGCTGACCTGTGATCGCCGCCCGCCGCGTGTGGCTTAGAGCATTTTGCAGCCAAATGGAACCATTTGGCGTCCGCATAAATGCGGCAAAACAAACGGTTAGAGCGAGTTACCGGTTCCAAGAGAACCGGAACCGCTCTAGGTCAGATAGCACGCCATGACCTATCAGTTCGATTTCGGCTGGCTGATCGGTTCTCTGCCGGTGCTGCTCAAGGGCATCCGGATCACCGTGCAGCTCATCGTGATCGGCGCGGTGTTCGGCGTGGCCCTTGGCATTGCCTGCGCCTGGGTGCGGGCGCTGGGGCCGAAATGGCTAAAACCCGTCGTCGCGACCTATGTCGAGCTGATCCGCAACACGCCCTTCCTCATCCAGCTGTTCTTCATCTTCTTCGGGCTGCCGTCGCTTGGCATCAGGATGTCGGAACTGACCGCCGCCAACCTCGCCATGATCGTCAATCTCGGCGCCTACAGCTGCGAAATCATCCGCGCCGGCATCCAGGCCACGCCACGCGGCCAGTTCGAAGCCGGCGCGAGCCTCGCCATGACGCCGTTCCAGAGCTTCTGGTATGTGGTTCTGGTCCCGGCGCTGCAGCGCATCTGGCCTGCGCTGTCATCGCAGATCGTCATCGTCATGCTGGGTTCGGCCGTCGTTTCGCAGATTGCCGCCGAGGACCTGACCTTTGCAGCCAACTTTATCCAGTCGCGCAATTTCAGGGCCTTCGAAACCTACATCGTCTCGACCCTGATCTACCTGGCCCTCGCCATCCTGCTGCGCCAGCTGCTGGCCGGCCTGGGCTGGATGCTGTTTCCAAGGAAGGCGTCGCGATGAGACAGGCGCCATGACCGAGTTCAGCTTCTGGGACATCCTACGCAACCTGCTTCTGGCCGCCCGCTGGACCGTTGTCCTCTCGCTGGTTTCCTTCATCGGTGGCGGCATCGTCGGTGCGGCCCTGCTTTTCCTGCGCATCGGCGGCCGGCAGTGGCTGCGGCTGCTGTCACGCGGCTACATCCAGCTGTTCCAGGGCACGCCGCTCCTGATGCAGCTTTTTCTCGCTTTCTTCGGCCTTGGCCTGTTCGGCATCGACGTTCCCGCCTGGCTTGCCGCCTGTGTCGCGCTCATCCTGTGGACCGCCGCCTTCCTCGCCGAAATCTGGCGCGGCTGCGTCGAGAGCATCGCCAAGGGTCAATGGGAGGCGTCCGCCAGCCTCGGCATGGGTTATCTCCAACAGATGCGCTACGTCATCCTGCCGCAGGCGCTGAAAGTGGCGGTGCCGCCGACCGTCGGCTTCTCGGTGCAGGTGGTGAAAGGCACCGCGCTCACCTCCATCATCGGCTTCGTCGAATTGTCGAAGGCCGGTTCGATCGTCACCAACGCGACGTTCCAGCCGTTCACCGTCTATGGTCTGGTCGCGCTCATCTACTTCGCTTTGTGCTGGCCGCTGTCGAAATCGAGCCAGCTCCTGGAAAGGAAGCTCAATGTCGCTCATCGCAATCACTGAGGTGAAGAAGCGCTTCGGCGACAACGAGGTGCTGAAGGGGATTTCCATCGACATCGCGCCGGGCGAGGTCGTCGCCATCATCGGCAAGAGCGGTTCGGGCAAGTCGACGCTGCTGCGCTGCATCAACGGGCTGGAGACCATCGACGAAGGCTCGATCGTCGTCGCCGGCGCCCAGTTCCTGCCCGACGAGGTGCATCTCAAGGCGCTGCGCCTGAAGGTCGGCATGATTTTTCAGCAGTTCAATCTGTTCCCGCATCTCACCGCTGGCGGCAACGTCATGCTGTCGCAGATGGTGGTGAAGAAGACGCCGAAAAAGGACGCCGAAGCGGTCGCGCGAAAAATGCTCGACCGCGTCGGTCTCGCCCACAAGTTCGACGCCTTGCCGGACGAATTGTCCGGCGGCCAGCAGCAGCGCGTGGCCATCGCCCGGGCGCTCGCCATGCAGCCCATCGCGCTCCTATGCGACGAGATCACCTCGGCGCTCGACCCCGAACTCGTTGCCGAAGTGCTTGGTGTCGTCAGGGAATTGGCCGCGGAAGGGATGACGCTGGTGATGGTCACCCATGAGATGCGCTTCGCCCGCGACGTCTGCTCGCGCGTCGTGTTCATGCATCAGGGCCGCGTCCACGAGATCGGCGCCCCCGAGGACGTCTTCGCCAATCCCAGGACGCCTGAGCTCAGGCAGTTTCTAGGCGTGCAATAAGGTGATGCCGGCCTGCAAACGGCGGCTCCCTGCGCTTCCGGTACTCACGTACCCGAAAGTACGCTCCGTTCCGGTTCTTGGAATCCACCATTTTCGGCTCGGCCTAACCTGAATCTCAACACACCTTACGCCGACGTGCGTCCACTTGGACGCACCAAGTACACGCTGGCAAAAGATCAGCTCTTGTTGGCGGCCAGCACCAGCACCGGTTTTTCGCTGTAAAGGTCTGGGAATAGCGTCTTCAAATTCTCGATTTTGGGCAGGTCGTTGTAGACGATATAGGGGTAGGTCGGGTTCAGCGTCAAAAAATCCTGGTGATAGTCCTCGGCCGGATAGAAGGTTTTCCCGGTCTCCAGCGTGGTCACGATCGGCTCCGGAAACACCTTGGCCTTGTCGAGCTGGGCGATGTAGCTCTCGGCGATCTTCTTCTGGGCGTCGCTTTCGGCAAAGATCGTCGAACGGTATTGGGGGCCGCGGTCCGGACCCTGATAGTTCAGCTGCGTCGGGTTGTGCGCGACCGAGAAATACACTTGCAGCAACTGGCCGTAGGTCACTTTGGACGGCTCGTAGGTGATCTCGACGGCTTCGGCGTGCCCGGTGCGGCCGGTGCCGACCGTCTCGTAGACGGCGGTGTCCTTGTCGCCTCCGGCATAGCCGGACACGGCGCTGGTCACGCCCTTGACGTGCTGGAACACGCCTTGCACGCCCCAGAAGCAGCCGCCGGCGAAGATCGCCTTGGCGGTGCCGGCGGCGGGTTTTTCGTCCATCGCCGGCGGTGGGATCACCACCGCCTTCTCGGCCGAGATTGCCGGCTTCTGCCACAAGGCGGCGCCGGCCGCCGCAAGCATCAGCGCCGCAAGCGCGCCCCTGGCGAAGTTCGTCAATCGTTTCGCGGCGGGTTTTTCAATGCCGGTCATCTCTGATCTCCCATGCATGAGTTTAAGACTATACGACAGATAGGTCCGTCGCGGTTTCACATTGCCGTGCGGCGCGTGCATCGGCCGCGCCCCGTTCCGGACGCGGCCTACTTGGCCGTCCCCATTTCGTTGCAGGTCTTGGTCGCCGCGTCCTTTTTCATCGCGTCGGTTTCCACGGCAGCCTTGTCCATGCAGTCCTTCATCTTTTCGGCCGCCATCGGATCCGCGGGCTTCATCTTTTCGGCCGCCATCGGATCCGCGGGCTTCATCGCTTCGGTCGCTGGTTTCATGGCGCCAGTCGCCATCGCATCGGCCGGCTTCATCGCATCTTCGGCGCGGGCAATGCCGGCGGCAAAAAGCGCCGTCGAGCAAAGCGCGAAGGCAAGTGCCGGCAAGGTCAGGCGATTGGTCATGGGGTCTCCCAGGGTGGTGGCCGCCGGAATGGCGATCACATCGGTTCTTCGCCGCCGCCTGGGCCTTCGTTACAGCCATCACCGCTTCGTGATCGTTCTTGCCTTCACCCACAAGGGAGAAGGCAGTGTCACCTCCGCGCGCTTCGAACTCGCCACCGTCGCCCGCAACAAAAACGCCGCCCGTGGCGACCGGACGGCGTTGAAATGAGATGTATGCGAATGCGCGTCCTCTCTGGACGCGACCTGTCCAGCCTATTGCGTAAGCACTGTTTGCGAAGGCCGCTGGTTGAAGTCGCATTTGCCTGTCACGGTGTAGAAGAAGTCGGCGTTGGACACCGGAGCCGGTACGGGATTGCCGCCATCTTCCCAGGCCTGCTGGCTGGGTTGGCCGCACGGCACGGCGGTGAAGATGTCAACCAGTTTGCCGTTCGCGACTTCAACGCCGTCGATGTACAACCGGTTCGATGTGTTTGCGTCATTCGACTTGAGCTTGTTTGGCCGAGCCGATGGCACGTCCATCTGCAGATACAGCACATCCATCAGGCTGACGTCGATCACCGCGCCGGCGCCATTGGCGGGGTACATGGTGTTGGTGCAGGTGGTCAGGTATCTCTTGTTGCCGCTAACTTGTGTGATCGCCCCGGTAGGCAGGTTGCTGAAACTCAACACCGTCCTGGTTGTGCATTTTTGTTCCTGGACCTTCGTGCTCGTCGATCCATTGACAGTATACACTGTCGACGTGCCGTAGCCTTTCGGATCACCAAAGTTGTTGTAGACATAGGTGATCTTCATCAACGGGTTGATCGCCGTCTCGCCGAATTTCGTGCCATAGAGCGTCATCGTCTTGCCCCAATGGCCCGAGACCAGGTCGACCTTGAACGTGGTCTGCACCAGCGCCGGCCGCTTGCGCACCGCCGACGCGACGCCGATCGGCACCGTGTCGACGTGGGCGATCTGCATGAAATTCGTCGGCATGGCAAAGCGGGCCGAAGCATTGATGCTGGCGGTGCCGTCGGCAGCGAGGACGAAGCTGTCGAGCTTGGCGGTGCCTTGCCCGCTATTGGCCGTAAACGACTCCTGCAGTTTCAACTGACGGTCCGCCAGTGACGTGCTGGTTGGCAGCGTCGTGATCGACAGGGTCGCCGCATCGAGCGCATTCTGCATCGATCCCTTGGTCGCAACGGCTGAGTTGTAGTCGATTGAAAAGCCCAGAGCGGCACACATCGGGATCAGCATGATGGCGAGTATCGGCGCTAAGGAGCCGCTCTCGCAACGGAGAAAATGGCTTCCAGACTGTGGCATTGCTTGGCCCCCCAAACGGTGACAGGTCGTTGCCTGTCACGCAGGGCGCGAACTATGCTCTAATCTGGTGGATCAAAGCTTAACGGTGTTGCGCCCCCCGTCCGGCAGCGCAAACCTCAGCGATTGCTTTGGCCGCACGCCCGGCAGCTTGCCCGGGCAAGCTGCCCCTGCTAAAGCGCGCGGCATGACCACGCCGATCAAGAACATCCGCAATTTCTCCATCGTCGCCCATATCGACCATGGCAAATCCACGCTTGCCGACCGGCTGATCCAGCTGACCGGCGGGCTGGAGCTGCGCGACATGAAGGAGCAGGTGCTGGACTCGATGGATATCGAGCGCGAGCGCGGCATCACCATCAAGGCTCAGACGGTGCGGCTGAAATACCGCGCCAACAATGGCGAGGACTATATCCTCAATTTGATCGACACGCCCGGCCATGTCGACTTCGCCTACGAAGTGTCGCGGTCGCTCGCCGCCTGCGAAGGCTCGCTGCTGGTCGTCGATGCCTCTCAAGGCGTCGAGGCGCAGACGCTGGCCAATGTCTACCAGGCCATCGACAACAACCACGAGATCGTCGTGGTGCTGAACAAGGTCGACCTGCCGGCCGCCGAGCCCGAGCGCATCCGCGAGCAGGTCGAGGAGGTGATCGGCATCGATGCCTCGAACGCCGTGCTGATCTCGGCCAAGACCGGGCTCGGCATTCCCGACGTGCTGGAGGCGATCGTCAATGATTTGCCGCCGCCGCGCGAGGGCGACATCGCAGCACCGCTGAAGGCGATGCTGGTCGACTCCTGGTACGACGCGTATCTCGGCGTCATCGTGCTGGTCCGCATCATCGACGGCGTGCTGAAGAAGGGCCAGACCATCCGCATGATGGGCACCGGCGCCAAGTACCTGGTCGAGCGCACCGGCGTCTTCACCCCTGCCCGCATCAATGTCGACGAGCTCGGCCCCGGCGAGTTCGGCTTCTTCACCGGCTCGATCAAGGAAGTCGCCGATACTCGCGTCGGCGACACCATCACCGAGGACAAGCGCCAGACGGCACAGGCCCTGCCCGGCTTCAAGCCGGCGCAGCCGGTGGTGTTCTGCGGCCTGTTCCCGGTCGACGCCGCCGATTTCGAGGATCTGCGCGCCGCAGTCGGCAAGCTGCGCCTCAACGACGCTTCTTTCTCTTATGAGATGGAAACCAGCGCCGCGCTCGGCTTCGGCTATCGCTGCGGCTTCCTCGGCCTCTTGCATCTGGAAATCATCCAGGAGCGGCTGGAGCGCGAGTTCAACCTCGACCTCATCGCCACCGCACCATCGGTTGTCTACCGCTTGGCTCTCAATGACGGCACGACGAAGGAACTGCACAACCCGGCCGACATGCCCGACGTGGTCAAGATATCGGCCATCGAGGAGCCGTGGATCCGCGCCACCATCCTCACCCCGGACGAGTATCTCGGCGGCATCCTGAAACTCTGCCAGGACCGGCGCGGCATCCAGGCGGACCTATCCTATGTCGGCAAGCGCGCCATGCTGACTTACGATTTGCCGCTCAACGAGGTCGTCTTCGACTTCTACGACCGGCTGAAGTCGATCTCCAAGGGCTACGCCTCCTTCGATTATCATTTGACCGACTACCGCGAGGGCGACCTGGTGAAAATGTCGATCCTGGTCAACGAGGAGCCTGTCGACGCGCTGTCCATGCTGGTCCACCGTACGGCGGCGGAAAAGCGCGGCCGGCAGATGTGCGAGAAGCTGAAGGAGCTGATCCCGCACCATTTGTTCAAGATCCCGATCCAGGCTGCGATCGGCGGCAAGGTCATCGCCCGGGAAACGATCTCGGCGCTGCGCAAGGACGTCACCGCCAAATGCTACGGCGGCGACGTCTCACGTAAGCGCAAGCTGCTCGACAAGCAGAAAGAGGGCAAGAAGCGGATGCGCCAATTCGGCAAGGTGGATATCCCGCAGGAGGCGTTTATCCAGGCGCTGAAGATGGGGGATTGAGGGCGCTACCTAACCGACATCACCAGAGCCTTGGAACTCATCCGATGACGCTGACTGGACGGCCTCGGTGTCGCGGATTCCCCGGGAACATACAATAGCATATTCGCACGTTGGAGCTGCTTGGTCTTCGGGGCCCATTAGACGCTTTCCATGCTGAAAAACACAGTCCCATCGCCGCCCGTGGCAAAGCCGCTGTAGCCATTCTGAATAAAATTTGTGCTGCCGTCGGGCTCCGTCGCTCAAAATTCGCAATGGCGCCATCGGAAGCATTTAACTGCGCAGCGGCATTGCTTATCCGTTGGAGGACGCCCCGCCCTGCGCTATCCTCTCGGCTTGGGGAGACATGACATGCGCTCCACTCCGGATTTCGCCATTGGCGGCATCTTCGGCCTTGCCGGAACCTTCGCGGCAAGCGCTCCACTCCGAGAAACGCTCTGGACGATCGACGGCGTGGCGCTCGTAATCGCGACGGCGCTGTTGACGATGAAGTATCAGCGGCTGGGCAATGACTGCATCGCGGCCGGGGTCCTGACCTTCCTCGCCGGCGAGGGCCTGCTGCTGGCAGGCAATGCGGCGGGGCTTGAGGCCAGCGTTCCCTCCTATGTCGGCGGCATCTCGCTCTGGGCGGCGGCGCTGATCATGGTAAGCGTGCCGAGCACTTTTGCGCTGTGGATGCGGCTCACCGCTGTTATCGCGGCTTTGCTGTTCGTCGTGTCGGCTTGCATAATCCTCTGGGGTGCGCCCTTGCTGCCGACGTCGTCGCCCTTGCCCGCCGCCGGCTATCCCTTCCTGGTCCTCACCTTCGTCGGCTGGATCTGGACCCTGCTGAAGCCCGAACGGTGAGCGGGAAAAAAATGTCTACCCCGCTCGAAATCCGCAACAGCGCGACGGGCAAGATCTTCCCGGCCATCGGGCCGTTCCTGATCGGCGCGATCTTCGCTGTCGGCGCGCTGCAGGGGCTGGCGGCGGGCGCGGCTGGCGGGTGGGTGCTGGTGATCGTGCTTCTGGCGCTCGGTTGCCTGGCGCTCGGCTTCTTCATCGCGCGCGGCGCCTTCGACAAATCGGTCAAGGTCGTGCTCGACGACAAGGGCTTTCGCGACCGCCGCGCCGGCGACGTGCTGGTGCCTTGGCAGAATGTGCGCAGCGTGCGGCTCGCCTCCGGCGGCAAGGGTGCGGCGATGCTCAATTTCGAGCTGACCGGGGAGCCGCCCGAGGAGATCAAATACGCACCGGCCAATGCGCTCGGCCGGATGCTGCCCTTCGGCAAGAACATCGTGCACATGGAAATCTCCTCGCTCGACGTCCAGGGGCAGGACATGATCGCGGCGATCCGGCGGCTGGCGCCGCATGTGGCGGTGGAGGGGTAAAGCGGCTTTTCCCTTCTCCCCTTGTTGTGGGAGAAGGTGTCGCCGAAGGCGACGGATGAGGGGTGTTCCAGAAAACACCAACGCCTCATTCCGTCCAGCACCCCTCAACCGTCTCGGCGCTGCGCGCCGATCCACCTTCTCCCACAACAAGGGGAGAAGGGAAAACCCAGCGTCCCCCTTCCACCGCTCCGCGCATCATGCCATGTTCCCCTCGCGGCCGGGCAGGCCGTTTCGTTCCGGGGGGAATCATCCATGTGTCTTAACACTTCCGCGCGGCGCATTGCCGTCGCGTTTTTTCTTGCCGCCTTGTTTGCGCCCGTCGCTCATGCCGGCGACGTCACTTTCGAGATCAGGAACAGCCATCCCAACGCCATGCGCGTCGAGCTCTACAGCCAGGACCGCGACCATATCTGGCCGGGCAACCGATCAGGATTATTATCTCAACGACGGCGAGACCAAGTCGATCCCGCTGTCCTGCAACGATGGCGAATCGATCTGCTACGGCGCCTGGGTCGATGGCGACGAGGGCACCTATTGGGGCGTCGGCCCCGGCAACACCGAAAAATGCGACGATTGCTGCTACACCTGCGACGGCGGCGAGACCGAGGAGATCGATCTGGTGCCGTAGGGCGGTCTCGCCCTATCGCTGAGGGGTGCGCGAAGGATCGCGGCATCAATTCGGCTTGGGTTCCTCGCCCCCACGAAGTGGGGGAGAGGTGGCTCGGCGAAGCCGAGACGGAGAGGGGGAACGGCGCCTTACGAAGCCCCTCTCCGGCCGCTTCGCGGCCACCTCTCCCCCGCTCCGCAGGGGCGAGGAACCCAAGTATTGCGACGCTGGCGGGGACAGCGCCCCCCTCTGGCCTGCCGGCCATCTCCCCCAACGGGGGGAGATCGGAACTCCATCGTGGCCCAGCGCTCGCAGCTTTATCCGCCGTTCCGTATCGGCTAAGGGGCGGGGAACAAAATTTCCGGACCGCTGCCAGAATATGACCGCCAAGACCAAATCCTCACCGTTGTTCCTCGGCATCGACACCGGCGGCACCTATACCGATGCCGTGCTGTGGTCGGAAGCCGGCGGCCCTAACGGCAAAGTCCTGGCCAAGGCCAAGGCGCTGACCACCCGCCACGATCTGGCGGTCGGTATTTCGGGCGCGGTCGACGCGGTGTTGCAGAAAGCCGGCACCGATCCTGCAGCGATAAAATTGGTGTCGATGTCGACGACGCTTGCCACCAACGCGCTGGTCGAGGGCCAGGGCGGCCGCGTGGCGCTGGTGATGATCGGCTTTTCCGAAGGCGATCTTGCCCGCGACGGGCTGAAGGCGGCACTCGGCAGCGACCCGGTCGTGTTCTGCCCCGGCGGCCACGATGTGCATGGCAATGCGGCAAAGCTCGACCTGTCCGGGCTGGAGGCGGCACTGCCGGAACTCGGCGCCTCGGTGTCCGGCTTTGCCGTCTGCGCCTATTTCGCCACCCGCAACCCGGCGCATGAGCTCGCCGCCCGCGAACTCATCCGCGAAAAAACCGGCCTGCCGGTCACCGCCAGTCACGAGCTGTCGGCCAAGCTCGGCGGCCCGCGCCGGGCGCTGACGACGCTGCTCAACGCCCGGCTGATCTCGATGATCGACCGGCTGGTGGCGGCGACCGAAGGCTTTCTCGCCGCGCGCGGCATCGCCGCCCCCTTGATGGTGGTGCGTGGCGATGGCGCCCTGGTCTCGGCCGCCTTTGCCCGCCAGCGGCCGATCGAGACGATCCTGTCCGGGCCGGCCGCCAGCCTGGTCGGCGCCCGCCACATGACCGGCCTCGACGATGCCGTGGTATCGGACATCGGCGGCACCACCACCGACGTCGCCGTGCTCGACAAGGGCCGTCCCAGGCTCGATCCGGAAGGGGCCACCGTCGGTGGCTTCCGCACCATGGTCGAGGCGGTGGCCATGCGCACTTTTGGGCTTGGCGGCGATTCCGAAGTGGCGCTGGAGGACGGCGTGCTCAGCCCGAAAATCCTGCTCGGGCCGCGCCGCCTGGTGCCGCTGGCGCTGGCCGGCATGGTGCATGGCGAAGCCGTCACCTCAGAATTGGAGCGCCAACTGCGGGCGCCGAACCCCGGCCGCATGGATGGCCGCTTCGCCGTGCGCACCGGCGTGCCGGAGCGGCTCGCCGCCGGCCTCACCGCTCCGGAAGCGAGGCTGTACGAGGCGATCGGCAGCGTGCCGCTCGCCCTCGACAGGCTGCTCACCTCGAACGCCCAGAACGCCACCTTGAACCGGCTGGTGTCGCGCGGCCTGGTGCACATTTCGGGCTTCACGCCTTCGGATGCCGCCCATGTGCTGGGCAAGCAGGCCAACTGGGATGCCGCCACCGCGAGGCTCGGCGCCGAACTGTTCGCCCGCAAGCGCGACGGCCGCGGCCAGTTCATCGCCGCGACGCCGGAGGCGATCTCCGAGCGGGTGCTGGTGACGCTGACGCGCTGGTCGGCGGAAGTCATCCTCGAAACCGCCTTTGCCGAGGACGGGCTCGACGGCGCCGCGACCGTGGCGCATGCGCTGGTCCAGCGCGCCGTCGACGCGCATCCCGGCATCGCCCGGCTCAGCGTCGCGCTCGACCGTCCGGTCATCGGCCTCGGCGCCTCGGCGCCGCTGCACTATGCCGGCCTGGCCGAGCTGGTCGGCAATGGCTGCGTAGTGCCTGAGGATACTGACGTCGCCAATGCGCTCGGCGCCGTCGTCGGTCAGGTCAGGGTCTCGGCGGAGGCGCGGGTCAGCCAGCCCAAGGAGGGGCTGTTTCGCGTCGCGTCAGGCGAAACCGTGCGCGATTTTGTCGACGAGGCGGCGGCGATCGCCGCGGCGGAGACCGATGTGCGCGCGATTGCCGCCGGGCGGGCCAGGGACGCCGGCACCGACAGCGCCGAGATCGAAATCGCCAGCGAATTCCGCGTCTCCACCGTCGAGGGTCAGCGCATGTTCATCGAGGCGCATGTGGTGGCGGTGGCGTCCGGCAGGCCAAGGATTGCGGTTTGAGCGCGACAGGCCAGAGGGCGAGCTGTGAATCGCGGCATCACTCCAGCTTGGGTTCCTCGCCCCACAAAATGGGGGAGAGGTGGCTCGGCGAAGCCGAGACGGAGAGGGGGACTGCGCCTTACGAAAGCCCCCTCTCCGGCCGCTTCGCGGCCACCTCTCCCCCGCCCTGCGGGGGCGAGGAACCCAGGTCTTGAAACAGCGTAAAATATCCTCCTTCACCCTAAGCTGAATTGACCCTGCCACCCTGACATGCCAAAGCGCGCAAAGCCTTTCGTCTGGAGAACCTCCGATGACCGATCGCGTCGAAATCGCTGGATTGCGGATTGCCCGCGAGCTTTATGATTTCGTCGTGAACGAGGCGCTGCGGGGCACCGGCATTGCAGCCAACGCGTTGTGGACCGGCTTTGCGGCCATCGTGCACGATCTTTCGCCGAAGAACCGGGCGCTGCTCGAAAAGCGCGACGCCCTGCAGGACCAGATCGACCGCTGGTATCGCGACAATGGCGCGCCCAGCGACATGGAAGCCTACAAGGATTTCCTCAAGGAGATCGGCTATCTCGTGCCGGAAGGGCCGCCCTTCTCCGTCGCGACCGAAAATGTCGACCCGGAAATATCGGTGGTCGCCGGGCCGCAGCTGGTGGTGCCGGTGATGAACGCGCGCTACGCGCTCAACGCCGCCAATGCGCGCTGGGGCTCGCTCTACGACGCGCTCTACGGCACCGACGCCATTCCCGAGACCGACGGCGCCGAGAGGGGAAGGAGCTTCAACCCGACGCGTGGCGTCAAGGTCATTGCCTGGGCCAAGAATTTCCTCGATGAGTCGGTGCCGCTGACGACAGGCAAATGGGCTGGGGTGAACGGGCTTTCGGTTGCCAACGGCATGTTGCGGCTGGGCGAGGGCGCCGGCGCCACCACGCTCGCCGATCCCAGGCAGTTCGTCGGCTATCGCGGCGACGCCGCCGATCCCGAAGCTGTCCTGCTCACCAGGAATGGCCTGCATATTGAAATCGTCATCGATCGCGCCAATCAGATCGGCCGGACCGATGCAGCCGGCATTGCCGATGTCATCCTGGAATCGGCGCTGACCACCATTCAGGACTGCGAGGATTCGGTCGCCGCGGTCGATGCGCAGGACAAGGTCGTGGTCTACCGCAACTGGCTCGGCCTGATGAAGGGCGACCTTGCCGAGGAGATCACCAAGGGCGGCAAGACCTTTACGCGAAAACTCAATCCCGACCGGTCGTATACCGCGCCTGATGGCGGCACGCTGACCCTGCCCGGCCGCTCGCTGATGCTGGTCAGGAATGTCGGCCACCTCATGACCAATCCGGCGATCTCTGACCGCGACGGCAACGAGGTGCCGGAAGGCATCATGGATGCGGCGATGACGGCGCTGATCGCGCTGCACGATGTCGGGCCGAACGGACGCCGCGCCAATTCCCGCGCGGGCTCGATGTATATCGTAAAGCCCAAGACGCACGGGCCGGAGGAAGTCGCCTTCGCCGTCGAGATTTTTGGCCGCGTCGAGGCGCTGCTCGGCATGGCCGAAAATACCATCAAGATGGGCATCATGGACGAGGAGCGGCGCACCACCGTCAACCTCAAAGAGGCGATCCGCGCCGCCAAAGACCGCGTCGTCTTCATCAACACCGGTTTTCTCGACCGCACCGGCGACGAGATCCACACCTCGATGGAAGCCGGCCCGATGATCCGCAAGGGCGACATGAAGCAGGCCGCCTGGATTGCCGCCTACGAAGCCTGGAACGTCGACACCGGGCTGGAATGCGGGCTGGCCGGCCACGCCCAGATCGGCAAGGGCATGTGGGCGATGCCCGATCTTATGGCGGCGATGCTGGCGGAAAAGATCGCTCATCCCAAGGCCGGCGCCAACACCGCCTGGGTGCCGTCGCCGACGGCGGCGACGCTGCACGCCACCCACTACCACAAGGTCGATGTCCCTGCCGTCCAAGTGGCGCTGAAAAGTCGGCCCAAGGCAAAGCTCGACGACATCCTGTCCGTGCCGGTCGCGGCGCGGCCGAACTGGTCTCAAGAAGAAATCCAGAAGGAGCTCGACAACAACGCGCAAGGCATTCTGGGCTATGTCGTTCGTTGGATCGACCGAGGCGTCGGCTGCTCGAAAGTGCCTGACATCAATGACGTTGGCCTGATGGAGGACCGCGCCACGCTGCGTATCTCCTCGCAGCATATCGCCAACTGGCTGCACCATGGCGTGTGCACCTCAGACCAGGTGATGGAGACGATGAAGCGCATGGCTGGCGTCGTCGACCGCCAGAACGCAGGCGATCCGCTCTACCGGCCGATGGCGCCCGACTTCGACAGGTCCATCGCCTTCCTCGCCGCCTGCGACCTCGTTTTCAAGGGCCGAGTCCAGCCGAACGGCTACACCGAGCCGGTGCTGCACGCACGACGGCTGGAGCTGAAGGCAAAGGAGGGCGCTGGCTGACACGCCGCCGTTGCAAACGTGCTGGCCCCACTCCGGGCGTTTCCAGGTGGTTAGAAATTTTTGCGCCTATTCCTGCTCAGGCCGAAGGCATGTCGCAGCCCGCTCCAGAGCATCTCGGGAAAAAACATGCCGGATGTTCAACACAGAGAAATGCACGGATTAATGCAGCAGAACTTCAGCATGACTCACCCGACAGATATTAGACATTCCTAAAACGTCGTTGTCCCGGTGCATGCGATCTGCTACGATTTTAATCACCGACAAACGGCTCTGGGAGGCCGTGCGTCTGACATCATGCACAAGATCAACTCGAAACCGGAGAACGGCCATGAAACGGCTTCTGACGGTCGCTGCCCTTTTGGCGGCGGGCAGTTTGTTTGCGATTCAAGGCGCAGCCGCCGATGACGCTGCGATGATCAAGAGCGCTGAATCCGCCGCACCCCCCGCTGTAGGAAGCGGCGCTACGATCCACGCCATGGATGCGAAGGGTGCAATGCGCACACTGCGCGAGGGCACAAACGGCTTCTGGTGCATGCCGGACAACCCGGCCACGCCTGGCCCGGATCCAATGTGTGGCGATGCCAACGCGATGGAATGGGCAGTGGCGTGGATGGGAAAAAAGGAACCGCCCAAGGGCAAGGTCGGCTTCATGTATATGCTGTCCGGCGGCACCGATGGCAGCAACACCGATCCTTATGCGACGAAGCCCGAGGCAGGCAACAATTGGGTGGAGACTGGACCGCACGTGATGATCGTCAACGCAACGGATATGATGCACGGCTATCCGACTGACCCCAAACCTGACACGTCCAGGCCATATGTGATGTGGGCGGGCACTCCCTACGCACATCTCATGATCCCGGTTAAGTAGCCGCCGCGGAAATGACTGGCGATTGCGGTCAGGCTGCATAGCGCCGGAATGTCGAATACCTTGCCGGCGCGGGCCGCTTCCGGCCCGCAGGCTGACCGACGCCGATCCGCGCGTATTGTGGGTCAGCTCGTTCCAGGCCCGCTTCGAGCGGCGGCACCTCGCAACCGATGGCGACATGCGCCACGCAAATCGTCAGGCTGGCGGCCGACGGCGTCTGGTTGGCCGACCTGGCGACGATGGTTCTTCCCGACAGGTAGCAACTGCGCGTCGAGCCCCTTGAGATGATCCGGCAGCCCAGCAGAACCGGTGCATAGCCTGCTGACTGCTCGGCGGTCAAGCTTTCCGGCGCCCGAACGTTGCACTCTACGCCGCCTGCGCCATTCGCTCCGAGCTCATGCGGTAGGAAATCGCCTCGGCCAGATGGATGCGGCCGACCGTCTCGCTGGCCTCGAGATCGGCCAGCGTTCGCGCCACTTTCAGCACCCGGTGGTAGGCGCGCGCGGAAAAGCCGAGTTTTTCGCTGGCGTCCCTGAGCAGCGACAGGCCTGATGCATCCGGCATCGCGATTTCCTCGATGACCGAGGGCGAGCAATGCGCGTTGGTGGTGGCAGTGGTCGCGCCGAGCCGCTCGAAACGCTCGCGCTGGATTGTCCGGGCGCGAGCGACGCGCAGCGCCACAGCGGCACTCTTCTCTGCCCGGTCCGGCCGGATCAGATCGCTGGCCGAGACCGCCGGCACCTCGATCCGGAGATCGATGCGGTCGAGCAGCGGGCCGGAAATGCGCGCCTGGTAGTCGGTGCGGCAACGGTCGCCGCGCAGGCAGCGATAGCCCGGCTCGCCGGCCATGCCGCAGCGGCACGGGTTCATCGCCGCGACCAGCTGGATGCGCGCCGGATAGGTGACCCGATGGTTGGCGCGGGCGATCATGCAGTCGCCGGTCTCCAGCGGCTGGCGCAGCGCGTCGAGCGCCTGCGGCGAGAATTCGGGAAACTCGTCGAGGAACAGCACGCCGTGATGGGCAAGCGACGCCTCGCCCGGCCGCACCCGCAGGCCGCCGCCGACCATGGCCGCCATCGAGGCCGAATGGTGCGGGGCGCGGAACGGCCGCCGGTCGGTCAGCTTGCCTTCGCCGAGCTCACCGGCCACCGACGCGATCATCGAGACTTCAAGCAATTCCCTCGGCGCCAGCGGCGGCAGGATCGACGGCAACCGCTGCGCCAGCATCGATTTTCCCGATCCCGGCGGTCCGACCATCAGAATAGTGTGGAATATTAAAAACTTTAATATAGCACACTCATAACAAGATGTGTTACAGGGGCAATTTTGCGTCGGGATCACTAGCGGAATTCAACAGCCTCTTAGTCTTGATCAGCTGCTAGCAATTCACAGTAGACTTCAACACGGACGAGGCCGCCGCCGTCACCAGGACGCAATACATCGCGCGGGCGTGTTGATGACCGTAAGCTTGGCAGGCGTATATCCAGAAGGTGCTTGCGGAGAAGGCTTGATGCCATTGCTGCCTATCTAAACGGCGCTGCCGCGGCGGCTCCAGGTTGGGCCGTTCATACCTTTCAGATGAGACGGCCAGCGATAGAGAGCGATAGAGACTGCCATCAAGAGGTTCAACACACCCGACGATGTCAAAGTCCGACCTATTTCGCGACAGCCATGGCTTCAACCCTTGGCCGTCCTGGGAGTGGCACAGGCCGAGACGCCAATGGAACGAGGGCGAAGTGCGACAGCGGATTAATGTGTGGGTCCTCGTCCGACATTCGGTCGCTCATGGATTTTCGCTACCAAACAAATGTCTCTTGGCTGCGGGACGGCAACGGGACGCACGGCTTACGCTGGGACTTCTGAGAGAAGGCCGGGCGCGCATCTTGCCCGCTTGGTCTCTAAGACCGATTCGGCATTCGCCGCACACCTTGCGGCCAACCACGGGATCGCCGCACCGTGGTAGTTGAATTCCTTGCACGCCCTCCGCCGCGGGCCCCTGAGCACCTGTCTGTAGGTGGAGATGTGTCTAAGCTCGAGAAACCACCGACAAACCCTGCGTCCCTGCGTATAGGCTCGTATCTCGGAACCTGTGGTCGAACGCCATGGCCGACTTCCTTGCCTCGTTGGTTAAATCCAGTTGGCCCGATCACTGCGATCCGCATTTCGCAAAACTGAAATCACTTGTCGCCGTCGTCTTCTCGACAACAATCTTGCATAAAGTCATAAATGTATCGATATTCATCTCGTCGCTTCCCTCACATCTGAAGAATACCTCCGGGATAGTATCTCCATCTTCGAGATCCTCTTCAGGTGTGGAGTGGTCCGCGATAGTGATCTCTGATTGATAAATACCATATGGATATTCATGAACGACTGATACATTGCCTACCCTTAGATCGCTCCCAAACTCCGAGGTTTGAAAATAGCGGAGTCTAAAACGATCGACGACGCGTAGTGGATTAACTCCGAACGTATCAATAAAGTTCTCATCAACAACGCCGTCCATCAACGATACGGTCGGGTCAGGTTTCCAGTCCTTATCGTACTCATGAGATGACCAGCCAAACGACAGCTTGAAATCAAAACGAGAGAAGTAATTATCCACTCCAGGAAACATGGCAACGATGCCACGCTGCTTATCAGATGCAATATTCCAACTATCTGGATATCGAAAGTGGCATTGCTGCCCCCATGGCGCTTGCGCGAGCCGATGCATTATGTCCAGTTCTGTCTCTGGATCGCATCGGACGTTAATCTCGATGGAGTTAGCAACGACCTGATTTAGAATAGGGGAGCAGTCCTTTGCCCGCAAAGTGTCCGCAACCACACTACTGGTCCACATGGTCTGCACGGCCGCAATTGAAACCAGCGACAGGCCGATGTTATACCCAATTGATGAGAACATTAATTTGCTCCCTCGTCAGTAGACACCTAGAGGAGCCGCCGCGACCTTTATTCAGTATCACCCGAGTCACTGTCGCAGGAAGCGGACTGAAAGTCTTTGCTTAGCGTCGTCTTCTCAATTACCGTCTTACACAAACTCTTAAAAGTCATAAGGTTTATCGTCGTATCAGAAAAACAGCTAAACCATACGCCGGGTATCTCGTCGCCTACTCTCGGATATGCATTAACTTGGTCTTCAAACTCCATTTTTGCAGTATAAATGTTAGAACTTTTGGCGACTGATATACTTCCCTTCTGCAGCTCGCTCCCGTCTTCCATTTGGACAAATATTCTAACGTTCATCTTATCAACAACAGCGTCCTCAGCTCCAGCAGCATCGATCAGGAGCTCATAAGGAGCCTCAGCAGCGGCCTGAGCCTCTGGCGAGTTGGCGGCCATTTCGTCTTCTTCGGTCCAGTAAGTACTCCGCAGTCCGAAGCCGACTCCAAAGTCAAAGCGGGAGAAATACGAGGTTCCTGGCGCGGCCATCTCCCAGACCGAATTTGCGCCGTCGAAGGCCGCATACCAGCTTTCAGGTATCGCAAACTGACATTCCTTCCGCCAGGGTTCAGCAGCAAGATCGAGGACTAGCCGTTCCTCTGTCTTCTCATCACAGCGGATGTTGAGAGAGATGCTGTTGGATACGACATTCGCGAAAATTGGCGAACAGTCCCTCGTGACCATCGCGTCAGCGTAGCTTTCGGTTGGAATATACACTGCAGTTCCGAGAAAAGCGCAATACGCCGCCAGAGGCACCTTGAGGGAAATGCGTCTGCAAAGGCCGCTATACGGTCGACAGAAAGGCATCGGTAGTGCTCACGTTCTCGTGTTAAGTGGCTATGAGACAACTCATTTAATGTCGATCTTAATGTCTCCCCCTTCTGTGGATGTCCTATTAATCACGGGCGATTTGTCTCCAGTCGCAATGCTATCGCCAGAGATTATGCTTATGTCGGCCTGAGGAAAGTTGTCCTTAACAACATCTTGGATTGCCCGCTTCACCTCGTCTCTAAAGTCCTCGTCATCGGAAATCGACTCCTCGATGAGACTCTTTGTTGCTTCGAGGCGACCATTGACAAGTTGCAATTGCGCACCTGGGTCCTGCGGGTACGCCGACTTAATTGATGCTATGTCTAGTGGCGATAGCGTGTGATTGTGGCCCGTGTAGCACGCGCTTGCCTCGCCATCCCGAAACATCCAAGCTGGGAAGTAGTAGTGCATTATCGAGTGGGGGTCATACGCCGTTGTTCGGAGTCGTTTAGATTTAACAAGCGTCCCGAGGTTGTGGTCGACTTTAGCCCTGTCCCAGCCGTATCGTTGTTTGAACTCGGGGTATACCGTGTCCCAATCAAACTCTGTGTCGCAGCTTGCCTCGGGACTCTGATGTTCGTGCTGAAGGCTAAGAGCATGACCAATCTCATGCAGTACGGTTCCACGAAATGAGCCCATCTCGGTCACCGAGACTCCCATTGCGTTGCCGCTCTGGATGTTCATCGAAGGCTGGTTAAGATCAACTCTGATAGAGTCTGTTCCGACGTAGGACCAATTTCCGACTGGCTGAAACGAAATACGGATCTGCGAGCCAGCGTCGCTCGAACAACTTCTGAACTGCGGAGTCTGGCCGAAATCTATGCTGAGATTGGCTTCTGTCAGCCATTCGTTCGCTGCTTCGACGAACGCGACCCGGACCGCAGGACTGCTTTGAAAGAAGCAACCTCTGATAACAGAGCCAGCTTGCCATAATTTGAATTGGTCAATCACGCCTTCAACGACGGCGGGGAATAACTGCCCGTTAGAATCGGTGGCCGTTGGAACTTGGGGAGTGAGGAAATTCGGCTGGTCACCTACAGAATGGGGCCACGCCGCCCCGGATATCGACGCAGCAGCGATAGTCGACAAAATTAGAAAGTATCTTCGCGACGCCATGTCCACCCTCCCTATTTGGACTAAGGACCAACCGACGCCCGCCAAGTTGAGCGGCTTTTCAAGGCAAGATTGACGCAAGGGAAGGACATTGGCAAGCCTGAACCTCGTCCTGCGTTTCGGGACAGTTCAGTGGACCGCAAAATCCAAGGGCGAAACGGGTGCATTAATGTGGCACACCGTCAATGTCGTATCAAACAAACGAGGGAGGTTGGAATTCATGATGATTGTGGGATATTAAATCTTCAAATTGGAGTGCTCATCTGAACAAGCCCCTCGCCTATTCCTACATCCGTATGTCAACCGACATCCAGCTCAAGGGCGACAGTTTGCGAAGGCAAACCGAGCGGTCCAAGAAATATGCCGATGAGCACGATCTCCAACTCGTTGAGGATTTCAGGCTGGAGGACATCGGTGTCTCAGCGTTCAAGGGCGACAATATCTCGACTGGGGCGCTTGGTAAGTTCCTCGACGCGGTGAAAGCCGGCAAAATTCCAAAAGGATCGTACCTGCTGGTCGAGTCGTTTGATCGCCTCTCACGTCAAAAATTGAGTGCCTCTGTCCCTCTGTTCTTCGAAATCACGTCGAATGGCATCAACCTAGTCACGCTGTCGGACAATCAACTGTACAAGGCCGGAGAAGCCGAATTCGCGCAGTTGATCATCTCGATTGCAATGATGGCCCGCGCGAATGAGGAGTCCGAAATCAAAAGCCAGCGGCTGTCAGCTGCCTGGGAGGCCAAACGAAGGGCCGTCGATGACAAAAAACTGACTGGTCTATGTCCGGCTTGGCTGGAACTTTCACCGGACCGAAAAACGTTTGGAGTAACAGAGGATCGAGCACAGATCGTCAGGCGGATATACGAGGACAGCGCTAGCGGCCAGGGGTCTTTTGTTATTACGCGACGACTGAACGATTTGGGCATACCAGCGTTTGGTAGGTCGAACGGCTGGGTGCAGTCCTATGTCACCAAAATCCTACAAACCCGTGCAGTTCTCGGTGAGTTCCAACCGCACACCAAGCAGAATGGAAAACGGATTCCGTTTGGCGATGCAATTCCCGGCTATTATCCGCAAATCGTCGATGAAGAGCTGTTTCTCCGAGCGCAATTCGCCAGAGGCAAACGGCGGATAGAAGGTGGAGGACGCAAGGGAGAATCGTTGCGCAACCTGTTCACCCATCTTGCTAAATGTGGGTACTGCGGTTCTCCGATGCATTTTCTCAATAAGGGCTTCGGGCCGGGAGGCGGGACATATCTGAAATGTAGGCAAGCTTTGCGGGGGTTGGATTGTGTTCCAACGGCTTGGCGCTATCAGGATTTTGAGAGGTCATTCTTCCTGTTCGTTAAGGAGATCGACTTGGCCGAAATTCTGCGAGCATCGTCTGCAAAATCCGAAGCATTAACCCTGGATGAACGCGCAATCGCGTTGACCGAGAAAAAGAGCGAGTTGGAGCTGAAGCGTGAGCGAACATACTCGCTGATCAACGACGGTGGGATCTCTGTCGAGTTTCTCACTACCAAATTGCGGGAATGCGATGCCGATTTGGTTGCCATCGAACAGGAGATAGTGGACGTCGATCGGCAGCGACGGGAAACTCGCGAAAAGCAGTCGATTTCACCCGACGAGCTGCGGCTTTTGATCGATCAGCTTCAGCAGATGGAAGGCCCCGATGCATTTTCACAGCGATCTATGCTCGCAGGAAAGCTGCGCGAAATCGTCAATGACCTTCGTTTGTACGTTGATGGATCAAAACCTCGTCAGAATAAGGCTGCAGCCTTGCTCGATGCGGCTACGATCGATCCGGAAGAGCGTCAGCAGATTCTAGAAACGGTCAAGCGCACAAATCGTGAAGCTCAACGTTACAACCGAAGCTTTAGCGTTGTCCTTGCGGACGGCGTGTCCCGGCGTGTTATCCTGAAAAACAACGATCCTACGAACTTCGTCGCAGAGGCAATTGTCGACAAGCATGGAGCGATCTCAGGCAGCGACCGCGGAATGCCCCTCGGTATATCTGACGGATGGGACAACATATTCGATGAGCCCGCCTCGGCTCAGTGAGCCAACGATTTTTCTACTTGGGCTGACAATACCGGTGTGTCCATTGTCCTAAATAGTGATGCTGGTCATCCGGCTATCACTCTTAGAACCTCCAGAACCGCTCTGCTCCGTTTCTCCAGTTCATCTTTTTCCACATTCGACATCGGTGTTTCAAGCCGTGCCGACGGCCATCCTCGCACGACTTCAAACAGCAAACGCTTTTTCATCCCATCGATTTGATGGGTCTATATCCCTATGAAAGACCAGCCAGAATGCACCAAAGCCCCTCACAGGCCTCTTCCCACTCCATCTCATCTCAATACGCATCTTGGTTCGACGAGAAGATCGAGCAGTTTACCAAGGCTCACATAGGCAGATTCGAACCCAGCTCGATGTTCAAACGACGGAACGGGTTCTTCATCACGATCTCATTCGATCATGCCAGTCGCAAGCCGCGGCTAGAAGCTTCCGAACGGATCGACGGTCCAGGTGCCAAAACGGAGATGGATACGTTCACCGACCTGTACAACTTGATCTGCCGTGAACTGGTCGGAAGGAATTACCATCGACCATCGTTCCATGACCTGAAACCTCTAGCTATCGGTTGTCTGGACATGAATGGATCGAGATACTGGAAATCGATGGGAGAGCTGGAAAACCCTCACATCCACTCGATCTGGATTTTCACCGATCAAACGCGAGATGGATTTCAAAAGTTATTAGCCGACGAAGAACGTCTCACATCCATCAAAGAACGGTTTTCGATTCGAGAGCTGGATATCCAACAGCTTGATCATGACCATCGAAATTCGACGGGTGAGAGTCGTGCATCATCGTACATGGCGAAATTCATGGTGCACAATAATCACGAGCTGAAAGTCGCTGACGATTTCAGGGTGCTGCCGTTTCAGGCCGAAAAATCAGTGAACTGAGGCAGGGTTCAGGCAGGGTGTTGGGAGTTTTAGCAGCGGATCGTCGTATTTAGAATTGGGGTGTGACGTCGCCATCAAGAATCTAACTAACTCTGCGATCACCCTGTCCGATTTTGGTGGTCCTTAGAATTACCCCGTCAAACGGCGTGTGTGTCCGTGGTCTATTTTCTACACTAGAGCGACATTTGAATAAGGAAGCCCCACCCCTAACAGAGAGGGGCAGGGCATGCGTTAGATATAGCTAATTGAATGCCAGTCCCCTCATGCGGCTAGTTGAAGACGTCCAGAGACCTTCTTTGTTTTGCGGATTGCCGTGACCTCCATCATTCGATCCAAGCTGGCCTGGCTGATCTGATACGCGACGACCGCAATTCCGCCTACACGGGTTTTTGGCAGCTTGACCAGGTCAAGACCCACCATCGCCAGAAACGGTCGAAGTTGAGTGATCGGGTTGTTGTCGATGCCTCTATTTGGGGCGATATCGAACTGCTGTTGGATAGCAATCCGATTGTCCTTCATCCAATCGATGAACGGTTTAAGGTCGGCCTTGCCAAACTTCACTTCGGGCGTGAACACAAAATCCCGATAAAACGGGGCTGTGGAAAGCGTCTCCATCAGCAGAATCCGTCTCAGCTTAGCGTTAGGGATAAGCAACCTCGCCTGGTTACGTCTCTCGGGATCTTGGACACCTTCGCTAAGCGCCTCGGCCGTGGTCCGATCCACCATCATTTCGAAGTTGTTTACGCAGGCACGAAAGCGCCCCCTATCGTCGAGCGTGATAGTCTCGTCAGAGATCGGTTTGTTATAGAAGACTTCGATCGCGGATCGTTCGTAGGCTGCCCGCTCAGTATCGTTGGCGAACTCGTAGTTTCTGATGCGACGGTCGATCCGTTCGAACTCCTCGTCAGTGAGCGGCTTGGCTTGCATCAATCGGTTAGCATGGAATCTAGCACGGCGTTCCTTGCCGTCGGTCAGGATTCCCAAGCCGAGATGCGCGATTTCGGTGTGCGGACCCACATGTTCGATTTCCCACCCCTGCTGTCTCTTATAGTGCAGGAAGTTTCTCCAAAGCTGGTTCTTTGATGCCCTCTGCGCGGAAATGATCGCCGCAGCAACGCCGGCAAGCGGATCAGGGCGATAAATCGGTCTGGGCACAAAATCGTCTGTGTATCCCACGAAGTTGCCACCCAAAATGGATGCCGTCAGCGCGTCTTTTGCCACGACGCTGAGGTCGGTTTCGAACGCAGCTGTCGCCGGCGATACATAGACCTTCACTTGTTTTGGATGACGAACCCGCCCCAATTGCTGGTCGCACTCGAAGTGGGTCAACACTTGCGGCACGAACAACCCGTAAACTGTGTCATAGAATTGCTCGTTTCCGGGGAACGTAATATCCACGCCTGAACCGATCGAGGGTGATGACAGGACGGCCTGATATTTTGTTGCCTCAGTCGACGGGTTCTTGATGAACGCCGCCGCGGCTGGATTTTTGTCCGCCGTCTCCTCAGACGTGACGACCAGGACCGCAATGTCAGGGCATTCTTGCTCGAGCTGCTTGGCGATATCCTTGACCTTCTCCCTGGAGTTCGACGTAAAATAGCAGCGCTTGCCCAACTTCAGGGACGTTACAAAGTCGCCAATCAGGTGGTTTTCCGATGCAAACACCGCGATCTTGCTCTTTTCAGAGCGATATTGGTTGATCACGACTTGCGTGTTCCTTGGTCCATCTCGCTCAGCCCATTCCTTGATAAAATCGAATGAGGTCCGTGAAAGGTCGGCATCGGCGGCAATCACGCGCTTTGCCCTGACAAGAATGCTAATCAACCCATGCATCACGTAGGGACGTTTTTCGCCCAGCGTTTGTGAAAGCAGGTGCGCAAGCACCTGCTCCGATTCATCGATCAAAACGAGATCGTACGGCTTCTCCTGGACCACCTTCGTGATGCTGTCGAGACAAATGCCATAACGTTGCCGACGATTAGTCAGGGGCTCGTCGATCTGATCATCGTGAAGGTAGCACGCCAGCCCCATCCTCACGCACATGGATTCGATCAATGCTCGTCGATGCCCAATCAGAAGGACACGGCCCTTGGTCGCACCTACAATCTGAGCAAGCAATTCCGTTTTTCCCGTGCCTTTCGGGCTTTTGATAAACGTCGTCCCGTCTTGAAGGTGGATGTAGCCGAGGAATTGCTCATCGCGGAACGCGATGTGCGCGTCCTTAAGCCTGTCGATGGAAGTATCGATTGGCAGGAGCGATCGCTTTTGTGACGAATCTGACGCTGTTCGCGCCGCCTTATCGAAGTCGTCGAAATCATACGGCTCGGGATGTCCCTGCCAATATGTCACGCCGCAAGCGCTGCAATGCACTCCCTTGTTGCTCTTGCTGGTGTTCTCGACGACAAATGCGCTTGGGTTCTTGTCGTCGTGAACCGGGCAGTGCACTTCGGTTTTAGCCTGAGCGCTGGCAAGGAGGACCTCGACCCCATTGGCGGTAGTGACCACAAGGTCTGGCGGCAACTGGATCGTGGAACGACCGGTACCCACAACGCCGAGCGATCTGTCATTATAACCTGCGGCAGCTGTCTGCTCGATCAACTCATCGAGAATCTCTGATGGCAGCGTCATTCCAATCTCGGTGATCTGCGCAGCGGTATTGCCGTAGAACATTCGGGCAGCATCGATCGCCTTCGGGTCCCCGTTGAGTTTAAGCGCAAGTGAGCGCGTCGCCGCTCTGGCATTGCCGGCGTCGAGCAATGTTTCCTCGAGAACGAAGATCACCCGGAACCGATGGGCTTCGGCAGTGTGGCTGCACGTTGTGTAGATGAAAGACGCGTATTTCTGAATGAACGGATGATGGACCGCGTCTGTGAGGGTCATACCGCCATCGATGTCCACGGACAGAATGTCTGTGGCGACAAAGTTGGTAGCGCGACGGCGGCCGTCGAGCTCTGCGCAGTAGGCGTGGCCCCGCTTGATATGGTTGATCAGCTCAGAGGTGCTGATTTGACATGGTTCGAACCCTTCAGCCTTTGCCAGGGTGTCGCTGAGTTCGTCTTTGTTGATAAGGCGCTTGTTTATAGACAAGCGGAGGGGTTTGGTTGTGAAACCATTCATGAGAATATCCTTTGATGTTGGTTTTGAGTTAGCGTTAGGTGGCCCAGCGGGATGCTGGAATTTTTGAAAAATGTGATTTTTAAAAAATGTGACGCCGCTTGTCACTAATGCTTGTTTAGCATCGAATGCATGAAAATGCAATATAGTGAGGGATTTTATGATTCTATACTTAAGTTATACCAATTCTCCATTGGTTTAACTTAATTCGCAGAATCCGCGGCGATATCAGTGGGTTGTCCGGGGACCCCTAGCGCTAAAATTGGCAGAGCCGTCAAAACCCGCTGCTGAGCACGAAAAATCTTTGTTGCAAAATGGCTGACTTGGCCCGCGTTGACCTTCTCGGCCGTCTGACGGGACGCCGTTGTCGATCATCAACCAAAGGAGATCGCAATGGCATTCGAAGGACTTAAACTGGTGGCAGCCCCAAAGCAGGCACCGACCGACCCGGCATCGAAGCGTCGCCAGCGCCTGGTCATGCAGATCGACCATCAGCTTTATATGGCCGATCCGGAGAATGTCGGCCGGAAATTCCGTGGTCGCTGGTGGACTGTCGATCTCGACGGCAAGCCGATCCTGGCGATCAAATATGGCAAAATTCCCCTGGAACTTGCCAAGGGCAAGCATGCGATCGCATGCGCGGACATGGGTGCGGTAGTCGATGCGCTGAAGAAGGCACGTGAAGCCGCCATCGACGGCACGTTCGACAGCCAGCTGGCAACCGTGTCGGAACAGGTCCGGGCACGGTTCAAGAAAGGGCGGTGAAGAAGTATTGCCAAACGAATACCCATCCCGCCGGGAATGGTGGGATGGGTCTAGCTATTGCTTCTTCTTTCGACCTGCCTTCAAGGTCGCAGGCACCTGTTCGTCAGGTTCGGGCTCCCGGAACAGCTGCGCGATGTGGACATCGAGAGCCTTCGCGACCTTTTCCAATGTTATGATCGTCGGGTTGCGCGCTCCTCTCTCCAGGTAGCCCACATAAGCTCTTTCAACGTCGGCGCTAAGGGCCAGGTCATCCTGCGAGATGCCTCGTTCAACCCTCAAGCGTCGAAGATTCCAAGCGACCAGCGACTGCACTTCCATTTCAGGAAGCAATCAGTTGCCCTTGCTCGAAACCACGTAATATAAGACCATGATTATGGGCTGAGGAGTTTATCTCCTCGGGGTATCAGACTTGTTGGGGGAATAATGGACGAGACCGCTTCGCCAGCCGCTACGATCGACTGCCCGTATTGCTCGGAGCCGATCAACACTAAGTCCAGGAAATGCAAGCACTGCGGGGAAATCCTGGATCCGCAAATGCGAGAGATCGAGCTTCTGAAAAGCCAACGAAATAGCCCGCAGGTGTTCATGAACGCTGGCGGAGGAGCGGCTGCCGCCGCAGCTGCGACTGGCGTCGGCGGCCCAGTAAAGCGGTTCCCCCACTGGTTCCACATCCTGTTGGTGATCATAACCGGTGGGCTTTGGATACCGGTCTACATCCTGATGTACCTGTTCCGGAACAAGCGCTACTACTACTGAGGAGGGCGACCGATGGGTGCTCTGTTCGGTAGTTTCCTAGCCCGGTCTTCGATGAAAACGGTGCTTCCGCTCCTATCGCTGATCGCTGGAGCGCCTGTCGCCAACGCTACGGATGCACTCCCGATTGCTGAGGGCGCCTACATGAGATCGGCCAAGTACTGTGAACAGTTTCGCAATGGCGAACTGGATTCCATCGAGTTCTCGGTCTCGACAGGCGGTCATGCGTACGAGGTTCCCGAAGTCGGATGCGTAGTCGCTTCCGTGCGAAAGCTACGGACAAATCGGTACGCGATTGAAGCCGATTGCCTGGAGACTGGCAATCCTTTCCAGCACTCCTTCATACTGGACGTGGAAAATCCTCGAACCGTACGAATGGACGGTTTCCAACTGACTTTGTGCGATGTGAAGGTTCCGCCGGACAAGCCCGACCAAGGCAAAGATCATCTTGCCGGGATTTCGATTGTCCCTCCTACCGAACAACATAGCCCTAAGGTCGAGGCGACGAAGGCGATCCCACCGACAAAGCTGATTCGTCAGTGGGAGGCGGCCAACGAATATTGTCGTGGCGGCTCAGGAGATGATCCGCAGACCGCAATGGCCTGCAAAGCGAGAGACGCGCTATCTCGTCAACTCGAATCTGCGAAATGGTGCTACGGCAAGAACGGCCAATCTAGCTATCAGTACAAATGGCACAGGTGCCAGAGGGGCTCGATCCACTACTGACCGCCATGCTCGCCCGGGATGACGGACAAGCCCACCGCCCTATTCGTCAGTCATAGGATGCTGATTAGGGAGCCGACCGCCTTTTGGATCGCATCCTCGTTCCGCTTATAGAACACACGTGTGCCGATCTTTGTCGACGTGACCAACTTCGTCTCCGTCAGCCATCTCATGTGGATGCTGACAGACTCCTGGGTGATCCGCAGCTTGCGCGAGATCATTTTGTTGGTCAGGCCGGTCTCTGAAGCGTCAGGCACGTCAGGGAAATGCTCTTCCGGGTGGTTCAGGTAGTCGAGAATTTTCAGCCTGCTGTCACAGGCAAGCGCCTTCATAAGTCGGTAGTCCATCGTCGGCTCCATCAGTTTGTTTCCGATGGGTGGCGCTATCCCCAAGCAACCGACTATCGACAACGACGTATTTTGGAGCGGATTTTCATTGATCCCGGCCGTTTGGATGGTGTTTTCGGCGATAAATAGCCCCAGAACCCGCGTTTACCTCGTTCAACCCCTAAATATCAGCACCAAATTCTCGTCTTTTCCCGAGCTTTCACGACCAAATCGGCATCGAAAATCCTGCTGAAGGCAATCCTCGCAGCCATTCGCGATCCCTTCGCCATTCCACGCCTGCTGAGCTTTTTTCGGTGGGGTCTATATCCCTGTGAAAGAAGCTAAAAAGCATGCAAATCAGCCAGAGATCGATCGGCGAGATCGATCAAACCAGAAATCGGTTAAAATCTTGAAACGATAGACCGTGGTTCTACCCATCGCAAACAGTTTTCGGTTCGGACAGATCAGCCCTTGCGATAAAGCGCGCTGGTATCGCGATAATTGTTCGTGGGGCGGAAAGCTAGACCGCGACAAAGACGGGATTCCATGAAAGCCTTTGCTAGGGGCATTTCCACTACGGTAGAAGGACCGCCGGCGACTAGAAAGCAGATATCGTAGCTGGGGGATTTCTCGTCGCCTGCTATGCCGAGGCTTCATCCTGCGTGGATTCGTTGCGGTGCTTGTCCAACGCCTTGATGCTCGGGACCAATGCGGCGCTTTTGGGTACGCGTAGCGTTCGCCCGCGTAATTCTTCGTATTCCGTCTTCACAAGGGCGCCGGCAATCTGGACGGTCATCTTCTTTGTGTCGATCCAGATGAGGCCGCAGTCGAACAGCGTGTGCAGGTCCGAGCGAAGCAGAAGCCCGTTGCTGACGACGTTCGTAGCGTCGCCTTTGTAGGGGACGATGTGTACCGCTTCCAGCACGTCAACCACGGTGCAGCCGCTGATGGCGCAACTGCCTTCATAGGCGGAGAGCAGGGCGTCGCGGAACGACTGCTGTCCCCTTCGCTGAGCGATCGTGCGCGCAATCTTTTTGCGCGCGTCCTGGACATTGTCCGGGTCGAAGACGTCAGGGTCTGACTCCTCCGGCGGTATGATCGCCGAATGGCCTTGATTGGCCCGGTGCAGAATGAAGCTCGTAGGAGAGCTGCTGGAGTGGCTAACATAGTTGAACGGACCTAAATAGCGAAACCCGGCACCGTCGAACTCGTATTTGCGCTGGCGGTAAAAGACCAGCAACTCAAGTCCGTTTGCTTGGTGATCTATGATCAACGCGTCGGTTCGGCCGCTCGTTTGACCTTGCCAGTGCAGAACATCGCCGACGAGCGAGTCATGGTATTGCGTCCTGTCGGCGGTCTTTTCAGCCGTGATGAAAAGCCAGACTGATCGAGTTCCTTTTGGCCGGAAAACGCCAGTGTTCAAGGTGGCGTCGACGATTCCGAACATTTGGCGGAGACGGTCGCGCGTGTAGACCCCGCCGATTTGCAGGCCCTGCGATGTTGTGTCGCCCGAACGGCCGATCACTTGGAAGCCGAGCTGCTCAAGCTTCTTGCGGACGGTCGCGTCACCGCCACTGAAATCCGAGGCCTTTAAGGGACCGAGGTCCGGGCGGGCGTAGCGGTGGGCGACGCCGACGATCGCCTTTGAGTCGTAAGGCTTGCCTTCGTGCTCCAAGACGTATGAACGGGCTTTGCCAAAGCCGTAGTGTTTCAGAAAATTTGGCCGACCGAGCTGATCGTATTCTTCAATCGCACGAAGAACTGCATTCCTGTCGATGTCTTCAAATCCCACGCTGCGCTCCCAGAACGTTCAGATTATTATTCAGACGTCTGCTCATTCCTCGTCGAAGACGGTGAGTCCGGCTACGCCCTCACCGGGAAGGTTTCCCTCTTCGGAGACATCGCCCCCCGAAAGGAGGCCCTCCTGCCAATACGCAAAATCAAGGTAACGTCGTTCCTCTGGCGGTGCGTCGCGCGTCGAGCGGTCGAGTTCGATCAACCGGCGTACATATTTCGGCAAATCGCGCTGCGAGGAGGCGACCTCAATGGCTTCGCGACGACCTGTTTTTTCTGGGCCGACCGTCCGGGGCGCAGCCATTTGCCTCACGTTCTTGAGAACTGAGGTCGGAAGATGGGCCCCGGGAGAAGAGAGGCAGACCAGCGAGTGCCAGGGGCGCATAATGTGTCGAAGGTCTTTGATCTCATTCGAGCCCACCTGCTCTACGTCTTCGGGCAGGGCGATCGCGCCACCCCAAAAACTCGGGCCGCGATAGGAGTGTGGACAGCCGTTGGTGAAGCCGCGAAGGCCGTTAGAATGGTCGAAATTGTAAAAGCAATACAGGGCGTCAAGGTTGTCAGCCTTGGCGTTGGCGACCAGCGTCTTCAACTGGCCGTACTTGTCACCGGACTTGAAGAGGCTTTGATATCGACCGCTCGGAAAGAGACGCTTGGCTTGCACCCTGTAGCCTACGCCGCGCCCCTTTCGGGTGAACCACCATTCCCAGTCGGCACCATGGACCGTTTCCTGTGGCTTGCTCGCCGGAATGATCGCAATGCTACTTTTCCAGTGGCGGATCGCAATGTTGTAGAGGCAGGTTTCGGTTATCGTTTCCTCGCCGACGAACAGACCCATGCTGCGAGCGGTCGCCATCTGCTTCCAGACGCGGCCCGCCTCTCTTCGAAAACTGGCGCAAAGTTGGACATTCGATGCCATTGATCCCCCCTATACTGGCTGACATCTTCTCCGGCGGTTATCTCGAGGCGCACAGATGCCCGGCGTGCCTGTCTCAACTCGGGTATTGCGATGAGCGTGCGTCAAAGTCGGTGGAAAAGCTTCTCGCGATATCGTCCCCGACCCATAAGCGTCTACAAAGTGGTGAACGGATGCCATGAGCGGAGCGCACTATGAGCAAAGAGATCTGGGATGGCGATTATTTGAATCGTCGAGAAGACGCCGACTTTCTCATCAAATTCTTATTACAGCAGAACGCTGCCGCAATAAAAAGAGGCGCGACGGGAACATCTGTCAATGTGAGTGCTCCGTGGGGCGCCGGTAAGACGTACTTTCTGAACAATATGGCACGCCAACTGTCAGCCCAAGGCTACAGAGTGGCCGAAGTGAACGCGTGGCGCGACGATCATGCATTGGATCCGATGTTCGCTGTTATATCGCCTATTCTGAAGGCGCTGGGCAAAGGCGATACGACGACGACCGTGGTAAAGGCCATCACGAAGAATTTGTCGAAAATCGCAATCCACACCGGAATTGGATTGGCAAGCAGAGCCGCAGGGTTTTTCATCGGGAAGGCAGTCGACGAAATCACAAAGGGGGTTGGCGACACTCTCAGGGAGACCAGTCAAGATGTCGCCAATGAATATGCGGAAGATGCACTAAGATCATTCGAGGAAGGTCAAGCTGCTATAGACAGCTTTCGAGACACCCTGGCAAAGGTTGTGACGAACCAGCCTACTCTATTTGTTTTGATCGACGAACTCGACCGCTGTAAGCCGACCTATGCGGTCGCCCTGCTGGAGCGGATCAAACATTTGTTTGATGTCCCGAATGTCATTTTCGTGGTTGCGACCCATACCGATCAGCTCGCGCACACTATCCGGGCGGTTTATGGACAAGGGTTCGATGCGGACAGATATCTTCTCCGATTCTTCGACAGGACTTATACGTTCGATAGGCCGGACCTTTCGCAATTGGTCAAAGCAAGATGGGACGCAGAAGGTTTTCCGGTGGAACGCTTGCTGCCTTTCAGGCAGCAAGACCAATTGGTCCTAATGGGCCAAATGGCCGACCAGTTGGGCCTTTGGCCAAGAGATGTCCATCAAGTTCTTGCCATCCTCTGGAGTGTTGGAAGCCTATTCGACGAGCGGTTACCTTTCCCCGCTCTTTTTGCGTTTCCTCTGGTAGCCGCCTATCAGCAGCGGCGATTGCTAGCTTTCAACTTTGCAACCGACGCCGAGGTGAACCCGGATGATTTCGCCGACTTCTTCAATGACCAGCCGCTCTTCACCGAAAGGGTTTACAACCGGTCTAGCGATGCTGGATCCGACAGATCCACCTCGATATTGGACTTTATGAACGCCTTTCGTCGGTTGGTGTCCTCGTCAGTCACGGAGTCGCTTCGCGCATCGACACCTTCGGACGAATATGCAGAGCGATTTCGCGTGGTAGAGTTCAGCGCAATCCATTCGAACATGTTCCATGGAACTCACGTTCACTCTATCCTCAATCAACTAGGGCCTACAATCAGGAAAGCTGGCAGACTAACAGTCGGAAAAGCTTCTATCCGACAGAGCTAAGGCATAGCCGGTAGCCACGCCCGGATGACCGTTCTAAGCTATCGGACCGCCTGCTATGTGGTTGCAGAGAGCAACTTAACGAGATTCTTGGCGGTCTGAGGATGGAAGCAATTGCCATTAATCGTGACAATACCCGCCTGATTTAAGCGGCGCGCCAGCTCCGAGTAGGACATCGCTTCCCAAGCGTTAGGTAGCACATAGCGCAATCGGTGCGCAAAACGCATTGCCCTTGCCTTGTTTGCCGCTGCCAAGACATTTCCATTTCTCCCAAGCACGACTCCTCTACGCTTAGCTTGCGCTAATGCGGACTTAGTCCGTTCCGAAATCAGCCGACGCTCTTCCTGAGCCAGCGCGGCGAAGATATGTAGCTGAAAGTCTGTTGCGTGGGGCATCTCGACGATGACGAGGCGAACTCCCTTTTCCATCATCGCCGAAATGAAGCTGACACGCCTAGAAAAGCGGTCTAACCGGGCGATCAGCAGCGAAGCTCCGGCTCTTTTCGCGGCGCTTATCGCTTTTGCTAGTTCAATTCTCCGGTCGTTCCTGCCCGATTCCACCTCAACGAATTCGCCGATCAGCTCGCCATGAGCTCCGGCAAATTGCCGGACCATCTGCTGTTGAGCCTCCAATCCGAGGCCAGATCGAGCCTGCCTTTTGGTCGAAACGCGATAATAGCCGACGTATTTCAAGGATCCTCGTCAAACATAAATGCTGGTTTATGTTTTAAGGCCTCCGCCAACCTGCCGGTGATGACAACACATCGAATGCCCGCCGGCCCTCGCGAGGGTGGACGCCGGTAGTGTCCCGAATCAATCGGCTTCGTGCTATAGCTGAGCTTTCAGATTTAGGTCTCGCTCGGCAAATTTGCGGCAGGGAAGCGGTACATATGCGTGATGATCCCTTCAACAATAGGGCGGTGCGTGAAGCGCTTAGGGCATTGGATCAGGGCCAGGAAATGATCCGAGCTTCCCATCAACTGGTCACGTCCCAAGATTTGAAACGCGCGGCAAGTACAGTGATCGCAGCCCATGAGGCCATCAATGCCAGCTTGGGTCATGGCCAACTTCAGACGGCGGTTGCGCGCATTCAAGAGATAACAGCTCCCCTTCGGGAGCCTGAATTTATTTCAGCTGCTCAGCAGTTACGCGAGGATTTAAGGACTGCCTTGTTGGCAATCCAGCCGGTAGTTCTTCCAACGGCTGATGCCGCACATCAGTTGGCCCGGGGTATCGCGGAGGCGGTTGCACCCTACGCCGATACGTTTCGCAATATAGCAGTGTGGCGGGAGTCGTTGGCGGAGAGAATGATCGCAATGCGATCGACGTGGGCGCTCGAAGCCCATCTCAATATATCGGTAGCCGGATTCGCCCGCCTTGCGCGGCTTAGCGACGCGGTCCATAGCCCGCAGCCATACGGAAAGCCCGCGTCTGAGCTTGTTAATGACGAGCTTGGCAACGGTCGTCCTGCTGATGAGAGCACAAATCCCCTGGATGCCGATACTGAGACCGTAGCCGGTGGGATGAATGCTGAGCTCATCGCATTTGCGCCAAATGCCTACAGCGAGGTGACCTTTTCCGCAGGTTTTCGTTTCAGCCTAACAAAGATCGAGCCTCCGCGCGCCATTGATTCTGAAGACCCCGGTGCCGTATTCGATCCCATCCACTGGACAATCCTCGTGACGCTTGAGAACGCGTTACGTGCTCTTGTCAGTGCGGAACTACGCACCCTTGCAGGAGATGCATGGATTAAACGCCGTGTTCCTGGAGATCTGAGAAATAGATGGGTCGAGCGTCAAGCAGAAGAGCGTGCAGCCGGACGACCAATCTACGATCTGATCCAGTACGCGGACTTCATGGATCTAGCACAGCTTATCTGCCAGAATGACAACTGGCCTTCGTTTTGTCATATCTTCATCAAGAGGGATGACTTCCGGGTTTCGCTCGAACGTCTGCATCCAATCCGCAAAGCAATTGCTCACGGAAGGCCGATCGGGCGCGCTGACACATTGGTGCTAGTCAGTGAAGCCACTCGCGTGCTGCGGTCGCTGAAGATCGCTCAGATTCTACCGTAGCCGCGGATTCCTCTATGCAGGGATACCTTCTTTTTGGCCAAACTAACGCGAATCTACACCTTTAAAGTGGAGTTCCGATCGAGCCAAAAGATGCATCTATTGCGGCTCGCGCGGGGGCGTCGATGGGCTGCATGTTGAGCATATCATTCCCGATTCCATTGAAGGTCGCCTGATCTATCCCGGCGCCAGCTGCCACGGATAGGTTAAAGCGCCTGACGCATCGCCTGCCCGACTTCTGGAAGGCGTCCCAACCAAGTGGCCCATCCAACTCCGGGATGTTCGTGGCTTGCCTCGATAGATCGACTAACAATGCCCACTACCTGACCATCTGCATTTAGCACCGGGCCCCCACTCATCCCGCTCGGCCAATGAGCATCGACCTCGAAAACGGGTGTCCCATTAGCTCGGTCGCGTCCGTTGAGGTGAACCGCGATGACTTGCCCGTAAGAGGCAAACATTCCTTCCTCCACACGCGTTACAATCTGTGGCAAATGCTCTTTTACGGTGTCGATTTGCGGGTAGCCGATGGCGACTACCTGATCTCCGATTTTGGGATGATCCTGGCTAAGCTGTAGGGAAAGAGTGTGAAGTTCTGCCGATAGAGGTTGAGTCCGCAAGACTGAGACATCCGCTGACGAGAAGTGCAATTCGCCTCGTAGTGCTCGTAGGGGATCATCTCCAGGTTTAATTGGTGTATGGGCCGCGACAATTATCGGAAGATGTGCAGGCCCGATACCGATCGTTCCGAAGATTAGGCCAGGAGAAAGAAATGCAACCAAGCATTCATTGTCAAGATACTCAAACTTCGGATTAAGAACGTCATGATCGATTACCCTGGATCGCTCTCGAAAATCCGAGATCACGTGATCTGCTGTCAGCAGGATGCCATCCGTCGAAATTCCGAAGGCGGTTCCTAAGCCTTTTAGCGACCCATCTTTTAGCCCTCGAAAAAGCGGGACAACGGCCTTTCTAATATTGAATGGATCTTGAACTAAAAAGTAGCGCCCTCCTGGGTCGTCACTGTATCGAGGGGATAATTCCCAGTTTCGGCGTCGATTATCCTCGGCCTCAAGCGTACGGACGGTGATCCAGCTTTTATTTGTCATGTCGTCGTCAGCGATCCAAACTCCTCCAACCCTTACAGCAAAAGAGTGGTTCCAGCTTTGGCTCTGCATTGAACTCCAACTCGCACGAAGTGAACCTCCATCAATGCCGCCTGGGGATTATTCTATTCGGCTCGGTGCGCGCAAGCGCATTCGCGAATGTACTAGTGGACCGGCTCCGATGATGGTTTTATATGGTACACGGCAGGGGGAAATGTTATGAAATTTGGTTTGCGCAGACCTAGTTTGCGACGTAGCTTCGCGGCACGTATATCACCAAAACGGATCATCAAGACGAAGCTCGGCCTTCGCGCGCCAGGAGGTTTGGGCTGGATTACAAGTCCGAAAAAGGCCGCCTACAATCGGGTTTACAACCGGACGACATTCTCGTTCTGGGGTCTATTGGCAAAGCTTTTTCACTGAACGCCGACCAGGTGGGCGGCGATAGTATCCCATGGGTAGCCGCCGCCCTCATGCGCTGACGCACAGCCGCCCAAGTTTCGAAAACTTGAAGTATCAGGAAAAGAAAGACTCAGACATGACCGATCTTGAACAAACGCCATTTGGCGGCGCGGATCTCATCGAGAATACGGAGCCGCGCTGTCCCTGCATTCTTCTTCTCGATAACTCCGGCTCTATGACTGGCGAACCACTTCGCCAGTTAAACGAGGGTATCGCGGCGTTCAAGCAAGCGCTGTCGGAAGACAGTCTCGCCGCCAAGCGCGTTGAAATCGCCATAGTCAGCTTCGGACCGGTACAAACCGTCTCGGAATTCGTGACGGTGGACGGCTTTTATCCGCCGCTTCTCCAAGCGGCCGGAGCGACACCCCTAGGTGAAGCAGTTATGCACGGCCTTCAGATGCTTCGTGACCGCAAATCCGCCTACAAGGCCCATGGTACTCCCTACTATCGCCCGTGGATATTCCTGATCACGGACGGCGCACCCACGGATTCCTGGCAGGCTGCCGCCCAAGCTGTGCATCAGGGCGAGGGCAAAAAGGAATTCATGTTCTATGCCGTGGGTGTCGAGGGCGCTGACATCGGCGTTCTCCAACAAATATCAGTGCGTGCACCGCTTAAACTTAAGGGCCTGCAGTTCGCCGAGTTCTTCCGGTGGCTTTCAGCGTCACTCAGTTCCGTTTCGCAGTCGAAACCGGGTGAGCAGGTTCCACTGCAAAACCCGGCAGCACCGGATGGATGGGCCGTTGCCGGGTGACCTGTGTCGAAGTGGAAATGGATTGCCGCCTCGAGGCGGGGGACGTCGCACGAGCGGTCCAACACCCATAGGCAAGATGCCTATCGCTGCTTCGAGTCTCGTTATGGCAGGCTGATTGCGGCCGTTTCGGACGGAGCTGGGAGCGCGTCTCACAGTCGATATGGAGCTACCATCACCTGCCGGTTTCTCACCAACCGAGCGCGGTTACATGGAAAGGTGCCTAATCGAAATCTCTTCGAGGAATGGATCGACGAATTGCGAGATTCGATCGCTTCAACAGCTACACGCCACGGGCTGCAGATGCGCGATTTCGCGGCGACCATGCTATTTGCAATGTCGGACGCTCGAAGTCTATTCATCGCCCATATTGGCGACGGAGCGATCGTTCGGCAGGATGATCCGGGCGGGCAATGGGAATGTGTGTCCTGGCCAGAGTCTGGTGAGTACGCTTCGACTACTTTCTTCGTGACGGACAACGCTGGCGTCCGCCTGCGCACCACGACCTTTGACAATCCACCGCATGCGATCGCCTTGTTTTCTGACGGGATAGAGCGACTTGTCCTCGATTTTGCGAGCCACACCGCGCCATCAGGGTTCTTCGATACTATCAGCGGAGCCATGAAAGACAGCGGACTGCCGGGAGCTCAACGCGCCCTCTCGCGCCAACTCCATTCATACCTTGGGTCGCCGAAGATCAATGAGCGAACCGATGACGATAAAACGATGATCGTAGCCGTACGCTGATGACCGCGCCCATTATTCGCGTAGGAGGGCAACAGGTTCCACTCGGCCGCAGAATCGGCAAGGGCGGAGAGGGTGAGGTGTATCAGCTAGCAAATGATCCTACGAAGGCGGTGAAAGTTTATTTCCAGCCAGATCAGCTTCGCTTCGAAAAGATCAGCGCCATCGTCCAAGCCGGGTTTTCGTCCCGCACGAAGCTCATTTCGTTTCCGACCGAGATTGTAACTGACACGAAGGGCAAGTTCCTCGGATTCACGATGAACCTTGTCAGTGCGTCGAAGCCGCTTCATGAACTCTACGCCCCCAAGGCCCGTAAGCAGAACTTCCCAGAGGCTGACTACCGCTTTCTGGTGCGCACCGCCAAGAATGCGGCTGCGGCAGTGGGGATCGTTCACAATGCCGGCTGTATCGTGGGTGACATCAATCATTCCGGCTTCCTGATCTCCGATCGCGCTCTTGTCGCAATAATCGATGCCGATAGCTTTCAGGTCAGCCGTAACGGGACAAACCATCTTTGCCGCGTAGGTGTTCCGGAATACACTCCGCCGGAACTTCAAGGAAAATCCCTCGACCAGATCGTACGAACCGTCAATCACGATGCGTTCGGCTTAGCGGTTGCGATTTTTCAGCTGCTGTTCTTAGGCAAGCATCCTTTCGCCGGGCGTTATAGCGGCACTGATGAGATGCCACTTGAGCGGGCTATTGCCGAGGGGCGTTACGCCTACTCCACGTTGCGTCAGACAGGCATGGCTCCCCCTCCACATGGCCCGGGTCCGTCGATGATGCCTAAGGCCGTCGCAATGGCTTTTGAGCAAGCCTTTACGGCAGATGCCAGCCGGATACGACCGAGTGCTCGAGATTGGGTCAGCTTAATAGGAACTATCGAAAGCTCACTCGTGACCTGTCCCACCCACAAGGAGCACTTCTTTCCGAAGGATGCTGGATCTTGTCCTTGGTGCGCCATGGACAACCGATTTGGTACCGTCCTATTTCCGCTGGTCTTCAGGGCCAGCGCCGTGTCGCCGGCAGCGGTTGCCAATTTCGATCTCAATCAGATTTGGGCAGCGATCGAGGCTGTTGTCTTGCCGGATCCAAAGACTGTCTTTCCGCAATTGCCTCTCACTACGCCCGTCCCCAGCAGTGCAGGGAGAGAGGCCGTCGGTGCTCGCTGGACCAGCAGAGTATTTGGCCTGCTGCTTATTGGCGCAGCGGGTGGGTTGATCGCTTTCATTCCGGCACTTTGGTGGATAGCACTGGGGATGGCAGGCTTCGGTCTCAACAGACTCAGTTCCACCCCGGAGGCATTCACGCAGGTCAGAAAGGCACTGGACCGGGATCGCGGCCTTGTCGCATCCGAGCTAGAGACCTTCCATCGCAACAGTGGTTCTATTGAGCCTTTCAGAATTAAGGCGGCCTTGGAGCGAGCCAAACAGGAGTATCAGAGCCTACCGCAATTGCAGGCGAAGTGGCACAGCGAATATCAGGATAGCCGCCGCGCGAAGCAACTAAGTGACTATCTCGACAGATTCCGGGTCGATAAGGAGAGAATCCAGTCAATCAACCGAGGCCTCGCCCAGACGCTTGTCGCGTATGGTTACGAAACGGCTGCAGATATTGACCACAACGTCACAAGGGTTCCCGGGATAGGAGAAGTCCGCAGACAGCGTCTCCTGGACTGGAAAAGGCGCCACGATGCGCGGTTCGTGTTCAATCCAAATCCTACACCCGTCGACCAAGCTGAGAGGCAAAGGATCGACCAAAAAGTCGCTCAGATGCGTAGTGATCTCCAGAAACGGCTGGTTTCAGGTGCCGACGCGCTGCGCGATGCGATCAAGCGCATTGAAACTTCAAAGAGTAACCCCCATGCGAGTCTGGTGGAGGCCTATCGCAGGTTCAAGGTTGCGGAGGCCGATGCAGAACTGATCGGAATCGCCGTGTCGCCCCTCAATCTCGCGCCGCCAGACTCAATGTTTGCCAACGCGAAACATTCCTCCTCCTACTCAGCAAGACCATTGTCGCCGGGATCCCCGGCGTTACCTAGCCGAAAACCGCCGTTATCCAGTAGCCCGGGCCGAGTGACATGCCCTAAATGCGGATCTGCCATGGTAAGCCGCCTTGCCCATCGGGGTCGCTATGCAGGCAAACGGTTCTGGGGATGCGCTCGGTATCCCTCCTGCGACGGGATCAGAAACATTCCATGATGATTGCATGGACACTGTACCCGATCAATTCGACAAAGACGGCTAGTGGCGCTCTGAAGCCCGCCGAGCCACAATGTCAGCATGGCTCGTCCGCCGGGTGGATGTCTGCTTTGACCCGTTGAAATCGGCGGGTGCTATGGGAATGTGAACTGAAAAGGTACCCCATGGACGCCGCAGACGTAATTGTTGACGCGATCCGGCGGATACCTTCTGAGCCCAATCTATTCAATCACTACGAAAGCTATGAAGCCGCCCGCGAGGATGCGGATGCGCCGAAATTACGCCGGCATAATCTTGGGCTCTATCTTCGGAGTTTTATTGAGCGACCAACTATCGACTTGTGGATAGCCGAGGCCCCTTCGCGTTATGGCGCGCGCTGGTCGGGCGTGCCTTTCACCCATCAAGACAACTTGAAAGAAATGGCCGACATGCTGGGCTTGCCGAACTCCTTCGCCGTGCCGACACGGGATCCAGAAAGCGGCGCAAGCCGAACATCAACAGCGATCTGGGAAATCTTCCCAAAGCCGATGCCACTTCTGTGGAACGTCGTCATGCTGCACCCGTTCAAACTGCGAAACGGGCAAGTCAGAAATGCAGAAACCACTCACGAGCATCACGAACTTTGCCGGGAGTCTTTGACACTGATCCTCGACACGTTTAAGCCGAAGCGCATTATTGCGATTGGCGGTGTATCAGCAAGGGCACTTGGCCGAATGGGAGTAGCTGTGAGGCAGGTGGCTCATCCAGGACGGAATCGACACCATCTCTTCTGGGCCGATATGAAGAAGCTGGGTATCGGCTGACGTGCTCCGCGTTTGTCCGCGTCTATAAGTTGGCCTTGTTCACGTTGTGATCCTTTGCGGACCGGGTGGCAAATTCGGTCGGGGCAAGCCCCCGTCGAGGCTGGTGTGCGGGCGGTTCACATTGTAGTCGATCCTCCATTCTTCGATGCTGTTTCGGGCTTGCCGGTAGCTGGTGAAGAGGCACTCATCGCGCAGTCGACCATTGAAGCTCTTCACGAAGCCGTTCTGCATCGGCTTGCCCGGTGCGATGTAGTGCCATTCGACCTGCCGATCTTCCTGCCACGCCAAGATGGTATTCGAGGTCAGCTCGGTGCCGTTGTCCGACACGATCATGCAGGGGTAGCGCATAGCGGTCGCGGGTGTAGCAGCTGCGGCCCGCGCTGCGGCGAACAACGGGTATGGCGGTGGCGGATATTACCGCCCGCCCATACCCGTTGTATGTGGCTGCCTGGCACCAGTTCTACGACCAGTACTATCAACATGGCGCTGCGGAGATCGGGCAACCGGGTTTGTGGACGACCTCTATTGCAATTGTATGCCGATGATGGACACGGCGTGGCCAGGTTGGTCGGCGGGGAAGTTGGAGGAACAACGTGCTAATATGCGCTGAGATTGCTCAGCTCGGGACGATAGTGGCAACGACATGGGGGGGCCCGATCGGGCGGCGCAGATCTAGCACTCGGCGACTATGGCCCTCCTACGTAGTGCTTGACATAAAAGTTGTATAAGTCGGACTTTTACCGGACCGGAAACTCAAATTGCCGTCACGGCGGCTTTGTTCCTCCACTTCCTTATGCCTTTGCTGGAAGGCGTTCTCTATTGCCGTAGCAAGGAGCGGCTCCGACGTGGCTACCTCCCTTCGCAGCAAATCCAACGTCTGAGAGACACGACCCTCAAAGCTATCGACAGCAGATTGAACCCTATCATCATCGGGGAGGCTTAGTACAATCGAGCCCGACCGAATGGTCGCCCGGAGCCCATGCGGCGAATGAGAAGGATGAAGCCGAAATCCATCTGGATCACCAGAGAAAGGTATTGTGATGTCCATTATGGGGAATGAGTGGTTCACTCTCTCTCCCCAGCCATCTTCAGTTACTCGCCTTTCCTCGCGGCGGTTCCCAGATTTCTGATCGACAAGAAGGGTGGGAACATCAAATCGAAATGACCTCGCAAGCTCGTCCAAAATTCCGGCAGAGGCAGGATTCGAAACCTCATCCCTTGGCATTCTTGCAACGGTATCGATCGCCTTGCGCACTCTGGCTTCAAATTCCTGATGCCAGCTTGGACCCTGAAAAAGATGTTCGCTCATGCTGCCTTCTCGCCAACAGAATTTGGCTCAGTGAATTCGTGATACTCAATTTTCGCGGTGATCTCATTCATTGCGTAGTGGACGAACTGCTTGCCTAGATCTGTTAGCTCGTATGGGTCGATTTCGTCGAAGGCAGATTTTGCCGTGGCCGGGGCTTGGCCAGGAGCAGACCGCTTCGAAGGCGTCTTCCTGAGGAAGTTGCCTGCATAGTCCGTTGGGCGGTGCTGGCGAATGACACTCCCGAGTGTCAAATCCCGAATGAGCATCTTGAACAGATCGGCCTCTGCAGAATCCTCCCGCACTTGCGGTTTGCCGAGATTGCTCCACATTTCGCCGCGAGTGATCGCTGGATTTCGATAAATCTCTCCGATCACCTCAAAGTGGAAATCGGAGTAGAGATTCACCCAATCAATAAAGAGCCGAACGACGTCATCAGACGCGGTTTCCGCTGCAGCCGCGTTCGTCAGGATGTTGCGAAGGCGTTGTCGCTTGTACTCTGTGTCTATCGACGACCAATTCCGAAACGACTTTTTCAACAGCGACTGATACTCGAGAGACTCGATCCGCTCCGTGACCTTTTCGTCCTTCATATCCAACCGAGCGACAATTTCGGCGATCGTCTTGCCTTTTTCCCGAAGCTCGTCCTCGAGCATCTGAAGCCACTGTCGGATGACATTGGTTGCGTGTTCTTGCTCCTCTTCGGACCAATGCCCAGCAGCGGCGGAAAGGAAGCTTCCCACGAACGGGATGCCCCCCGCTGCGTTCATTGCGGTCCTTGACCATTTTTTGACCGAGGAAGCGTTGAGTGCGCCCTTGTCGATCTCATCTCCGGATTTTTCCATTAGGCCGCAGTCCTTTTTTCGGCTGCGATCTTTTCGCTTCCAAGATGTTTCCGGCCCTTGAGCACGTCGTTAATACGACCGGGGTTCACCCAGTAGTCAGCGGCGATGTGGTGCTGGTAGTCGCCGTTCGAGTGCCGCAACCAAATTTCGACAGCGTCATCGAACGTCAATTTGTATGTGGGATTGGTCTCGCTCATTGGTCCAAAACCTTCTATCGGCCTGGATGGCTTGACAGCGAGTCGAATGAGGGTATGTATCCCTTGTCACCAAACGACTAGCCGCAAGCCATCCAAGACTTTGCGGTTACCGATACGGAGCCGGGGTCGTGAGCCCCGGCTTTGTCGTTTCGGGCAGCAGGAAGCTTCCCGCCGCGCCGACGATATGAGTGGTCTCGTTTGCTAGAGTCAAGGTGACGAGAAGCGGCGTTCCACGCTATTTAGGGGCGCATTAAAAAACTCGCAAGAATCAACGGCTTGCTTGATCCCCTCCTAACTGCCTGTCTGCGGTTTTCTGCCGATTTTATCGGAGCATCTCTGATTCCGGCCGACTCGTCTAGATTGTGCGCCGCACAACTCACAACCGATTCGGTCGGAGTGCGCCAGCCGTCTTTTTCCCATCAACCGCCCTGTAGCGGCCCATCCGGCGGTGGCCACCTGTTCAGGGTTTTACGCGTCCCACAGATAATCCCACACAGCGACGTTAATCCTGCCGACCCGTCAACAGCCTCCGGGCACAACGATACGAGAACGGCGCAGATTTCGGAAGCCTGCGATTAGCTATCGTGATGTCAGCGCGCAGGTGATTTCACCCTGATTTGGCTGGTTGTCGAGGATTGATCGCGCCTTTGCGATCTCGGCGTCTGTTCGACAGGGAGCGCGCTGCAAAACGACATACCCCTTACCTTCGAGGCACCGATTGATGTAGCGGGTCCGGATCGCAGTGTTCGCATCGTAGGTTGTGGCAGTGGCTGGAATATTCATCTCGCCGACGCGGTTGCACGTCGTCATTGTGCCGAATGTGTTGCACTGCAGAGATCCCGGATTGTAGTAGCCCCGCTAATTTGGGTTGCCAAGGCGCGCGGTATCTTCTGGATCGCTTCGAAATCGCATTGATCGAAGGCGCTTAGGCGGTCGGAATAGCTGGACCCCTGCTTGTACGTTTATTGGTTGCGAGACAGTACATGCTCCGCAAAGCAGAACTGTGAGCAGCCAGAATTTCGTCCGCATATTGATCTCCCCCCTAATCGGGGCATTGAACTCGAAAAGCCCGGCGCCTTTCAAACCTAGTGGCGGAAGCGAACCACACCCCTGTCGCCGGCTAACCCGTTAGCAAAGCGTTTCGCACGCGGTGCCATCCCCATCGCGATCCAGCTTGCCGCCCCATGAGCAGTTGTTGCGATACCATTGAGCTTCGTCGCAGGAACTTATTTGCGAGCAAGTGCGCCGCGGCTGGCACGAGTAGCTTTGCGCAAGCTGCCGACGGCTGATGATCCCAAGCGGTTGGCTGACCGCCGGTGAATTTTCTGAATGCTCCGCCCGCCAATCCCATGGGGCCTGAAACGTTCCGGCCCAGATGCCTGTCTTTGCCGCCTCGGCCTTCGCTTGCTGCTGTGTGTAGGCTCCATGGCTGTACCGTGGCCAATCCAGAGCCTGACCGTGCTCGACGAGCCAGGAAGCGATCTCGACACCGTCAGCACGAGCGCAGTCGCCCACATAGCGCCCGTAGCGATCCCACGAAACAAACGTGCACTGCACCGGCTTGGAGGCAGCTAGGAACGCATCGAGCGCCGCGGCGGCCTTTGCCCCGCATTGGTAGCGAAAGCCCTTGGCATCATCGCATTGCTGGGCCGATTCCGGTGCATCGATCCCGTTGAAGCGTATGCGCTGGCCGTGGATCTCGATGGTGTCACCGTCAATTACGGAAGCAACCCCGGCGACCGCGCCGGGATTTTTCATCGTTCCCAGGAACGGGACCCGCTCGAAATCCGAATAATTGACTGAGACGTAGCCCACCGCACCGAGCAGGACTACCGCTGCCAAGCGAAATTGAGGATCGCGAAAAGCCGAACGCCTCGCCGGCCGACGAGTTTTCTTTGGCCGTGTGTTCTGTCTGCCCCAACCCATAAGCATCCCCCCGAACGCCGGCAATGATCATGCCTTGCGATTGGGGAGATGTCGAATCCGGGGAGAGCTGCGATCGACGCATACTGTAGAGAAACGTGAAAACGTCGATCGCCAGCTTGGCGGGGGCGCGCCGGCAACAACAGGCGCAAATACACGGTAGGCGCTCGTGTGGGACCTTCAATGCGATTGCAGCGACGTGGTAAACGGCGGGTTACTATCCACAGGCCGATTTTCAGGAGCGATTGAGCACCTTCGTTGTCTGTTCGCGCGAGACGGCCTCGATGTCTACCGTGACTAGGCCACGTCCCTCGATCCTGACAGTCACCTTGCCGTCCTCGTCATCCACCCGAGTGACAAAGCCGGTGATCTCGATTTCTGGCCAGCCCTTGTTCTCTTCGGTGTCTCGATCGAAAAGGGAAAGCTGTAAGAGGGTATGCTCACGCTCGACATGCCGTTGTCCAGTACCTTCAGGATTGTCACGGTGAGTGTGACTTCATCGCCCGATCTTTACAGCCATGGCCTAGGGTCCATTTCCAGCTTCGTCATTTCCAACTAAACATTCAATTTTGCTAAAATGTTCCGGAACCGATTGCCCGCCCTGCGGCTTGAGTCGC